>NZ_JAEHBN010000005.1:0-338796 GCF_016483605.1 Bacillus cereus group sp. N11
TTCTACTTCTGGTTTTTCTACTTCTGGTTTTTCTACTTCTGGTTTTTCTACTTCTGGTTTTTCTACTTCTGGTTTTTTCTCTTCATTTTTAATTTTTTCAAGTTTATCTTGTTCAAATAAAAGTTGTACATCATGCGTTTGCTTATAATTTCTTGATGCCATTTCGATAAATACTTTTGTATTTAGTCTTTTAGATAAATCGTTTACTTCAAACTCTACTACTCTTGTATCTTTTTCCTTATCCTCACTCACTACTTTTGCATCAACAAATGCACCATCTTTTTCCGTTTGGAAATTTTTAATTAATGAGCTACTTTTTAGTGTTATAACGGCTTTTTTCTTACCATTTTCTACTTTTAATACTCCTGGATTTACCATGTAACTATTCATCTTGGATTCTTCATCTGTTTGAACTTTGAACACTTTAAATGGAATGCTGTACTCACCATCTGTAATTGTGTTAGAATTTGGTTGTTGATCTAGGTCAAGCTTTTGGTCGGGCTTCTGACTCGGATCAGGTTTTTCATTTGGATCTGGCTGATTAGCTGGGTCCTCTTTTTCATTTGGCTTTTCTACATGAACGGGTTTAATACTATTTTGATCAAAGACAATGCGCACATCATAGTCATGATGATAATTTAAAAAATCAATATCTACTTTTACTTTTGCATTTAATACCTTCTCTACATCTTCCACATCAAATTCTACTACTCTTGTATCTTTTTCTTTATCTTCACTAATTACATTTGTCTCAACAAGTTGGCCTGCTTTTTCTGTTTCAAACTTCGTAATCCATGAACTATTCGTTAATGTAAAGGATACTTTCTTTTTCCCATCCTTCACTTTTAAAGTTCCCGGGCTTACTGAATATTGATTCATCATCGATTCTTCATCTGATGTATCTTTTAAAACTTTGAAGCCAATTGAATATTCACCGTCAGCTAACTTGGTAGCTGCTTGAACTGCAAGTGGTTGTAATGTTGATACGAATGTAAATATCATTAGACACATTGCAACAACAATCTTAAGATACTTGTTCAATGAAATAACGCTCCTTTATAAAAAATTAATTATTTAACACCGTTCCCATCAAATACAAAGCGAATATCATATGAAGCATTGTATTTAATAATTGGGATATTAATTTTCACCTTGCCGTTTAGTTTTTTTGACAAGTCAGCAACTTCAAACTCTACAACTCTAGTATTATCTGTTTTGTTTTCACTTAACACGGTTGTTTCTATAAATTGACCATCTTTTTCTACTTGGAAACTTTTAATAGAAGAACTATCTTTCACTTTAAATGAAACATATTGTTTTCCATTTTTAACTGTTAATGTTGCTGGGCTTTCAAAATAACTATTCATTCTAGATGATTCATCTTTATCGCCTTTCCATACAGTAAAAGCAATATTATATTTCCCATCAGCTAGTTTTGTAGCAGCCTTTGCATCTTGTGAACCTAGTGTTGCGATAAACGTAAATAAAACAGCAAATACGGCAATAATCATTTTAAATTGTTTAAACATATATTCATCACCCTTTGAAATATTTATTTGTTTAGCTTCACTTTACGAATTAAGAAAACACCTGAAACAAGAAGTAACGCTGCAAAGAATCCGATACGTGCTTCGTCTCCTGTTTTTGGATTATCTGTTTTCTCAGCTTTTCTACTCTCATTTGTTTCTTTATTCGCTTCTTTATTCTCTACTTTCGTTTTTTCTTCTTTTACTTGTGTATCTGTTTTCGCTTGGTCATTATTTTTTGTTGCAGCAACTACACCGTTATCGCCACCTACAGCTTTTACATTTGCATCAAACGCAAAACGAATTGTATAGTGGTGGTCATAGTTTGCACTTGGTACAACAACATGAATTTTTACTCCCAACGGCTTTGATAGATCATCAACTTTAAATTCAACCGTTCTTTTATCAGCCGCTTCGTCCTTACTCACTACTTTTGCATCAACAAAATTTCCATTCTCCGGTGCTTTAAATTCTGTAATCCAAGCACTATGGTTCATTGGAACTTGAACTTTCATCTCACCATTTTTTACAACTAACTTAGCTGGCTTTTCAAAATAATCATTTGCCATTGAAGCTGACTCGTTTTCCGCTTTTTGTATTACGTAGTTAATATCATACGTACCGTCAGCTAATTTTGCTGAAGCTTGTCCGAACGGCACTACAAGAAAAGCTAGCATACATACAAATGTCATAATAAAAGCGGGTAATACAGAAAACTTTTTCATTTTTCTTGTTTCCTCCTTGTTTATCTTGCATTTCATTTTTTGAAAATGATAATTATTCTCAATTTATAAGAAAAAAATAACCTTTTCCACCTATATTTAATTAGCATTCTTTTATGTAACATAAGTATTATTGATTATCATTCTCATTGAATATTAAAAATAATATCTCACCCTATTCCTTATACGAAGGCATAGAAACTGAGAAAAAATTATAAAACTTATTAATTGATTATCATTCTCAATATAAATCAAAAAAAATAAACTATCCCTTTTCCTCTTCTTTCACCTCTTCCCATAACAACACTATAGTTATAGAAACCCCTTTCCTTCACTTCCCTTCCAATATTTCCACAACTAAGTCAATCTTAGCCTACTCATAAATTTTTTGTCAACTATATTACGTATAAATTTTTTAATATCTAAATTTCTCTATGTACAACTTTTTCTATAAAAAAAGAGACTTTCTATTATAGAAAGCCTCTTTTCTCTATTTTTCTACAGCAATTTCCTGCTTTTGAAACTTAGAAACTATATAACCAAATCCTATACCGATTATGCCTGGAACTAACCAACCAATTCCTACACTATATAATGGAATCTTATTTAGAATAGGTGCTAATGCTGCAATTTGAAGATTTGCATTGTGTAATCCATCAAAGAAACTAATTGCGAACGCTCCTACAATACCACCCACATACATCGCTAATGGAAGACGAGCGTAGTTTTCAACAAGTGATAATACGATAAGAACGATTCCAATTGGATAAATGGCGATTAAGATTGGTAATGCTAATGCGTTTAACTGCGTTAAACCAAGATTGGCTACCATAAATGCTAGTACACAGAAAATGAAAACGACTTTTTGATATGAAAGCTTTGGTAATAAGGAAGAGAAATATTCTCCACAAGCTGCAACAATACCTACAGAAGTTGTTAAACATGCTGCTGTAATTGCGATACCTAGTAATAATGTTCCGTAACTACCAAATAAATGATTTACAACGTTTGTTAAAATAATGCCTCCGTTTGCGCCCATTCCAAGCGATACACTAGAAGCTCCAAGATACGCAAGCGCTAAATACACAAGTAGTAAACCAAGTGCTGCAATAAATCCTGCAAAGATTGTTACTTTCGCAATGCTATTCTTATTTGTAACACCTTTTGCTTTTAAAGCATTAATGACAACATTTCCGAAAACAAGTGCTGCCAGTCCATCTAAAGTTAAATATCCGTCAATAAAACCTTTGAAAAGAGGAGCACTATACGCTTCTGTCGGTGAACCAAATTCTCCAATTGGTGTAATAAGTGCTTTACCTACAATAATTGCAATAACAGCTAATAAAATTGGAGTTAACACTTTACCGATGCGTCCCACTAATTTTGAAGGATTTAAAGCTAAATAGAAAGTTACCGCAAAGAAAATAAATGTAAAGATAACAAGTGGATAGGATTGGCTAGCTATCTCACTTGGTAAAAATGGTGCAACACTCATTTCATAAGCAACTGTCCCTGTACGCGGAACGCTTACGAATACGCCTAAGCATAAATAAATTGCAGTGATAAAAACAAGTGCGAAGATAGGATGCACACGTCCTGCTAGCTCATTAATATCTCCCTTTAGAGCTATAACGATTACCCCTAATAAAGGCAATCCAACACCTGTTACGATAAAACCAAATAACGCGATCCATACATCTGTTCCAGCACCTTGTCCTAACGCTGGTGGAAAAATCATATTACCTGCACCGAAAAATAGTGCAAATAACATTAAACTTATTGCAAACATCTCAGAAAATTTTAAAGATGATTTCATTTCTACTAACCTCCTAAATAATTAATTAACAAAATATTCTGAATTAAAATCCGTCACATCTCCTCTTTCAAGCATACTTCCCCGTAAAAGAACGCAAAAAACACCCGTCCCTAACAAAGGGACGAGTGTTGAAATCGTGGTTCCACCCTTATTCTAATAAAATGAATTTATAACGAAATAAGCTCATTTTATAGCTCGTGTAAATTGATAACGGTTTTATCCGCCAAGAATTACAATGCATCATGCATGCAGTTCACTCTTGAAGTTTAGAGGTGGTAAGATTGTCTTTTCGTATTAGGAAGCTCACAGCCTAAGGCTTCCCTCTCTGAGAATCGTAGAAAACAACTCATGTCCTCATCATTACTTTTATAAAATATCTTGTCGAAACTTGTTGTTTTTTATTATATGGGCTATTTTTTAAAAAATCAATAGTTTTATTTTTTCTGACAAAAAAATATAGGGAGAAAATTTTTCCTCCCTATAACTGCCCTATTAAAATTTCTAACTCTTCAGCTGTAACGCTCCGCCACTTTCCCACTTCAAGCTCATGTAATTCTATATTCATAATGCGCACTCGCTTTAGCTTTGTTACAGTAAACCCGAAAGCACGGCTCATTCTACGAATTTGCCTGTTCATTCCTTGTGTTAAAACGATGCGAAATGTAGATTGGCCGACTCTCGTCACTTTGCATGGCTTCGTCATTCCATCTTTAATCTTTACACCGCTGGACATCTCATCAATAAACCAATCTGTAAAAGGTTTATCTACCGTCACAACGTATTCTTTCTCATGCTCGTGATCTCCGTGTAAAATTTGATTCGCAATCGCGCCATCATTCGTTAATAAAATAAGTCCTTCCGATGCTTTATCTAATCGTCCAACGGGAAAGATTCGCTCTGGGTAATTGATATAATCAATAATATTATCTTCAATATGATCGGCTGCTGTACAAGTAATTCCAACTGGTTTATGAAAAGCGATATACACCTTTTCTTTCTCTTCTTTTGCAATAACCTGCCCATCAATCGTTACAACATCATCATCGCTCACGAGAGCACCGTGCGTACAAATTTCGCCGTTAATAGCCACGCGTCCAGCTTTAATAAGACGATCTGTTTCGCGTCTTGAGCAGGATTTTGCTTCGCTTATGCATTGGTTGATTTTCATATTTTGTTCCTTTTCGTATATTAAAAGCGTCAATCTATGGCAATATCATTATGCCACGATTGACGCTCCTTCACTTCGCAAAAACAACTAAATAAATAACCCCAATCACCAAAAATATTCCACAACAAGCTAACAATGCTTTTGCAAGTTTGTCCATAAACATATAATGGTTTCCCCTTTGTTTCGTTGTTTGCTATTTTAATTCGACAACTGTTACGCCTAGGCCTCCCTCGCCCATGTCACCGTAACGGTAGTTTTTCACGCCGCGATGTTTTTTCAAGTAATCTTGTACACCTTGGCGAAGCGCTCCTGTTCCTTTACCGTGAATGATTGACACACGAGGATAGCTTGCAAGCTGTGCATCGTCTAAATATTTTTCAACGCGCATCATTGCATCTTCATAACGCTCACCGCGAAGGTCAAGCTCTAACGACACATGATAATCTCTACCCTTCACACTTGCGACTGCTTTTTTCTCTGTTTGCTTCGGTGTATTAATGTATTCCATATTGGATTCTTTCACTTTCATCTTCAAAATACCAATTTGTACGCTCCACTCTGTATCACTTACTTTTTCAAGTAATTGACCTTTTTGACCGAACGTTAATACTTTTACTTCATCGCCTGCACGTAATTGTTGTTTTGGCGCTGTGTTTTTCACATTCACTTTTTGTTTCTTCACAAGCTCTGGCGCTGCACCTTCTAGACGGCTCTTCGCTTCAATAAGCTCGTGATCTTTCACGTTTACAAGCTGCGCTTTGCGCAATTGACGAAGTTCGTGAATAATGCCCTCTGCTTCTTTCTTCGCAGCTTCGACTTTTTCTTCCCCTTCTTTTTGCGCTTTTAACAATTTTTCATCACGCTCTTCGTTAAATTCAATAATTTGACGCTGTAATTCGCGATGAAGTTTTTCAGATTGCTTACGAAGCGCTTCTGCTTCGTTCCAGTCACGCTCTGCGTT
Source organism: Bacillus cereus group sp. N11 (assembly GCF_016483605.1). Classification (NCBI taxonomy): domain Bacteria; kingdom Bacillati; phylum Bacillota; class Bacilli; order Caryophanales; family Bacillaceae; genus Bacillus; species Bacillus cereus group sp. N11. The sequence continues at coordinate 6,194 of NZ_JAEHBN010000005.1, forward strand.
CTTTTGACTTTCTTCTAACTTCGCAATCATATTTTCAATTTTATTTGTATCCGTACTAATATGGTTACGCGCTTGATCAATAACGCGATCAGATAATCCAAGGCGCTTCGAAATTTCAAAGGCGTTACTACGTCCTGGTACACCGATTAATAATTTATACGTTGGGCTTAATGTGTTCACATCGAACTCAACACTCGCATTAATAACTTGCTCACGGTTATATCCGTATGCTTTTAATTCCGGGTAATGCGTCGTTGCAACAACGCGAGCACCACGATTACATACTTCATCTAAAATTGAAATTGCTAGTGCAGCCCCTTCTTGCGGGTCTGTTCCAGCACCTAATTCATCGAATAAAACTAAGCTTTCAAAATCAGCTTTTTCTAAAATATCTACAATGTTCACCATATGTGAGGAGAACGTACTTAAACTTTGTTCAATCGATTGCTCATCACCGATATCAGCGAAAATATTTTTAAATACACAAATCTCTGACTCATCCATTACTGGAATATGAAGACCAGATTGCGCCATTAATACACAAATACCAACCGTTTTCAGCGTAACTGTTTTACCACCTGTATTCGGTCCTGTAATTACAATTGTTGTGAAATCTTTACCGAGCATAATGTTATTTGGCACAATAATTTCCGGATCAATAAGCGGATGACGCGCTTGTCTTAAATCCATGTAGCGCTCGTTATTTACGATTGGCTTCGTTGCTTTAATTCGCTTCGCATAAAAAGCTTTTGCAAAAATGAAGTCAAGATTTGCAACTACTTCTACGTTAGACAAAACAATGTCAGCTTCTACTGCTACTTCTTCTGTTAACATTAATAAGATGCGTTCGATTTCTTGTTTTTCTTTCACACGTGCTTCTTGAAGTGCGTTATTTAATTCTACAATTACTTGTGGTTCAATAAATAACGTTTGTCCAGAAGCAGATTGATCGTGAACAATACCACCATATACACCGCGGTATTCTTGTTTTACCGGGATTACGTAACGTTCGTTACGGATCGTTACAATCGCATCAGATAACATCTTTTGTGCGTTTGAAGAACGCGTCATATTCTCTAACTTTTCACGAATACGGCTTTCCGCAGTACGAATTTGGTTACGAATACCACGTAGTTTATCACTTGCGCTATCGACTACTTCACCGCCATCACCGATACAATTTGTAATTTTCTTTTCTAAGTCATATAAAGATACAATTTGAGCGACGTGAGTTTCTAAAATCGGAAGCTCGACACCATTATCAACCATATCTTCGATAAAACGTTTCATATTGCGACTACCATACATCGTATTTGCAATATCAAGTAGTTCATTTGGGCTTAACATACTTCCGATTTTTGCACGCTTCACATTTGAGCGAACATCAGTAATACCACCTAATGGCGCACTCCCTTTTAAACGAATGACTTTCGCCGCTTCATCCGTCGTATCTTGTAGTTCTACAATTTCTTCAAAATCAGTGCTCGGTACTAAATTCTTCACTTTGTCACGACCAAGTGAAGAGGCTGTATGTTCAAGTAATTGTTCTTTTACTTTATTGTATTCTAATACACGCAACGTTCTTTCTAACATGTTGCAGGTCCCCCTTGTGTTACTTATTACGTTTAATATAGTCTAATAAACGTTCAATATCCCACGTGTTAATCACGTTATCTTTTTGAACCCAACCTTTACGTGCTGCTGCTACACCTGTTTCCATGTCTTCTAACATTTCAAGTGTATGAGCATCCGTATTAATCGCTACTTTTACACCAGCATCTTGTGCTTGTTTTAATAATTTCGCGCTTAAATCTAGACGGTTTGGATTTGCATTTAATTCTAAAACTGTATTTGTTTCTTTTGCGAGTTCAATTAATAAATCTGTGTCTACATCGTAACCCTCGCGACGTCCAAGAAGGCGTCCTGTCGGGTGAGCAATCATTGTAACATGTTTATTCTCAAGTGCAGCGCGAAGACGCTTCATAATCGTTTCACGGTCTTGTGAGAAGCTAGAGTGGATAGCTCCAATAACATAATCTAATTCTGCTAATACTTCATCATCAAAATCAAGTGATGCATCCGGTAAAATGTCCATTTCAATTCCGCGTAAAATTGTAATGTCTGGATACTTTTCATTCATACGTTCAATTTCTTTCGCTTGTTCACGAAGACGCTCTTTCGTTAAACCGTTCGCTACTTTCAAGTATTGTGAGTGATCAGTAATCGCCATAAACTTATATCCACGGGCACGACATGCCTGTACCATTTCTTCAATAGAAAAAGCACCGTCACTCCACGTTGTATGCATATGTAAATCACCTTGTATATCAGAAAACTGAATTAAGTTTGGATACTCTTTAATTAATTCAATTTCTTTTCCATCTTCACGCACTTCTGGTGGGATAAATGGAAGACCGAAATGAGCAAAAAATTCTTCTTCAGTCTCGAATGTTTTTACTTCACCTGTTTCCAAGTTCTCTACACCATACTCACTAATTTTTTCGCCTTTATCTTTTGCAATTTGGCGCATTTTTACGTTATGGTCTTTTGATCCTGTGAAATGGTGAAGCGTTGTAATAAACTCTTCTGGTTTTACTAAACGGAAATCGATTGAAATATCATATTCGTATTGAAGACGAACAGAAACTTTCGTATCTCCACTTGCAATTACTTCAATCATATTATCGAATTGCAATAAATGTTCACGTACTGCTGCTGGTTCTGTCGTTGCAATAATGAAATCTAAATCCTTCACTGTCTCACGAACACGGCGTAAGCTACCAGCGCGAGAAAAACGAATTACTTCAGCAATATTCGACAACTTCTCCTCTATTTCCCCGGCAATAGGTAATACCATCGCAATCGGTAAACGTTCTGGACGAGATCCTACTTGATCAATTGCTTCTAATATCTTCTCTTCTGTTTTCTTACCGAAACCTGCTAAAGCTTGTACTTTATTTTCCTCACAAACAGCTTTTAACGATTCCATATCCACAACACCAAGTTCTTTGTATAACTTAGCTACCTTTTTACCACCAAGGCCTGGAAGTTTTAATAACGGTAACAAACTGCTTGGCACTTCTTTTTCAAGTTCTTGTAATACTTCAGATGTTCCCGATTCTATATATTCTTGAATAACTGCTGCCGTTCCTTTTCCGATACCTGGAATCTTTGTGAAATCTTCAATTTCAGAAAGACTACGATCATCACTTTCTAGTGCTGCTGCTGCTTTACGAAATGCAGATATTTTAAATGGATTCGCACCCTTTAGTTCCATAAAAAGCCCGATTGTCTCTAGTAATTTAATAACTTGTTTTTTATTTACTTTCATCATTGCTCCGCCTTTCTTTCATAGAAAAAACTTCTCTTTCCGAAAAAAGAGAAGTTATACTCTGCTACCTGTCTGCCATAGCTCCTTCACCTTTTCAGAGAGAATCGGTGTATCGTCTACAATTATTTTGCTAATTGATGATTTTTGTAATGGTGTTTGTATTTGTTCAATCGGAAGAATATTTCCAACAATAATTAAAACAAACAAAATAATATATACTTCTAAAAATCCGAGGATTGCCCCCGCAAACGCATTTACTTGCTTTAACACCGGTATTTCTGCAAACATATTTAACAAATTACCAAGTAATGAAAGTGCGATTTTTGTAATAATAAATAATACGATAAACGCAATTGCTTGATAAAATACTGTCTCAATATTATTTGCATCAATCCATTCTGGAACAGATACATTTTTATCAAATGGATACGGAATAAATTTCGCAAGTGCTGGCGCTAAATCTTTACAGTACCAGTATGCAACAAGGTATGCGACAATAAAGCTTGTTAACTTTACAAGTTGTAAGATAAAACCTCTGCGTAATCCGAGGAAAAATCCCATAACAAGCAGTAAAATGATAATAATATCAATCATGTTTATTCCATTCCTTTTTTTGTCATACTTTCTTTCAACTTCTCATGTTCTTCTTTTAATTTTATGTAATCGTGTATGACGTTTACCGCCGTCAATACCGCTAGTCTACTCGTATCAAGCGAAGGATTCTTGGCATTGAGTTCGCGCATTTTATCATCCACAATCGCTGCTACCATGCGGATATGACTTGTACTTTCATCGCCAACAACTGAATACTGTTGGCCATATATTTCTACATTAATTCGACTTTTATTTCCCTTTTGTTGTGACAACTCACCGGCCTCCAATCACGTACAGAATCCTAAAGTTTATCATACCATGAACCATCATAATATGGAAACAGAAAGAACAATCCGATATGATAAAAATAACAATATAAAAAAGGAGCGACCATTTTGTCAAATTCTATCGTAATACAAACAAGTTCTACAGTAATTGAAGACATGAAACAACAATATAAACAAGCACTTAGCTCAAAAATTCCGCAAGGCGGTATCTTTATGGCAAAGGTGCCATCTTGCACGATTACAGCATATAAATCTGGAAAAGTAATGTTCCAAGGTGGACGTGCTGAAGCAGAAGCTTCTCGTTGGCAAACTGTCTCTCAAACACCGAAAACAACTGTAAAAAAATCGGTCGATTCTCATCGTTTTGCACCGCCTGCTTCCATCGGTACAATGTCTATAGCAGGATCAGATGAAGTAGGTACTGGTGATTACTTCGGACCGATGACAGTAGTTGCTGTATATGTGGACGCAAAACAAATTCCACTTTTAAAAGAACTTGGTGTAAAAGACTCCAAAAACTTAAACGATGCTCAAATTACCGCTATTGCAAAACAACTACTTCACGTTGTTCCTTACAGCTCTCTCGTTCTTCATAATGAAAAATATAACGAGCTATTTGATAAAGGAAATAATCAAGGTAAGCTAAAAGCTTTACTACACAATAAAGCCATTACAAACTTATTAGCGAAAATTGCTCCTACAACACCAGAAGGCATCTTAATCGACCAATTTACGCAACCTGATACATACTATAAGTATTTAGCAAAACAAAAACAGGTACAGCGTGAAAATGTTTACTTCGCTACGAAAGGTGAAAGTGTTCATTTAGCTGTTGCCGCCGCTTCCATTTTAGCTCGTTACTCATTCGTAAAACAATTTGACGAACTAAGTAAAAAAGCTGGTATGCCACTTCCAAAAGGTGCTGGTAAACAAGTTGATATCGCCGCTGCTAAATTAATTCAAAAAGTAGGTAAAGAAAGATTACCTGAGTTTGTAAAACTGCATTTTGCTAATACAGAGAAAGCGTTTCGCTTATTGAAATAGTATCGACAAAAACAGGGGCTTACAAACTCCTGTTTTTTGTTTCATGTGTTCTCGATTCAATGTAATTGCATTTACTATTTTCCTCTCCTAACTATATCGCTAAATTAACTCATTTTTAGTAATTCCCCTATAAAAAAGGAGAGCCGCCAAGACTCTCCCTTTTTTATATTAGCTTCGTTTCTGCTTCTTATTTGATGAAGATACTTTATGAGAACCAGTTTCATGTGTTGTTGTCCCTTGTCCTTCCACTTCTGGAGAACCTAGGATTGATCTTGAATGGTCTTTTTTCACTTTTTTACTCATTGCACTCACCCCCAAGGTTACTTTTTACTTAAGGGTAAAAAACTATTCAACATAATAATCTGAACATATACTCGCTACTCTTTTACTCTCGTGTTTGGTTTTCGCTTATGTCCCATAGACGCTTTGCTGCATCCTTATCCAAGGCAGCTTCAGACATTTCCCCTACTTGTTTATCGGCATAGTAATAACCACTCTGATTAGTAAATCCAGTTGATTCTGCTAGCCATACTAAAGTTTCAGCACCTTTCTCCGGCGTACGGGAGAAAGGTTTCATTGCTGCCATAGTTAAGCGAGCAGCTAGACCATTATCCTGGTTAAAATTCGTATTCACTAGCCCCGGGTCAAAGCTATAAGCACTAACACCCGTTCCCTCCAACCGCTGTCCCAATTCAGAGGTGAATAAAATGTTAGCTAGTTTTGTTTGTGCATAACGCATTGTAGGACCGCCCATGAACTTCTTAATACCGCGATACAGTTGTTCTGCATCTAGATCATCGAAATCAATTCCCTTTTCAGCCATTTTGTGACCGTGAGATGCAGTGGTAATGACGCGAGCAGGAGCACTTTCTTTTAAACGCTCCAACAACAAATCTGTAAGTAAGAATGGACCTAAATGGTTTACCGCCCAGGTCATCTCCAAACCGTCCTCTGTAATTTGCCTTGTTTGAAATAAAGCACCCGCATTATTTACTAATATATCAATTCTCGGACATCTTTCTAAAATATTGGTAGCTACCTGGCGTATAGATTGTTGGGAAGACATATCAGCGAAAAATATATCTACCACTGCATTCCCATCCGTTATATTTTCAAGTTGAGTCATAACATCATTCGCTTTTGCTTCATTACGTGCAATGATTCCTAGCTTAGCACCGCTTTTTGCAAACACCTTAGCTGCCGCTAATCCAATACTACTTGTTGCACCAGTGATTACTATATACTTGTCACGCAATGTCCACTTTGTATGACTTGGGATTTCCCCCATTGTATAAAAACCCCTTCCCTATATAAATGTCGCATTCGTTTTACTTATATATGAAGTGGGAATTGAACTATGAACAACATCTTTTCTAGTCGTGAAATACTTTATAAAGTTCAGGTTGCAATTACAACCTTTCTCAATAAAAAAAGCGAGAGCAGTTGCTCTCGCTTTTTTATATCTTAAAACTCAGAAGAACCTGGAGTTCTTGGGAATGGAATTACGTCACGGATGTTAGCCATACCAGTGATGTACATTAGGAAGCGCTCGAAACCTAGACCGAATCCAGCGTGTTTTGTACCGCCGTATTTTCTAAGTTCTAAGTACCACCAGTAGTCCTCTTCGTTCATACCTAATTCTTTAATTCTGTCTACTAAAACGTCCATTCTTTCTTCACGTTGACTTCCGCCGATTAATTCGCCGATGCCAGGAACTAGAAGGTCAGTAGCAGCTACTGTTTTACCGTCTTCATTCATACGCATATAGAACGCTTTAATGTCTTTTGGATAGTCTGTTACGAATACAGGGCGTTTGAAGATTTCTTCTGATAAGTATCTTTCATGCTCTGTTTGTAAGTCAATACCCCATTCTACTGGGTATTTAAAGTCAGCACCTGATTCTTGAAGTACTTTAATTGCTTCTGTATAAGTGATACGACCGAAGTCAGAGTTAATCACATTGTTCATGCGCTCTAGAACTGTTTTATCAACGAAGCTGTTGAAGAAGTCCATTTCTTCTGGTGCATGTTCTAATACATATTTCATTGCATATTTCAGCATATCTTCTGTAAGATCCATTACATCGCCTAATTCAGCAAATGCAATCTCAGGCTCAACCATCCAGAACTCAGCTGCATGGCGAGTTGTGTTTGAGTTCTCCGCACGGAATGTAGGTCCGAATGTGTATACATCACGGAATGCTAATGCATAAGCTTCAGCGTTCAGCTGTCCACTTACTGTTAAGTTTGTTTCTTTACCGAAGAAGTCTTTTGATTCATCAACTTGTCCATCTTCACCTTTTGATACGTTGTTTAAATCTTGCGTTGTTACGCGGAACATTTCGCCAGCACCTTCTGTATCACTACCAGTGATGATTGGTGTGTGAACATGTACGAATCCACGCTCTTGGAAGAATTGGTGAATCGCAAATGCTGCGATAGAACGTACGCGGAACGTTGCAGAGAATGCATTTGTTCTTGGGCGTAAGTGAGCGATTGTACGTAAGTATTCAAACGTATGACGCTTCTTTTGAAGTGGGTAATCAGAATCTGATAAGCCCTCGATATCAATTTTTTCTGCTTTAATTTCAAATGGTTGCTTTGCTCCAGGCGTTGCAATTACTTTACCTTCTACTTTAACTGAAGAGCTAAGTGGAAGTTTTGCAATTTCTTTGAAGTTCTCTAATTCAGTATCGAATACGATTTGAACGCTTTTGAAGAAGCTACCGTCGTTTAATTCGATGAAACCAAATGCTTTTGAATCACGTAAGTTACGAATCCACCCTGATACTTGTACTGTTTGATCTGCATACTTTTCTGTATCTCTATACAGACTTTTTACTAATGTGTTTTCCATAGTGAAATTCTCCTTTGCTGATATATTTAAATACAAAAAAACCTTTCATCCATAAAGGGACGAAAGGTTAAACTTCGCGGTACCACCCAATTTGTCATAAAGACCAACTTTAACTCGTATGTAATACATACTTCCCGGTTTGTAACAGGCCGGATTCCCGTCTAAGTCTACTCTTGAATACAAGTTTCAATTTCGGTTAGCAACTCCAAGGTGTTCTTCACATATACCGCCTCATCAGGCTCTCACCGTCCCTGACTCGCTATGGATTATAGTATATACTACTTTTCCTTATCATCGTCTTTCATTTTGTTAAACTAAAATTAATGTACTACATTCGAGGGAAAGATGCAAGACACCAGAAAATATATCAGCGATTTTCGCAATATATCGACCGTAACTTCAAATATATCGGCAATTTTTATAATATATCGACAATCGCATCATAAAAAAAATTGCCGGAATAGATCCGGCAATTTCTTATTACTTACGTAACTCCGCACCAAATTTCTCTTCTACCGTTGTTAATACACGGTTATGTGCTTCTGTTACCTCTTCGTCTGTTAACGTACGTTCTGCATCGAAGTAAGTCATAGAGAATGCAAGTGATTTCTTGCCTTCTTCCATTTTTTCACCTTCGTATAAGTCGAATAGTGTTACGTCTTTCAGAAGTTCTCCACCAGCTTCAGCAATGACTTGCTTCATTTCGCCAGCTTTTGTTTCTTTCGTTACAACAACAGCCATATCACGTGTCATAGATGGGAAACGTGGAATTGCTGCGTAGTAAGTTTCTTCCACGTCTGCACCGAATACTTTTACAAGAGATAGTTCGAATACGAATGTATTTTTCACATCTAATTGTTTTTCTGCTTCAGGGTGCAATTGACCGATGAAACCAATTACTTCCCCATCTAATACGATGTCAGCTGTACGACCTGGGTGCATACCTTCACGTTTTGCTGGTGCGTATGCGATTTGGTTTGCAACGCCAAGTACGTCGAATAATCCTTCTAGCACACCTTTCATAACGAAGAAGTCTACTACTTTCTTCTCACCTTGCCATGCATGGTGAAGAGCAAGGCCTGTCATAACACCTGCAAGATGTTGTTCTTCTTTCGGAAGTTCTCCTTCTTCTGTCGGTAAGAAGATAGAACCTACTTCGTATAAAGCAACGCTGTCGTTTTTACGTGCAACGTTGTATGAAACTGCTTCTAACAATTGTGGCACTAAGCTTAAACGAAGTTGGCTACGCTCTTCACTCATTGGAAGCGCAAGGTTTACAGGAGCTTTTTCGTTCGGCTCAACCATATATTGTTTCGCTTTGTCAGCGCTTGTTAATGAATATGTGATTGCTTCATATAAACCAGCACCTTCTAAGAAGCGACGTACTTTACGACGTTTCGTTTGTGCTGATGTTAATTTACCACGTGTCATCGTTCCAGAAGGTAATGTAACTGGAATGTGATCATACCCATACAGACGGCCCACTTCTTCTACTAGGTCTTCTGAAATTGTAATATCAGGACGACGTGCTGGTACATTTACATGGAATGTTCCTTCTACTTCTGTGAATGGGAATTTCAAGTTTGTGAACATTGTACCCATTTCACTTGCAGAAATATCTGTACCTAATACACGGTTTACTTTTTCAGCCGTAACAGATACTGTACGCTCTTGTACTTGTAAGTTATCAGCTTCTACTACACCTTCAAGTGCTTCTCCGCCAGCATATTTCGCCATTAAAGCAGCTGCGTGTTGAATTGCTTCAAACGTACGTGTTGGATCGATTCCTTTTTCAAAACGTGCACTTGATTCACTGCGAAGACCTAAGTCTTTTGATGTACGGCGCACTGTTTGACCTGCAAAGTATGCAGACTCGATTAAAACGTTTACCGTCTCATTTGTAACTTCAGAATCAGCTCCGCCCATTACACCAGCAACCGCTAAAGCTTTTGTGCCGTTTGTAATTACAAGATGATGTTCTTGTAACGTACGCTCTTGATCATCTAACGTTTCAATTTTTTCGCCTTCTTTTGCAAGACGAACAACGATTTCTTTTGAACCTAATTTATCGTAATCGAATGCATGTAACGGTTGACCGTATTCCATTAAAATGTAGTTTGTAATATCAACTACATTGCTAATTGGACGAATGCCAGCTGCCATAAGGCGCGTTTGCATCCACATTGGTGATGGACCAATCTTTACGTTCTTCACCATTTTTGCAATATATAATGGGTTTTCTTCTTTCGCTTCTACACTTACAGAAATGTAGTCAGAAGTTTTTTCTGCTGTTTCTTGTAAGTCGATAGCTGGAAGTTTTACTTCACGGCCGTAAATAGCAGCTACTTCATATGCAACACCTAACATGTTTAAGCAATCTGCACGGTTTGGTGTTAAACCAAGCTCAAGTACTTCATCATGTAAGTTTAAAATTTCAAGTGCATCTGCACCAACTTCAGCGTCACTTGGGAAGATGAAGATACCATCTGCGTATTCTTTTGAAACTAACTTTCCATCAATGCCAAGCTCTTGAAGAGCACAAACCATACCATGAGAAGCTTCACCGCGTAGTTTTGCTTTTTTAATTTTGAAGTTACCAGGAAGTACAGCGCCAACTTTTGCAACTGGTACTTTTAAACCTTTTGCAATGTTAGCAGCACCACAAATAATTTGAACTGGTTCTTCTTCACCGATATCGATTAAGCATTTGCTTAACTTATCAGCTTCTGGGTGTTTTTCACACTCTAATACGTGACCAACTACAACACCCTTTACACCTTTATTTAATACTTCAACACCTTCTACTTCAATACCACTTTTCGTGATTTTGTCTGCTAGTTCTTGTGCTGTTACATCTTTAATATCTACATACTCTTGTAACCAACGATATGATACGAACATATTTATCCTCTCCTTCCCTTACGCTCGTTTGAATTGTTGTAAGAAACGTACGTCATTTGTATAGAAATGACGAATGTCATCTACGCCGTATTTCAACATTGCGATACGTTCTGCGCCCATACCGAATGCGAAACCTTGATATTCTTTTGAATCATAACCAGCCATTTCAAGTACGTTCGGGTGAACCATACCTGCGCCTAAAATTTCAATCCAGCCAGTTCCTTTACAAGTGCCACAACCTTTACCGTGACACATCATACACGAAATATCCATCTCTACAGATGGCTCTGTGAATGGGAAGAAACTTGGACGAAGACGGATTTCACGGTCTTCACCGAACATCTTTTTCACGAATACTTGCAGTGTACCTTTTAAGTCACTCATACGAATGTTTTTATCAATTACAAGACCTTCAATTTGCATGAATTGGTGTGAATGCGTCGCATCATCGTCATCGCGGCGATACACTTTACCAGGACAAATAATTTTGATTGGGCCTTTTTCTTTGTTATTTTCCATCGTGCGTGCTTGCACAGAAGATGTATGCGTACGTAGTAACGTTTCTTCTGTAATGTAGAATGTATCTTGCATATCACGTGCTGGATGATCTTTCGGTAAGTTTAATGCTTCGAAGTTGTAGTAGTCTTTTTCTACTTCTGTTCCTTCAGCTACTTCATAACCCATACCGATGAATACATCTTCAATTTGTTCAACAACAGCTGTTAACGGATGGTGACAACCTGTTTCAACAGGACGACCTGGCAAGGTAACATCAATTGTTTCAGTAGCTAATTTCGCTTCAATTACTGCTTTTTCTAAGTTACCAATTTTGTCATCTAGACGCGTTTGAATCGCTTCACGTACTTCATTTACTAATGCTCCCATACGTGGACGCTCTTCCGCTGATAATTTTCCCATGCCGCGTAATACTTCTGTAATTGGGCCTTTTTTCCCTAAATACGCTACGCGTACGTCATTTAAGCCCTTTAGCTCTTTCGCTTCTTCAATAAGCTCTAACGCTTTTTGCTTTAGCTCTTTTAAACGTGCTTCCATTTGGAACCCTCCTAATTTTAAAAATAAAAAAACCTCGCTCCCAAAAAGGGACGAGGTAAATTCGCGGTACCACCCTAAATTGACAGAACAAGTCTGCCCACTCATTATTTATAACGATCAATTCTGACCGGAACGCCTTTACATATACATGGTCCTGGCGTCAACTCCAGAGGTGAATTCACTTCCGTCTACCATAAGAATGCTTTCAGTCTAAGGCATTCTCTCCCTATATGGCGATTTTGTAAGTTACTCTTCTCTATCAACGTTTTTCGTTATTTAACTTTTAATATAATATACTTCAACTTATTATAAGAAGTTTTTTATTTGTTCGCAACCAGGCTTTGTAAATAATACGTTAAAATCCCTGCTGCAACCGCAACATTTAATGATTCTGCCCCGCCGTAAATCGGAATATACAAGTTTTGATCCGTTTTTGCAAGAATTTCTTGGCGTACGCCATTTCCTTCATTTCCAACAATTAATGCAAAACTGCCAGCTGGTGTTACTTCCCCATACGGAACTCCATTTTCAAGAGCTGTTCCATATACAGGAACGTTATTTTCTTTTAACTTGTCTACCCATTCTTCTAAGTTCCCTTTTACAATTGGTAAGTGGAAAATAGAACCTTGTGTAGAGCGGAGTACTTTACTATTGTAAACATCAACACAACCTTCTCCAAGCACAACGGCGTGAATACCAGCTGCATCAGCTGTACGAATAATTGTTCCTAAATTACCTGGGTCTTGCAGGCCATCTAATAAAAGGAATTTCCCATCAGTAAGAGCTACTTCTTTCTCATGCTTCTCACAAACAGCAAACACACCTTGCGTCGTTTCTGTTTCACGAAGTATTTTTACGATTGCTTCAGGTACGATATACATTTCCACATCATTAACTGTCCAATCTTTCGGAAGATCTGTCTGATCAGAAACGATAAGTTCTGTTACAACTCCTGCTTTTAAAGCTTCCTCAACTAAGTGGAATCCTTCTACAAAAAATAAACCTTTTTTATCGCGCTCTTTTTTCGTCTGCAGCTTTTTCCACTGCTTCACACGCGGATTTTGTACTGAATCAATGTTTTTCATAATATGTATTTCCCTCTCTTCTTGTCTTATCATTATAGCCTATTTTTCATACATATTTACATAAAAAAGAACAAAAACTAACGTCAGTTTCAATTCTGAAGAAGAGGTGAAAGCAATGAGTTTTAATTTACGCGGTGCTGTATTAGCAAATGTATCTGGAAATTCACAAGATCAATTACAAGAAACGATTGTCGATGCAATTCAAAGCGGTGAAGAAAAAATGCTTCCAGGTCTTGGTGTTTTATTCGAAGTCATTTGGAAAAACGCTGATGAAAATGAAAAGCACGAAATGTTAGAAACACTAGAACAAGGATTAAAAAAATAAACAATAAAAGGTCACCTTAGAAAAAACTAAGGTGACCTTTTATGTCTATAAAATTTTTCTTCTCCTAAACATTTCTACTTTACTAACGCTGATTGATGGAGTACAATGTTCAAAATACATTTAAACCGATCGATTTTTCTTCATATACATCATTAGATAAAAGGAGTGAATGTTTTATGCAACGTATTACGCTTGAACAAGTTTTTAAACACCACATTACCCAAAAATATGTGAACCGTTCTGGAATGGTCCACGCGATTGCTGTCGCTTACCATGCGTTTCACTTAGCCAAAAAGCATCACGCCTCAGTCGATGCTGCGACAAAAGCCGGTTTCCTTCACGATATCGGACATCATACATGGTACACAGGCGGCGAATGGGACTATGACTTATATAAAAAGAATGATATACATGCAATTAAAGGAGCGGAAAGAGCTCACAAGTTGCTTATTAGACTAGGAGAACATCCAAAACTAGCAAAAGAAATTTCTGTTGCAATTCTATTGCATACTGATTCTTTCCTAGTAGAACAATCACTTGAAAGAACACCTCTACAAAACATTATTAAGTGGGCAGATGAAGCCGATGAAGAACCGGGCGGAGCACACCATTACCGAACGATTTCTTATGAAAAGGCACTAAAAGCAATTCAGCAATTAGATCAATTGGTAGAGCGTGAATTGCAAATAGAGCAATCGAAATCAAATAACAAGGCAGAACATAGTTATCAATGAGAAAGAGGCATCACTATAGGGTGATACCTCTTTTATTTTTTCTTAAAATACAATTCTGGATGTAATATTTTAATCTTACATCCAGAATGAAAACACCTTACAATTATATATACAAATATAAAGAGGTGATTCTACATATGCAACCCACTACACAACTTCCTTATGAACAGAAATACTCTATGTCATGGGGACAATTCATTAGCTCCGTTTTATTTGCTTTTTTCGGAACTGGACTCATTACTGTGTTCCTCGCAATGCCCTTAACAATTTATACAGCCGGACTCGAAAATAAAAAACAAATTGCCCTGTATGAATCTATTGCAAATACTGCAAGTATCGGATTACAACTAACCGTGTTGTTATTCTTCATTTTTAAATTCGAACCCGCAAAAAATTTACTATTAAAATCTTTTAATTTTAAAGCACTGAAAGAATGGCGCACATACGTATACTTACTTCTTTTCTTCGCTATAAGCATCGTACTCAATTATATCTTTTTAAAATATGTGTTCCAAGACGCAACAAAGCAACAAGCTTCTGCACTAAACTTAGACGTATTTGAACAGTATCAAATATTATTACTTATCGGCTTTGCGATACTCACCCCAATTTTTGAAGAACTTATTTTCCGTGGTTTTTTACTCCACTTTTTCTCTGAACGCTTTCCATTTTGGATTGCAGCAGTCTTAACAAGTTTCTTCTTTGGTATCGCTCATACATACTCACTCGGAGTAATGGTAATTACTTTCTTCACGGGATTATTAATGGCTATTTTATGCAAAAAAACAAAATCCATTATTCCAGCTATGTTATTTCATATTATGAATAATATGTTAGCATTCTTAAGTTAAAAAGAGGTATCATCACGATACCTCTTTCACTCTTTTATAACAACTTCAAACTCCTCTTCTGTTAGCACTTTTCGATAATTCGTTTTCTTTTCTCCCTCTTCACCGGAAGTTAGAACAGGCGTCAGTATAATTTTCGTTACACTATCCTCTAGCTTTTCAAATCGCCAATAACTATTTTTCGATTTTATTAATAATATCCAAAATAAACCTCATGTAGTAAAATATAACTTAATTCACATAAAAGAGTTTACATATGTTCAGTATTATTTGGATGCTTTTTACGCCACTTCTCTTACTATGCGGGATTGCTGG
Organism: Bacillus cereus group sp. N11; assembly: GCF_016483605.1. Taxonomy (NCBI): domain Bacteria; kingdom Bacillati; phylum Bacillota; class Bacilli; order Caryophanales; family Bacillaceae; genus Bacillus; species Bacillus cereus group sp. N11. The sequence continues at coordinate 21,567 of NZ_JAEHBN010000005.1, forward strand.
TGGTATTTTTTAATGGTAACAGAAATTAAACATCGGAAATTACTTGTTACCTTAATGGGGATTATTTGCTTTTCATTCGTTATAATGCCTTTTACTTTTTTTAAACAAAGGTATCAATGGAGAGAACGTTCTCCACATTCCACCTGTCCTATATTGGATGCTTTTCTCTCTAGCTGGTTTATTAGCAGGATTGAATGAGGTACATTCAAAAATTAAGAGTATACGCAACATGGGACTCATTATTTTCTCAATAGGACTGTTTGCAGCTATTGTCCATGCCTGATTCATATTTTATTCATTAAGGAGTTATTACATATGGAATCTACCGGTTTATTTATTTGGCTTATCTTAGCCCCTATTTTGCTATTATGTGAAGGCATCGTTGGCATTTATTTAATTGCTGCCGGAATTAAATATCGAAAATCACTTATCGTTATAGCTGGTTTAATTAGCATATCACTTATCGTTGTTCCTATCATTTGTATAGGTTATGGAATAGATTTAGAGGGAATGGTTCCAATTTCGGGAACTTTATATTGGTGCTTCTTCTCATTAGCTGGACTAGTAGCTATTATAAGTGGCAGACAAATATCAAGTATTCGTTCTATGGGGACGATTTTGGTTATAACAGGATTGTGCCCTGTAACTAGTTATCATCTTTTATATCTAACTACATAAAAAACACAAAAAAGCAGGGAAATTAATTCCCTGCTTTTCTATTTGGTTTATTGCCTGATGGTAAGAAGAACGATAACACCCAAGCAATACCCGCAAGTATCGTTGCAATTAAGAATGCATCGTTAATACCGTTAATTGCAGATAGCTTTGAGATTTGTCCAAATAGTAGTTGCGTGCTCATCGCATCTCCCGCTTGAGCTGATCCAGCTAAAGCCGCTAAGCTTTGGCCCATACCATGTACTTTATCAACTAAAATTGGATTTGACGTTGTTAACATGTTGCCATAATCCGCTACGTGAGCAGTCGTTTGTTGCGTCATAAGTGTGATTAAGATCGCTGTTCCAATTGAACCAGCTACTTGTCTTGACGTATTTTGCGTTGCTGTACCGTGAGAAATTAATTTCATCGGCAGCGCGTTCATACCAGCTGTCATAATTGGCATCATAATGAATGACATACCAATTGAACGTATAATATAATCCGTCATAATAACGCTATACGGTGTATCCATCGATAATTTTGTAAATTCATATGTCGCATAAGTTGTAATTGCCAATCCAATTATCGCTAATGGACGAATGCCATATTTATCGAATAATTTACCTGCTACTGGTCCCATGATCCCCATAATTAATGATCCTGGAAGAAGTAGTAAACCAGATTCAATTGGCGTAAAGCCACGAATATTTTGTAGATATACTGGAAGTAATAACATACCTCCGAATAATGCCATCGTTACGATTGCGTTAATTACTAAAGTAAAAGTAAATACTGGATATTTAAACACTTGTAAATCAAGCATTTTATTGTCCGTTGTTAGCTCTCTCCAAATAAATACTGCAATACCTACTACACCAATGATAAGTGATATCACAACCTCTGCACTAGTCCAGCTATTATTTCCCGCTTCACTAAATCCATACAATAAGCTACCTAGTCCAATACTTGAACTAATAACACCGAATACATCTAGCTTTGTGTTAGATACCGGCTGAGCTAGTGTAAAGAATTTTAAAGATAGGAAAGTAATAATTAAACCAATCACAAACATTCCGTAGAACATTAAGTTCCAGCTATAGTTTTCAATTACCCATCCTGTTACAGTTGGTCCGATAGCTGGTGCTAAAATCATCGCTACCCCTAGTAATCCCATAGCTGCTCCTCGCTTATGAGGCGGGAATAATGTCATGAAAATATTCATACCAACCGGCATTAAAATACCCGCTCCAACCGCTTGAATCACTCGGCCCGTCATCATCATTGTAAAGTTTCCTGAAGTAGCACAAATGATAGATCCTACCGTGAAGAATAACATTGCCGCTACGAACAATTTACGATACGTAAATCGCGAAACTAAAAAGGCACTAATCGGTACTAAAATACCATTTACGAGCATGAAGCCTGTAATTAACCATTGTGCTGTTGAAGTTGATACATTAAATTCATTCATTAACGGAGGCAATGCAACGTTAATGATCGTTTGGTTTAAAATAGAAACGAACATCCCGAGAATTAATACTGTTACAACTGCTTTTACGTTCACATTCTCTATAGGCATAGACGTTTGTTTTTTCGGCATTTCTTTTTCTTGTTTTACTTCTTCTTGCTTACCTGTTTCTAACTCAACTACATTAGAAATTTCTGTTTCTTGCTTTCGTTCAATTTCTTTTTCTTCTGTTTCTACCTTACTTACTTCTATTTTACTTACGGCTGGGACTTGTTCTTCTCCCACGTTCGTTTTTTTCTTTCGTAAAAGACGATTTACAAGGAAGAAGACGATTATACAAAATAGTGCATATCCTGCAATTGCAATTGAGGACATCTCATCTCCCCCTTACTTATGAATACGAACTGTCACATTCATGCCAGGAACAATATTTACTGATTTACTATGATCTAAAGAAATTTTAACTGGTACCACTTGTGTTACTTTCGTATAGTTCGCTGTTGCGTTGCTTGATGGTAACATAGAGAATGTATTCGCTGTTGTTAATCCAACTTGCTCTACTTTTCCTGATAACGTCGTGTCTGGGTATGCATCTACATACACGTCTACATCTTGACCTTTTTGCACATCGTCAACATCTGTTTCTTCAATATTTGCTGTTACCCATAAATTGTTCATATCAAATGCATAAGCAATTGGGCTACCAGCTCCAACGAAAGCATTTGTCGTTGCGTTTGATTGTACAACTGTCGCGTTTTGCGGAATTGTTACGTCTACCGTTTGCTCCCCATTTGCTCCAGCTACAGTGACAGCACCTAATTTATCGTTCTCATTGTAGTTTTTTCCTACTTCAGCTTTCCAGTCAGTCAATTTACCTGCTGCTGGTGAAGCAATTGGAATTACCTTTCCATCAATTTTTGCATTTTCTGTTTTTAAATAGTTTTCCGCTTGATTGTAATAGTAATAACCGCCAATGCCGCCGCCAACTAGTACAATTAATGTGATAATGTTGATAATCACCATTCTTCGAAACTGATTCATTGCATTCCTCTCCTTATATCGCATATAATTTTTTTCTAAACTATTTACATCCTTATTGTTTATATTGTTTAATTGTTAATTATATTAACCTTTAAACAAAAAAAGCACACCTTCAGCAGCATAAACCGGATTTCGTCTACCTGCGAGTGGTGCTGATTTCTAAAGGACTATCGTTTATAATTATAAATAATTATTTCGAATCTACAACCGACAATTTAAGTATGAAATGTCGCTTAAACAACAATATAATACCGATTTGTTGTTTAAGTGTATAAAATGAAACGAGGAGAAGTAAAATGTCTATTAAAAATACAAATGATCCACGTGTAAAGCGGACGAGACAACTCATACAGGATGCTTTTGTCGCTTTAGTAGGCGAAAAAGGGTTTGAAAATGTAACTGTTCAACATATCGCAGAACGCGCTCCTGTAAATCGCGCTACATTTTATAGCCATTACCATGATAAATACGACTTATTAGACAAAAGCATTGAAGAAATGTTAGAGAAGCTAGCAGAAGTAATCAAACCGAAAAATAAAAATAAAGAGGATTTTCAACTTACATTCGATTCACCACATCCAACATTTTTGGCTCTGTTCGAACACATCGCAGAAAACGTGAACTTCTATAATGTTATGCTCGGGGATAAAGCTGCAGGAAACTACTCTTATAAAATGATGAAAACAATACAAACGCATTTAACATTAAGCTTATCAATTTCACAACCAGATGATAAAGATCTTATGGTTCCTCGTGATATTCTAATTAGTTATGTGACAGGGGCTCACATCGGGATGATTATGTCATGGTTAAAAAGAGGGATGATATATACCCCGCATTTTATGGCCATGCAATTAACTCGTTTAATTATTTTAGGGGCCCATACTGCCGCAGGATTAGAAAGACCTTTTTAACACATAAAAAAGCGAAGGAGATTCTCCTTCGCTTTTTTCTATTAATTAAATGTAATGTTATGTACAGCCTCTTTATCAAGACGTTTAATAACTTCTACAATTAACTTCACTGCATTTTCATAATCATCACGGTGTAACATTGCCGCATGCGAATGGATGTAGCGTGTCGCAATCGTAATTGCCATAGACGGAATACCATTTACAGAAATGTGAATCGCACCTGCATCTGTTCCCCCGCCAGCTACTGAATCATATTGGTATGGAATTTGTAGTTCGTCAGCAACATCAACTACGAAATCACGTAAACCTGTATGTCCAATAACAGAAGCATCATATAAAATAATCTGCGGTCCATCGCCCATTTTACTTTGCGCTTCTTTTGACGTTACACCCGGTGTATCTCCAGCGATACCAACATCTACTGCGAACGCGATATCTGGTTTGATATAATTCGCAGATGTTTTTGCACCACGAAGACCAACCTCTTCTTGTACAGTTCCAACGCCGTATACAACGTTTGGATGTTTTTCATCTTTTAATTGTTTTAATACGTCAATTGCAATCGCACAACCGATTCGGTTATCCCATGCTTTTGCAAGTAACATTTTTTCATTCTTCATCACTTGGAATTCAAAGTAAGGTACAACTTGATCTCCTGGTCGTACGCCCCACTCCATTGCCTCTTCTTGGCTAGAAGCACCGATATCGATGAACATGTCTTTAATATCAACTGGCTTTTTACGAGCTTCTGGAGGTAAAATGTGTGGTGGTTTTGAACCAATTACACCTGTTACATCTCCTTTACGCGTTACAATTGTCACGCGCTGTGCAAGCATAACTTGTGACCACCAGCCACCAACTGTTTGAAAACGAAGGAAGCCTTTGTCATCAATTTGCGTAATCATAAAGCCAACTTCATCTAAATGACCTGCAACCATAATTTTCGGGCCGTTTTCTTCCCCAACTTTTTTCGCAACTAAACTTCCTAAATTATCAGTAGAAAGTTCGTCCGCAAACGGCTCAATATATTTCTTCATTACTTCACGTGGTTCACGCTCGTTACCAGCAATACCACGTGCATCTGTTAACTCTTTTAGCATTGTCAATGTCGCGTCTAATTTTGTCATTGCCAACACCCTCCTTTTTCTTCAGTCACCTTATTATACAAAAGGAAATTGAAATATTCAAAAATTAAATTAGTATCCTTGTGTTTGACGCTGATGATTTACTTCATTTTTATCTAAATACGCTTTTTCAATTTCTTCTTGTTCAAATTCAAGTGCTTGTCCAAGTCGAAGATAGCTTGTAAATAATTCAATATAGTTCGTGATAGATGGTTGATCTGTAAAACGAATTACTTTCGCATATGTGTCTAAGAAAATTTCCACTTGTGTTTTATTCGTTTGTGCACATTTATAGAATAAGAAGTTTTTATCAATACCTAAATCGATTCCGATTGATAAAATAAAATGCAAACCATCTACGTATTCTTCTAATATTACTTCACGTTCTGATGCTGGTTTATTGCTCCAATATTTAAAACAGCGTGTTTCATTTGCAAGTTCTCCAATTTCTACAAGAAGAGCTAGCATTTTTTCTTTTAACAACTTTTTCGGTTGTAAGTCATGTTCTTTTGCAATACGGTCATCTAATTCTTTTTGTAATTTAAATAGTTGTAGTAAGTCCATTCTATTGTCCTCCTCCAACATCGCATTTTATGCAACAATGTTGTTTCATCTCAAAGTTCATTATTATGTTTCAGTTCTTATGAATAAGTCAGCTATCTACCTCTTTATAAAATAGCTTGTCCTTAATTTACAAATACGTTTCAGTCATCGCTCGTATATTGTTCATCTGATGAAAGTTCCATATCATCTTTCCATTATAGCAGTGTCGTTTCGGCTAGGAAAGATACTCTTCTTTCCAAACGAGCATAATTGAAAAAAGCCAGGAGAATTCTCCTGACTTCATATGTATATTTTTCTATATCACTATAGTTTTTATGTTGATTTTGTCATATCGATAACGATGCTTCCATAAATCTTTAGAGCTTCATTCACTTCAAACTTCTCTTTGAAAACAAACAAAAAACCTTAGAAGAAAATTCTTCTAAGGTTTCAACTAATTAATTAGTTAATGTTGTTTTTTGCAACTGTTGCTAATTCAGCGAAAGCTTTTTCGTCATGAACAGCTAAGTCAGCAAGCATCTTGCGGTTAACTTCGATGCCAGCATTTTTTAAACCGTGCATTAAGCGGCTGTAAGAAAGACCATTCATACGAGCTGCTGCGTTGATACGTGTGATCCATAATTTACGGAAGTCACGTTTCTTTTGACGACGGTCACGGAATGCATACATTAGAGATTTCATAACCTGTTGGTTAGCAACCTTGAATAATGTATTTTTAGAACCGTAGTAACCTTTTGCTAATTTTATAACTTTTTTACGACGTTGACGAGTAACTGTACCACCTTTTACTCTTGGCATAATATTACCTCCTAATTGTTCTATATATCAGCCGAACTTATTTTAAGTTGTCAAGCATTTGACGAATGCGTTTGAAGTCACCAGCGCTTACTACACCAGCTTTACGTAGTTTACGTTTAGCTTTTGTAGATTTGTTAGCGAATAAATGGCTTGTGTAAGCGTGAGAACGTTTCAGTTTACCTGATCCAGTCTTTTTGAAACGCTTTGCAGCGCCGCGATGAGTTTTTTGTTTAGGCATAGGTATTTCCTCCTCTATCTATTACTTATCGTTTTTCGGTGCTAAAACTAAGAACATACTACGTCCTTCCATTTTAGGCTTAGATTCAATTGTACTAACTTCAGCACAAGCTTCTGAGAAGCGATCTAAAACACGTTGACCGATTTCTTTATGAGTAATGGCACGTCCTTTAAAGCGAATTGACGCTTTAACCTTGTCGCCTTTCTCTAAAAACTTGATAGCATTACGAAGTTTTGTGTTAAAGTCGTGTTCATCAATTGTTGGACTTAAACGAACTTCTTTCATGCTAATTACTTTTTGATTTTTGCGCTGTTCTTTTTCTTTCTTCTGTTGCTCAAAGCGGAATTTACCGTAGTCCATAATGCGGCATACTGGCGGTTTCGCATTTGGAGCAACTAATACTAAATCAAGATTAAGATTTGCAGCTAAGTCTAAAGCGTCATTACGAGACTTGATTCCAAGTTGATCGCCATTTGCGCCAACTAAACGTACTTCACGTGCACGAATTTGCTCGTTAATCATCATATCCTTGCTAATAGTAAGCCACCTCCAAGGTTTTCTCAGAACATATTTTGTAGTCATAGAACCCGACAAAAAAAGTGCGGGCATACGACACCCACACTTGTAAAATCTTAAGTAAGAAATACATTTACCTGCTAACTGCGAATGCGTCCATCAGGTGAGAAGCGGGTGCTTCTACTTGTTCCACAAAACAATATTCTATTATCCTTGATGAGTTTATCATAGGACATGACGTCTGTCAAGAAGACGCGATGTGTTTTACTAACAACAAGAAATATTGTAACAAACAACTAGCATACATGCAATACTTTTTTATGATAAGAGTTACATGGTTATTTTTTCTAGTTTTTCTCTTTTATATTAAAAAGAAAAGCCGCGGTATACCGCGGCTCTTTCTTATCTTTTTCCTTCTACTTTAATCATGTCAACAAAAGCATCTAATGCGATTGTTTCTGATTTTTGTTCACCATATTTACGTACGTTTACGCCATTTTCAGTTACTTCATTGTCACCTACTACAAGCATGTACGGAATTTTTTGCATTTGTGCTTCACGGATTTTGTAACCAATTTTCTCTTCGCGAGTATCTAATTCAACACGAATACCAGCACGGCGCAATTCATCTTGTACTTTCTTCGCATAGTCTAAATGCACTTGCGGAGAAACTGGAATTACTTGTGCTTGAACTGGAGCTAACCAAGTTGGGAATGCACCTTTGTATTCTTCAATTAAGAATGCTACGAAACGTTCCATAGTTGATACAACACCACGGTGAATTACAACTGGACGATGTTGTTTTCCATCTTCACCAACGTAAGCTAATTCAAAGCGTTCTGGAAGTAAGAAGTCTAATTGTACAGTTGAAAGTGTTTCGTCTTTTCCAAGAGCAGTACGAACTTGAACGTCAAGTTTTGGACCGTAGAACGCCGCTTCACCTTCAGCTTCGTAGTAATCAAGACCCATTTCATCCATAGCTTCTTTTAACATACCTTGTGCTTTTTCCCACATCTCATCATCAGCATAGTACTTTTTAGTATCTGCTGGGTCACGATAAGATAGACGGAATGAATAGTTCTCTAAACCGAAATCTTTGTACACTTCTAGAGTTAAGTTTACAACACGTTTTAACTCTTCTTTAATTTGATCTGGGCGTACGAAAATGTGCGCATCGTTTAAAGTCATTCCGCGTACACGTTGTAATCCAGATAACGCACCTGACATTTCATAGCGGTGCATTGTTCCAAGTTCCGCAATACGGATTGGTAATTCACGGTAGCTGTGAATATCGTTTTTATAAACCATCATGTGGTGAGGGCAGTTCATTGGACGAAGAACTAACTCTTCATTATCCATTTCCATTGATGGGAACATACCATCACGGTAGTGATTCCAGTGACCAGAAGTTTCATATAGCTCTCTGCTTCCTAGTACTGGAGTGTATACGTGATCATAGCCTAAGCTTGCTTCTTTATCAACGATGTAACGCTCGATAATACGACGGATCGTTGCACCTTTTGGTAACCAAAGTGGTAAACCTTGTCCTACTTTTTGGCTATTAGTAAATAGTTTTAATTCTTTACCTAATTTACGGTGATCGCGCTCTTTCGCTTCTTCAAGCATACGTAAATGCTCATCTAATTCTGCTTTCTTAACAAATGCAGTACCGTAAATACGTTGTAGCATTTTATTATTGCTATCGCCGCGCCAGTAAGCACCTGCAACGCTTAATAATTTAAACACTTTAATTTTCCCTGTAGATGGAAGGTGAACACCGCGGCAAAGGTCGAAGAATTCGCCTTGCTCATAGATTGAAATAACTGCATCTTCTGGAAGATCGTTAATTAAATCTAATTTTAACTCATCGCCGATTTCTTCAAAGCGACGAAGTGCTTCTGCACGTGGTACTTCATGACGAACGATTTCTAAGTTCTCGTTCACGATTTTTTGCATTTCTTTTTCGATTTTCTTGAAGTCTTCAACTGTAATTGCTTCTTCCATATCAATATCGTAGTAGAAGCCATTTTCGATTACTGGGCCAATGCCAAGCTCAAGCTTAACATCTTTATATAAACGTTTTAACGCTTGTGCTAAAAGGTGGGCTGTTGAATGGCGTAAAATGTATAAGCCATCTTCAGAATCTAATGTAATAATAGAAACTGCACCATCTTCTTCGATTGGTGTAACAAGATCAATCATCTCATCGTTTAATTTTCCAGCCACAGCTTTTTTCTTTAAGCCTGGGCTAATAGAAGCTGCGATTTCTTCAGTTGTTACGCCTTTTGGAAACTCCTTCACAGCTCCATCAGGGAAAGTAATTTTAACTACATCTGCCATCACTGGTCACTCCTCTTTTTCTCAAAATAAAAAACACTCATCCCGTAAAAAGGGACGAGTGTTGAATTCGTGGTTCCACCCTTGTTCCAATTAACATGATTGTTAATTGCTCAAGTTCAACATAACGGTGTTGTCCGTTAGCAATTACTAAAAAAATCGTTCACTGCTAAAGTTTAGAGGTGGTAAGTAATAATCCCGTACTAGGAAGCTCACACCCTAAGGCTTCCCTCTCTGAAAATCGTAGAAAACTACTCATGTCCTCATCATGACATTTCAATATATTTCATTTATGTAGGTAATTATATGCTCAAAAACTTAGAAAATCAAGGGCGTTACCTTTATTTTTTAAATTTTTCACATTGCGTTCAAACTCATGTAATCCGTGTATTTGTATCCGTTCTTGAAATACGTTTCGCAAAGTAATAATCATATTATGGTCTTGTTCTTTCGTATACAAATAGATTTTTTTCGGTGAAATAGAAAGAAGTGGTGCAATTACTTTTGTATCAATATATACATCTTTTTGCTTTAGCAAATCTTCATCTATATATTGGACCAATTTCTCCTGTTTTAAACGTCTACCTTTATCATCATAGAAAATAAAACTTTCATCAAAAATAAGATGCATACAGGACAAACGTGACTTTCGATTACTAACTTGTTGCCGGAGCGTCTCAATGAACATTTGATATTCTTGTTCCATCTTATACTCATCAATTGCCACTTCAGTAAGCTTAGCTACCATTTCCCTATATGTACGAAGACGAAAACGAACATATGATGAAAACGAGAATGAGAGCGGATCACAAAGCCAATTATTTAAAGAAGACTTAATATACGATTCAAATGTGTAACGTGTTAACTCACGAGCAACCCCATTTCTTCTTCCCTTTAAAACTTCTTGTGCTATATGCAATATTTGATGACACTCTTCTTGTTCTTCATAAAAAAACTTTTCTTTTAAAATTGTATAAATCCACTCATTTTGTTTCACATTCACAATGAAATATACCATGACTGGCAATAAAATCTTTTCAATATAGTGTGATTCACATACTGGTATGTGAATTACAACTTTTTGTTCCTGTAAATACACACTCGTTTCTTTATATAACACTTCCGCCCTTTTCAGTAGTTGTTTATATACGTGCATAGCATCATTTTTTTCTTCGAAGCAAATTTCAATCACTTTTGTCCCCCCTTTTATCCCCGCTCTAAAGGATTGTATCTATACGTTACAAATCCTATAAGAGTTTGGCCCGTGGAAGTTCACTCTTAGTAGAATTGCATTTCCTTTCGTTAGAAAATCCACTCGATATGGCTTGCTAATTTTATATATATTAAGGGAGGGAGAAAAAAATGATACAAGCTACTATGAATTTTCCATAAGAACTGTTCGTTTTACAATTCGACTACGCTGAAAAGCATTCAAAACAAAAAAAGAACAAGCTTCTCAGCTTGCTCTTTACTTATGACGGCGGTTTTTCCCACCGATTGTAATTGGTTTCGCTAAATATTTAATTCGTTCCATAATACGGGCCGCTTTCATTTCTTCTGCTTCACCGCGCTGTGTATACGTTAAGTGATGTTCCAACTGTTTGAAATCAAAATTAGACGTAAAGAACGTTGGTAAGTTTTCTAGCATACGGAATTGTAAGATTGCACCGAGTACATCGTCACGTACGAAACTAGACATCGCTTCCGCTCCGATATCATCTAACATTAAAACTTGTACCCGTTTAACCGCATCAATCTTTTCTCCAATTGAATTATCTTGAATCGAACTTTTAATTTCACGTAAAAATTCTGGGAAGTATACGAGCATGGAACTTATTTTCTTTCGAGCAAGCTCATTCGCAATCGCCCCTAAAAGATATGTTTTCCCTACACCAAATTTACCGTAAAGATATAGCCCCTGTACTTTTTTACCCGGTTCATATGTGCTTAAAAATTCATTCGCTGCACCAATTGCATCAATACGTGCATTTAACTCTGAAGGGTCTAAATTTTCCATAGTCGCCTGTAAAATATCCGTTGGCATATATACACTTTGAACGAGTTTTTCATATTTTTTTCTCTCATCATATGCTACTTTTCTAATGCAACGATCGTATTGAATATCAATCATCTTACCTTGGATAACGAGCTTCGGTTCATATCCTTGCAGCATATTTTTACATGTCCCTAGATCCGGACAATCTGAACAACCTACACATTGTCCAATATATTCATATAACTTCACAAGACTGCGCTCAATCATAGAAGTCGTTACTTCGCCTTTATGCTCGTCTATAAATTCTTTCACACGCGGATGTGCCATCACTTCCGCCTTTAATACTTCATATCTGTTTTTAAAATTTTCATTTTCCATTAATTTTGTAAATGAATTTTGAATATGCTCCATTTTCTCACCTCAAAGAGCGTTCATTCTCTTCTATTAATCACGCTTATATTTTTTCAACACTTCTTCTAGTCGTTTTCGTTCATCTTCTAACGTACTTGTATCTTTTTCCGCACGTACATCATTTTTCACAGTTTCTTTTTCTTTCGGCTCTTCTTTCAACCAATCTGGTACCATTTCTTTTCGTACTGTTTTCTTCGCTGTACGACCTTTTTTCTTCGTCTCAGCCCATTCTTGGTATTGACGGTTTTCTTCTTTTGCTAGCGCCATTGCTTCAGCTACTGTACCGACCTTTTTACGAGCCCAATGCCCAGCAATCTTCTCCACATACGTTTTCGCAAGTTTCATATCTGAGCGTAGCATAACGTAATAAATAAGTACATTCACAACTCCTGGCGTTAATTTTTGATTGATCATAACATCCTCAACAATTTGCAAGTCCGCTTTCGTCGCCTCTGCACCACCAGAAATCTCTTTCAATAGTTGTTTTGGTGAGATTTCTTCTAATTGTTTTATAAGCATCTCTTCTTGCGATGAAGGCTCTTTCTCTTTCATCGTACGTGCAGCGTGTGGCTGTACTCTTTCACTTAATATTGGTAACGCTTGACCATTTTCGAATTGGTACCAATCGCGCGCTCCTTTTCTAAGCCTTTCCATATCAATTGTTTGCATCTCTGTCACCGCACCAAGAACGATATTTTGCATCGATAACACATCCACACCATACACGTAAGCAAGTGTAATGACACATTCTCGCACTTGATCTGTAATCGCCTTTTTAGGAACAAGAGCGGACAATCCGTCTACAAATAAGGAGAAATCAAAGAAATCGTTCCAAACTTTAGGAGCATCTCCCTTTTCATTATTTGGCATCATTGTCGCTTTTGGAATACGGAGTTCTTCTTGCGCATGCTCAAGCTGTCCTGGATTAAACGAATCAAACACCTCATTAAAAGAACGTGTAATATTTTCATAAGAAGCAAAATCAAATTCTTCTTCTAAGAAATATTGTTTTACTTGATTATATTTTGTCCGACTCAATCGATTGTATAAAAAGATACTTAAAACAATATCATCAAAAAACTGCTTTGGAGATAAAGGTGGTTGCAATTCGTATATAAACATTCGAATATCTTTTTCTTTCTTAATATATACCTTTAAAAGCCCAATTGCCTCTAGCTTTACTCGTTCCTCATATATTTCGGGAAGTTGCATTTGCATGGTCACCATAAGGGAATGATGTGTATTCTCTTTTCCAAATACACGATCTTGCTCTAACGCCCCCCATAGCGTCATGTACAAGCTAAAAGCTCTACTACCTATTAACGGCTGATACAACATCGTTAACACTTTCCGGTCGTAATTATGTAGTAGTCCTTTCGTACTTACTTTATAACGATCAATCGGCAATAGCTCCATCCATGACTGTTTTTGCATTCTTGCTTTTCCTTTCTCTCATCCAATCTATCCTCTAATTCATTCGTTCTATCTTCATTATATATTTTATCCCGCTATTTGCGGGCAGTAAGACTCCCACATCAAAATTCGGCGAATGCACGAAAGTTTGGTAGGAGATACCTTCCCGTAAATGCCCGATTGGTGAAGGCTAATACTCATTTTGGAATGAACAAAATTCCCAATGATTATTAGCGAAAAAGAGCTATTAGCTTACGCTTCTAGCTCTCTTACCTCATTACTTACAGTATGTAAAGAGAATTGAATACAGCTTCTATTCTCTTTCTTTTTGCAGTATATCTTTTAATTCTTCAATAAATACATTTAAATCTTTAAATTGACGATATACAGAAGCAAAGCGTACGTAAGCAACATCATCGATATCACGAAGTTCTTCCATAACAATTTCACCAATCATATCACTTTTCACTTCTGATATACCTAAATTACGAAGTTCACGTTCCACACTTTGTGTTACTTCCTCTAATTGTCTTAAAGATACTGGTCTTTTCTCACATGCTTTAATTAAACCGCGTAAAATCTTTTCTTTATTAAACTCTTCTCGTGTGCCTTCTTTTTTAACAACGATAAGAGGTGACTCTTCTACTCTTTCAAATGTCGTAAAGCGACTTAAACAACTTTCACACTCTCTCCTTCTTCGAATAGAGCGCCCTTCGTCTACCGGACGCGAATCTAACACTCTTGTGCCATTATGAGAACAGGATGGACAACGCAATTCATTCACTCCCTTACAATTTAATTTTTATTTTTCTCTACTTCATTCACGTAAAAATATATATACAATATTATATAACTCATTCTAATGCTCTTACCACTCTAAGTTTAAATACATGATTTCATCATCTATTTTCCCAACAAAATAAGATGGTAGATGTAGCACTAACTTATGTGTGAGAGCTCCATTTAACTAACTAATGAACACGTTATGTTTTTCCTTTTTTATAAACTAAAAAAGAGGTGCATTATACACCTCTTTACATTTTAAATCAATTATGTTCTTTTTTAAAGAGCTTTTGTTTCTCTCTGCTTAATTTCGAAGCTACCAGTGCCTCGAGGAAGCTCGATGCTCTCACGCGTTTTCGCGTTTAAACCTTCTGCAATATATTCTGCAGCAACATTTGGATCAATACGATCCCCACAAGTATAAACATCAATACTTGCGTAACCGTGCTCCGGAAAGCTATGAATTGTTAAATGTGATTCCGAGATAATTACTACTCCACTTACACCTTGTGGTGCAAATTTATGGAAAGCAACCTCACGCACTTCAGCACCAGCTCTTAGTGCTGCATCCACAAATAATTGTTCAATATACGGCATGTCATTAAGCTTGTCGAAATCGCAATCCCAAAGTTCAGCGATCACGTGACGACCCATCGTATCCATAGTATCCATTCTACAGTTCCCCCTTGTAAATTTATTCTAACTGTTCGAATTGAAAACTAATTTGCAATTTGGCTTGCTCCACTACCACGGGGGAAAGTTAGTCCAGAGAGGTCCTAACCCTTTAAGTAGTGACTACGTACCTCAGCTCTTAAGTTTACGAGTGTTAGTATACTTTGTTTATTTTCATTTTGCAACAACAGTTTTTTCGATTTTCTGTCATATTTTCCTCTTTACTTTTCCCTAAAAAAAAGAAACGATTCACAAATACAGTAATAACAACGCTTCGTGGTATGTCCACTTTCCAAAATATACTCATATAATTTTTTTCCTTTTCAGAAAAAAATAAAAAAAGAGAGGGCAATATTCACTTGCCCTCTCCCTTATTCACTTAAATATGTTGCACATTTTTTTGTTTCGCTAATTCGTCAACAACTAACGTTACAAGATCTACAACACGACGAGAGTAGCCCCACTCGTTATCATACCAAGCAAGTACTTTTACTTTACGATCACCCATTACCATTGTAGATAAGCCATCAATAATAGCTGAGTGTGTATTTGTATTAAAGTCAATAGATACTAAAGGCTCTTCGCTAAATTCTACAATACCTTTTAACGCACCGTTTGCAACAGTTTTGAATGCATCGTTAATAGCTTCAACTGTCACATCACGTTTTACATCTACTACTAAGTCAACAAGAGACACGTTTGGTGTTGGTACACGAAGTGCCATACCATGAAGTTTTCCGTTTAAATGCGGAAGAACTTTTGCTAGCGCTTTCGCAGCACCTGTCGTTGTCGGAATGATTGATTGTCCGCAAGCACGTGCTCTTCTTAAATCTTTATGTGGGTTATCAATATTTTTTTGGTCATTTGTATAAGCGTGAACAGTCGTCATTAAACCGTTTTCAATTCCAAACTGCTCATCTAACACCTTCACAACAGGCGCTAAACAGTTTGTTGTACAAGATGCATTTGAAATAACGGTATGTTTTGTAATATCTAATTGGTCTTCGTTCACACCAACTACAATTGTTACATCTTCATTTTTACCAGGCGCTGTTAAAATAACTTTTTTCGCTCCAGCTTCAACGTGAAGAATTGCTTTTTCTTTTGAATTAAATTTACCAGTTGCTTCAATTACAACTTCAACACCTAGATCTGTCCAAGGCAATTCCTTTGGATCGCGGTTGTTTAAAAGGCGAATCATTTTCCCATCAACTAATAAGTGATCTTCAAATGCTTCTACTGTTCCGTCAAACTTGCCGTGAACTGTATCATATTTAATTAAATGTGCTAACGTTTCAGATGGATAGCTTGCATTGATTGCTACAATTTCGAATGCGCTTTCTTTTATTGCCTGACGAAATACCATTCTCCCAATACGTCCAAATCCATTAATTGCCACACGAGTCATAATATGTTATCCCCCTTGAATGCGTTATACTATTTATCTCCAATCCCAATAATAGTATAACACAAAAAGGGGATATGTCACTAAGCATTTTCATTAATTTCACAATTTTTTAGTCAATAATGTTCCATTTCTTTAAAATTTCCTGTAATTGTGTTTTCGTTCCCATAATTGTGCCATCATTATTTATTACTTCATCCGCATGCTTCACTTTTTCTTCTAACGGCATTTGCGATTGTATACGTGCTTTTGCTTCTTCTTCCGAAAAATTATTTCGCTCCATTAAACGTTTTAATTGCGTATCAGGCGTGACAGCTACAACTAAAACACGATCAACGAGACTTGTTAATTTACTTTCAAACAAAAGAGGGATATCTAACACAACCGCTTGCATACTTTCTTTTATGTACATTTCCTTTTGTGCATTCATTTCCTCACGTACTGCAGGATGAACAATTTTATTTAACTGCAATCGTTTTTCTTCATTATAGAAAACAACATTTCCTAATTTCGGCCGATCCAGTTCTCCATCTTTTTGTAACACTTCCGTTCCAAATACTTCTACTATTTTGTTATATGCTGGTTTTCCTCGTTCTACAACTTCTCTTGCAATAACATCTGCGTCAATAACCGGTATACTTAGCCCACGAAACATTTCTGATACCGTACTTTTTCCGCTTGCAATTCCTCCCGTTAATCCAATTACCACTGTCATAATACTTCTCCTCCTCATAATAAAAGGCGCGAAACTAATGTTCCACGCCCATACTTACATTTTCCAAATTCCAATAATAATGAGTAATACCCCAGGCAGGAATGTAAATTTTTGTAACCATTTCATATTCGATAAAACTGTACCCAGCTTCATTCCAATAAACAAAAATAAAGAACTCATAACTGCAACTAATATTGCCATCATAGCGGGTGCATAACCTAATAAAGATGCACCAATTCCAGCACCAAACGAATCCACGGAAAGTGCGATACCAAGAAGTAGCGCTTCTCCTGCAGAAATAGTTCCCGATTTATCAAAATCTGCAACAGTCGGTTTCCGTAAAATTTGAATTACTAACCCAAGTGAAGCAATTTCTAGTTTCCAAACCTTCTCTTCTTGCTTCGGTTCTTCCTTTTTATCACTTCGAAAAAATTGATATAATACCCAAATCCCTATTCCAATAAGAACAAGCCCACCGATACGCGTTGCGATAACAGGTGAAAATATTTTCGCAATCATATGTCCAATTCCCATTGAAACAAGCATAACAGCCGCTGAACAGATTCCGATAATTATAATTGATCTTAGTGGAATTCTTACACTTCTCAAACCATATGTCAGCCCTACACTACAGCTATCTAAGCTTAATGTAAAAGCTAATAAAATAAGAGATAAATAAAGGTACATCGGTAAGCTCCTCCCTTATACATAGCTCTGCTGTATGTATATGACAAATGCCTATCCGATGTTATCTCTTTTCTATATTCTAGGCTGACAAATTGGGCAATAATGCGTCCCTCTTCCGCCAACAACTGTTTTTTCTAATATCGTGCCACAAGTTACACATGGTTCTCCCTTTTTCCCATATACATTTAAAAGTTCTTGGAATGAACCAATTTGCCCTTGCGAATTCATATACGTTCTAATTGTGCTTCCGCCTCGCTTCACTGCTTCGCCTAGCGTTGTAACAATTGCTTCGTAAATTCTTTCGATTTCTTCTTGCGTTAAAGATGCAGCTTCTCGCTCTGGATGGATATGAGAACGGAATAAAACTTCATCTACATATATATTTCCAAGCCCTACTAAAAGACGCTGATCTAATAATACGACTTTTATTTTACGATTTGTCTTTTGCAATTTTTCTTGTAAATACTGTGGTGTCAATTCAGCATCAAATGGCTCTGGACCTAAGTCAACAAGAGGCATTTGATTTAACTCTTCACCTTTTTTAAAGAGATGCATCGTACCAAACTTTCTCACATCTTTATAATGTAATTCAGTTCCATCTGTAAATAAGAAACGGACGTGCGTATGCTTATCAATTGGCTCATCCTCTTGATGCAGTAAAAACTTTCCTTCCATACGCAAATGTGAAACGATAACATAATTCGTTACATATAAAAGCAAAAACTTACCTCTTCGCTTTATCGTTTCAATTTTCTCGCCTCTGAGCATTTCTTTAAAGATTTCCGCATCATCTGGTCGTTTTACTATTTTTGGATACGTAACAATAACATCTTCAATCGTTTTTCCTGTTACAAGATTTTCGAGTGTCCGTCTGACGTTTTCAACCTCTGGTAATTCAGGCATTTCATCACTTCCTTATTTTGCGTCGTACCAAGTTGGACCGTAAGAATAATCAACTTTCAGTGGAACTGCGAGTTCAATTGCATGCTCCATTACTTCTGGTACAAGCTTCTCTAATTTTTCAATTTCTTCTTTTGGTGCTTCAAAGATTAATTCATCGTGTACTTGCAGAAGAAGACGCGCTTGTAATCCTTCTTCTTCTAAACGATCTGCCATAATAATCATAGCTATCTTTATAATATCTGCAGCACTACCTTGAATTGGTGTATTCATAGCTGTACGCTCAGCAAAGCTACGTAAATTGAAATTACGACTCGTAATTTCCGGAATGTAACGGCGACGATTTAATAAGGTAGCCACATACCCTTTTTGTTTCGCATCTTTTACGATGTCATCCATGTATTCTTGTACACCAGGGAAACTTTCTAAATACTTTTCAATAAATTCCGCTGCTGCTTTTCTTGTAATTCCTAAGTTTTGTGAAAGACCGTAATCACTAATACCATACACAATTCCGAAGTTAACAGCTTTTGCTTGTCGTCTCATATTCGAAGTTACTTCATCTTTTCCAACACCGAATACGTCCATAGCTGTTTTCGTATGAATATCCATATCATGTTGGAACGCTTCAACTAGCCCTTTATCATTTGCAATATGAGCTAATACACGAAGTTCAATTTGTGAATAATCGGCCGCATACATAATCCATCCTTCTTCTGATGGAACAAATGCCTGACGAATCTTTCTTCCTTCTTCTAATCGAATCGGTATATTTTGCAAGTTCGGATCTGTTGAACTTAATCGACCTGTTTGTGTTAAAACTTGATTAAAGCGAGTATGAATTTTCGATGAATCTTCATGTACAACTTTTAGTAAACCTTCAATGTAAGTTGAATTTAATTTCCCTAACTGACGATAATGTAAAATGTTTGGAATAATTTCATGATGATTCATAAGTTTATCTAGTACATCAGCTGACGTAGAATAACCTGTTTTCGTCTTTTTAATAACTGGTAAGTTTAAATTCTCAAACAGAATAACCCCAAGTTGCTTCGGTGAATTAATATTAAATTCTGTTCCCGCAAGCTTATAAATTTCCTGTTCCATTTCCTTTAATCTACCCGCAAGTTCTTCTCCCATATTACGAAGGCGCTCCGTATCAACTTTTACACCTTTTACTTCCATATCAGCTAGTACACGTGCAAGTGGTAATTCTAACTCTGTAAACAATTCATATTGCTCGTTCTTTTTTAATTCTTCCAAGAACGTTTGCTTTACATCATATAATACATGCACTTTTCGAGCTACATGCTCCGCTACTACTTCTAGCTCTGGAACAGCACGCTTCGCACCTTTTCCATAAACTTCTTCATCCGATTTCACGGCATGCGTTTCTTTCATTTTCGCTACAGTACGGAAATCTTTATCCGTATCAGCTGGATCAAGTAAATAAGCAGCAATTAATAAATCAAAGTCGATTCCTTGAATATCTATACCCTTCCATTTGAGTGCAACGATAGCTCGCTTCGCATCAAATGTATGCTTTCTCATTTCTCCATTTGCAAGCCATGCTTTGAAAGCCTCGGATGCAAGAGCTATGTCCGTCTGAATAAAGTAGCAACCATTTTCATTTTGAATACCAAAACCTTGAATGTCCGCTTTATGATAGTTATCTTCTTGTACTTCTACAATAAGTGCACTATCTTGCTGAAGCATTTCTTCTGTAACTTCTTCCACAATATCAAATGTAATATCGTCTAATTCAGCTGGAGCTGTTTCTTCTGGCGTAACACCTAATTTATTCAAAAGAGATGTAAATCCTAAATTCTCGAACATTGGAATCACATCACTTGCTTCATATCCTTTATACTCCATATCATCCACATGCACTGTAATCGGCGCATCTGTAATAATAGTTGCAAGATCTTTACTCATAAGAGCTTGTTCTTTATTCGCTTCTAGTTTTTCTTTTAATTTCTTCCCGCTTACTTGATCGATATTTTCATACACTGCTTCAACCGTTTCAAATTGCGTTAACAATTTAATTGCAGTTTTTTCACCAACTCCTGGTACACCCGGAATATTATCTGACTGGTCCCCCATTAAACCTTTCATATCGATAATTTGCTTTGGTGATAAATTGTATTTCTCAAATAAAGCTTCTTTCGTATATTCATCTACTTCTGTAATCCCTTTTCGAGGTATACATACCAGCGTATTATCAGAAACAAGTTGAAGTAAATCTTTATCTCCTGAAATAACCTTAACATGAAACCCTTGCTCACTCGCTTCTTTCGCTAACGTCCCCATAATGTCATCCGCTTCATAATTTTCTAGTTCATAACGCGGTACATTAAATGCATCAAGCATCTCACGAATAAACGGGAATTGTTCTGATAACTCAGGTGGAGTCTTTTGACGTCCTCCTTTATACTCGCTATACGTTTTATGACGGAATGTCGTTTTTCCTGCATCAAACGCAACAAGCATATGCGTTGGCTTTTCTTCCTCTAATATTCTCATTAACATCATTGTAAAACCGTAAATTGCGTTCGTATGTATACCTTTGTCGTTATTTAAAAGCGGTAGTGCAAAGAAAGCACGATACGCGATATTATTACCATCTACTAATACGACTTTTTTTTCCACAATAGAAACCTCCCCATACAAATTTGAAACGATTTTCACATAGAAAAAAAACCGTTCCTTTCCTCTCTCTATATTAACATGACTAATAGAGAGAAGAAAAATAACGGTTTTTTTCTTTCATATATATCAAACTTATATTGGCATAAAGGGAAGTGACGAGAACAGCATAACTATTCTCGTCCAAAATTACTCCTTGGATGAAGGGGTTTTCATGTATTATATTAACAGAGCTTTATTAATATTTAATTAAGCCATTGTTAATATATTGTAAATATCCTTCATCCTATTTTTCAGTTGCCGATTTCGGTAAAACAACTGTAAATGTTGTCCCTTCCCCAACTTCACTATCCACAGTAATTGTACCGTGATGTGCCTCAACTAAATGCTTTACAATCGATAATCCAAGACCTGTACCACCAGTATTTCTACTTCTCGCTTTATCCACTCGGTAAAAACGTTCAAAAATACGTGGGATTTCATCTTTACTAATACCAATTCCAGTATCAGATACTTTTATATAAGCATTGTATTTATCTTCTGCTAATTCAACAGAAACAACGCCTCCAGCCGGTGTATATACGATTGCATTATTAATTAAATTAATAAAGATTTGTTTCAAACGACCAGGATCTCCAATGACAGAGACACGTTTTAATACATTCACTTGTAAAGAGATTTCTTTTTCGCCTGCTTTATTGTCAAGCACCATATGAATATCTTCAAGAAGTCCCTTCATATCAACGGTTTCCATATTTAATTTAAACCCTTGTTGCTCAATCTTTGACAAATCTAATAAATCTTCAATTAACCCCTGCATGCGTTCACTTTCTTTTAAAATAATGTGTAAGAAATGTTCGCAGAATTTCTTATTATCCATCGCTCCATCCAAGAGCGTTTCTGAAAAACCTTTAATAGAAGTAATTGGCGTCTTTAGTTCATGAGAAACATTTGCTAAAAAGTCTTTTCTCATTTGTTCTAATCTCTTTAACTCTGTTATGTCATGGAATACGAGAACAATCCCTTTCCATTCATGGTTCGTCCCGATAATCGGCGCTCCATATACTTCGAAATGCTTTCGCTCAATTCCAAGTGGCAATAACATTTGTTTACGCACTTTCACTTCTGTCATAAAGATTTCTTCCACAAGCTCTATAATTTCTGTATGGTGGAACGATTCATAATATAAGCGATCTAAATATTCTTCATCTGTTACGTGGAAAGTCTCTTTATAAGAACGGTTTACAAGGTTTATATAACCGCGGCTATCAATTAAAATCATTCCACTTCCCATATTTTCGATTAACGTATGCAGACGATCTTGTTGCATTTCTTGTTCAAGTGTCATCTCTTGTAAATTACGAGCTAAAATATTAATCGCTTTACTCAGCATTCCTGTTTCATCCGAATGACTTTCATAAGCACGTGCTTTATAATTTCCCTTCGCTAATTCAATCGCCACTTTCGTAACTGATTCAATTGGCCTAATATATTGCCCTGTAATTTTCATACCTAAAAACACGACTACAAGACAAGCGATAACAAATCCAATAATTAATAATCCCCACGTTTTTTGATGAACATCTTTCAAAGGCTCAATTGTACTTTTCACCAAAATGTATCCTTGTTTCCCTGCTACATCTTGAACGAACACCGCATGATAAAATTCATTCTTCTGATCCGTTTCTTTCGTAATGACTTTATTTCTTTGTTTCGCTGTTTCGGCAGAAAGTTCTTTAATCATCTCTTGACTAAATGCAGAGTGTGGTCCTTTGCTATATTGAACTTTCTTTTTTTCATCCACAAATATAATAGAAGCTGGTATTTTTTCTTCTAACTTTTCAAATACATACGGCTTTTTTAAAACATCCTCAAAACCTTGTTCTTCTGCTAATACCGCAACATATCCTGTTTCTTTTACCATTCTCTCTTTCGCATGATCTATATAATAGTTTTCAAACACGGTTTCTAACAGTAAACCTAGTCCAACTAAAATAAACACAATAAGAGAAACAAATGTAAAAAGAAGCCTGGAACGAAATTTATTCATCCCCTTTTGGCTCCTCTAATTTATATCCTAAACCACGTATCGTTTTAATGTACGTCGGTTTTTTCGTATTTTTTTCAATTTTATCGCGCAAGTGGCTAATATGAACATCAACAATTCGTGTATCACCAGCAAAATCATAATTCCATACAGCACTTAATAATTGATCACGCGTCAACACGCGACTTTTATTTTTCGCAAGATAAACAAGTAGTTCAAATTCTTTTGGGGTTAATTCAAGCTTTCTTCCTTGGAAATAAGCCTCATAAAACTCCGGTAAAATTTTAAGGTCTGCAATTAGGATGCTATCTTCATCTGGCGCTTCTGCAACTTGCTCTTCTTGCTGTAATTTCGTACGACGCAAAATCGCCTTCACACGAGCAACAACTTCTCTTGGACTAAATGGCTTCGTCATATAATCATCCGCCCCAAGTTCAAGACCTAGCACCTTATCAAATTCATCATCTTTTGCCGTTAACATTAAAATCGGCGTCATAACACGCTGCAATCGTAATTCTTTACAAACTTCCATACCATCCATTTTTGGAAGCATTAAATCTAATATAATTAAATCCGGACGTTCTGTTGTCGCTTTTTGAAGCGCCATTTCTCCGTCCATCGCTGTTATAACTTCAAAACCAGCTTGTTGTAAATTAAATTCAATTAAAGTTAAGATAAATTCCTCATCATCAACTACTAAAATACGATTGTTCATTCTTTTCCTCCAAGTTATAGACTTGAAACCTTCTTCATCCTAGTATTTTCCCCGTTATTCTCATCATACTAGAAAACAGGTCCCCCCTCAATATAATTGTCTATTCATGGATTCAGATTATGCTCTCGTTATCTCTAAAAACAATTACACTCGGCTCAATTAACGTGTTACTATCCACACTTTATACAATTCTATATTCTACTTCCGTATGAACATTGAATTCTCGATTTTGTGCTAAGAAAAAAGATAGAACATACGCTATTTTATAGTCCGGTGTTTCATATCCATCAAA
This sequence comes from Bacillus cereus group sp. N11, assembly GCF_016483605.1. Classification (NCBI taxonomy): domain Bacteria; kingdom Bacillati; phylum Bacillota; class Bacilli; order Caryophanales; family Bacillaceae; genus Bacillus; species Bacillus cereus group sp. N11. The sequence goes on from NZ_JAEHBN010000005.1 coordinate 45,906, forward strand.
TACTCTTCCGTACATTTCATTCGCGATCCCGTCTGCCCACACTTCAGCTTCTCTTATCGTTTCAAAAATAACGTCTTCCCTTTTCCATCTCACTTAAAAAATCCCTCCTTCAATTGACTTCAGTTATTAAAGTATGTGATAATTTAATATAATAATTAATATATATCAATATTAATTATATGGAGGTTCTATTATGCGACTAGTACTACCTATTCTAACTTTAGTAGTAACATGTATTCTTACTTTTAACGCTCCAAGCTGGGATACGATTAAAACGGGTTGTTCAGCTTTCGCTGAAGGATTCGCTGAAGGATTCTTCAACTAAAAATAGCGCTAGCTCCCTTATTAAAGGTATGCTAGCGCTATTCATATTTTCATGTTTTAAAAATTATCTAATGCTTTTTCCATAATGGAAACAGATTTAAAAGGTGGCGTTACCGTTAATGAACCTTTAACAACCGTTTCTCCTTTTTCATCATGAGCAGATACAAGCATATCAATTGTATGTGCCTCCTCAGAAACAGCCACAACTTCAAAGTGGATTTGTAACGTTTCATAATGGTGAACATGCTTCACGAACGTAAGGTCCTTCCTAATAATATGACTACCTGGACCTGGTAAATATTTCGTAACCGCCGTTGTAATCATTCCCGTTAGCATAATGCTTGGTACAATCGGCTTTTCATACGGAGTTTGGGATGCGTAATCATGCTGAATATATAATGGATTGGCATCATTCGTTAGCCCTAAATACAATAACAAATCTTTATCCTCAATTTTTTCAGTGATAGATAGTTTCTCTCCTACTGTAATTTCATCCATTTTACGACCAATTTGAACTTTTTTCTTTAACATGTTACAACCCCCTCCGATTTTTTCACCTTATTATCCTACTAAAAGCGATACCTTATCCGAAATTTACTATGATGAGGGCAATGTATAGTATAAATCTACAGTTTCATTATAGGATACTACAAATGATAGCGTTTTCATATTATTTCAAAAAAACATTTCATTAAATAGTAGAAAAAGATTCGGGGCCCCGAATCTTTTTCCGCTTATATTTAATTATTAAACAAGAACTTTCATAACGTTACGTACAGATTCTACAGAGCGATCTAACGCTTCTTTTTCCTCTGCAAGAAGTTCTAATTCAATAATTTTTTCAATTCCGTTACCACCTAGAATTACTGGTACCCCTAAGTAAAGGTCACTATAACCATATTCACCTTCAAGATACGCAATAGCCGGTAATACACGGCGTTGATCTTTTAAGATTGCTTCTGTCATTTCAACTAAAGAAGCCGCTGGTGCGTAATATGCACTACCATTTCCTAATAAGCCTACAATCTCTCCGCCACCTTTACGTGTACGTTCTACAATTGCCTCTAAACGCTCTTTCGGAATTAACGTTTCTAACGGAATGCCACCCGCATAGGAATAACGTACAAGAGGTACCATGTCGTCACCGTGTCCACCAAGAACAAATCCTGTAATGTCTTTCACAGAAAGATTTAATTCTTGTGCAATGAATGTACGGAAACGAGCTGTATCTAATACGCCCGATTGGCCGATAACACGCTCTTTCGGGAATCCCGCTTCTTTAAATACAGAATATGTCATTGCATCAACTGGATTTGTTAACACAACAATAATTGCATTTGGTGAATGTTTTGCAATGTCGCGCGTAATACTTTTCATAATTTTAGAGTTCGTTGCTACTAAGTCATCACGGCTCATACCAGGCTTACGTGCAATACCTGCTGTAATAACGACAACGTCAGAATCAGCAGTATCTGCGTAATCAGATGTTCCAATAATGTTAGCATCAAAACCTTGTACTGGGCTCGCTTCTAACATATCTAACGCTTTCCCTTTTGTTGGATTTTCCAGTTGTGGAATGTCCACTAATACAACATCTGCAAGTTCTTTTTGTGCTAATAAGAATGCTGTTGTTGCTCCTGTAAATCCTGCACCGATGACTGAAACTTTCTTGCGTTTGATTGTCATAATTTACCCCCCACTTTAATTATGCGTTTTTGATTATCGCTACATCCATGTTTTTAATAAGCTCATTAGCAAATTCAGAACATTTCACTTCTGTTGCGCCTTCCATTAGACGAGCGAAGTCGTATGTTACTACTTTTGATGCAATTGTTTTCTCAACTGAATCAGTTACTAATTTCGCAGCTTCATTCCATCCTAAATGTTCTAGTAATAATACACCAGAAAGAAGAACAGAAGATGGGTTTACTTTGTCTAAACCTGCATATTTTGGAGCTGTACCATGTGTAGCTTCAAAGATAGCATGTCCAGTCACATAGTTAATGTTTGCACCAGGTGCAATACCAATTCCACCTACTTGTGCAGCAAGTGCATCAGAGATATAGTCACCATTTAAGTTCATTGTTGCAACAACATCGAACTCACGTGGACGAGTTAAAATTTGTTGTAAGAAGATATCTGCAATAGAATCTTTTACGATGATTTTTCCAGCCACTTCTGCGTCTGCCATCGCTTTATTCGCTGCATCTTTGCCATCTTTTTCAACGATGCGATCATATTCAGCCCAAGTAAATACTTTATCGCCAAATTCTTGTTCCGCAACTTCATAACCCCAGTTTTTGAAAGCACCTTCTGTAAATTTCATAATGTTTCCTTTATGAACTAATGTAACAGAAGAGCGTTTTTCGTTAATTGCATATTGAATTGCAGCACGAACAAGACGCTTTGTCCCTTCTTCTGAAATTGGTTTAATACCAATACCAGATGTTTCTGGGAAGCGGATTTTATTAACACCCATTGCTTCTTTTAAGAAAGCAAGAACTTTTTCTGCTTCTGGAGATCCTTGTGCATATTCAATTCCAGCATAGATGTCTTCTGTATTTTCACGGAAAATAACCATATCAGTATCTTCCGGACGTTTTACAGGTGAAGGAACACCTTCAAAATAACGAACTGGACGTAGACATACGTATAAATCTAATTCTTGACGAAGCGCTACGTTTAGAGAACGAATACCACCGCCAACTGGAGTTGTAAGTGGACCTTTAATTGCGATTAAATATTCACGGATTAAATTTAAAGTCTCTTCTGGTAACCACTCGCCTGTTTGGTTGAATGCTTTTTCCCCTGCAAGCACTTCTTTCCAAACGATTTTCTTCTCACCATCATAAGCTTTTTCTACTGCTGCTTCTAGTACGCGAGATGCAGCTTCCCAAATATCAGGACCAATTCCATCTCCTTCGATAAATGGAATAATCGGATTGTTTGGTACATTCATAACACCATTAGTTACAGTAATTTTTTCACCTGTCGTCAATGTGATAACCCCCATGTTTGAAATTTCATATGTATGAAACTGAGGGAATAACCCCTCAGTTCAAACCGTTAGTCAAATTAAAATATTCTAATCATTACATCTTCCCAAAAAAATCAGACTTTTGAAAGCGTATTTTTACTATCGAAATAGTGTTTTTCGCTTATCGTTGTGCAATTGGAACATATACTTGATGTGTTGGTCCATTATAATCAGCACGCGGACGGATTAAACGGTTGTTTTCATATTGTTCTAGAATATGAGCTAACCAGCCTGACATACGGCTAATTGCAAAAATAGGTGTAAATAAGTCATGGTCAATTCCTAAACAATGGTATACAGAAGCTGAATAGAAATCAACATTTGGTGGAAGACCTTTTTCTTTTGTTACAATGTCTTCAATTTTGATAGACATATTATACCATTTCTCTTCTCCTAAAAGCACGCATAATCTCTTAGACATCTCACGTAAATGTTTTGCACGTGGATCACCTTGCTCATACACACGATGACCAAAGCCCATGATTTTCACTTTATTTTGAAGAGCATTATGAATATATGATTCTACATTTTCTTCTTCGCCAATTTCAGTTAACATCTTCATTACATTTTCATTTGCCCCGCCGTGAAGAGGACCTTTTAACGCACCGATTGCTGCAGTAATACCAGAATATACATCTGAAAGTGTAGCTACGCAAACACGTGCAGTAAATGTAGAAGCGTTTAACTCATGATCTGCATGAAGTACAAGCGCCTTATCAAAAGCTTCAATTTCAACTTCATTTGGCTCACGATCATTTAACATGTACAAGAAGTTTGCAGCTAATGATAAATCTTTTCTCGGTTCAACAATATCTAAACCTTTACGGATTCTTGCATAAGCGGCAATTAAAGTTCCCACTTGAGCTTGTAATTTAACCGCTTTCAAATAATTGGACTTTTCATCCATAATTTCAGCGCTCTCATCGTATAATGATAGCATGGAAATTGCAGTTCGTAAAACAGACATAGGATGTGCGATCTTTAAATCTACTTGTTTCAAATATGTTAAAATTTCACCTGGCACTTTATAGTATTCTGATACAGTTTCATTAAATTCCGCTAGTTCTTGTTCGTTAGGAAGCTTACGGTGCCATAATAAGTACACTACTTCTTCAAATGTAGCATTCTCAGCTAAATCATCAATATTATACCCAACATAAGTTAATGTATCATCAATAATAGAGCTCACAGATGATGTTGTTGCTACTACCCCTTCTAAACCTCGAATAACAGTCATGACATTCTCTCCTTTTCCTGAAAAATTCTCCCAACCTTGCTCCTTATATCTATTTGCTCCCCTTATGAATTATGAACGCCCGTTCACTCTTTAGGCAAGCAAAATGCACGATCATGCACATTTGTTGCGATGTTCCCCTCTTAATGTCCATTGCTTACATGGAAAGCATGAGCGTGAATGTCTCCCCGAATCCTCACGCTCAGAACAACAAGTTAGTGAGGAAAATGAATTCCGAAGAGTTTTATGATAAAAACAACATAAAACAATATCATTATAAAATTGTTTTATGTTGTTTTTATTTTATCTGGTGTAAAGTCTCTGCTGTTATGTAACTTTTCAAAGTTTCTAATTCTATTATAAACAATTATCTGACTTTTGTGAACAGAAAGAATTCAAAAATTTTATATTACTATAAAATTCCTTATTTAAACATTTGTATAATACTCATAACTGCATAGGCAATTCCAGCCCCAATTAACGGGCCTACAGCCACCCCATTAAATAAGGCAACCGCTATAATCGTCCCAAAAACAAGCGCAGTTGTAATATGAGGGTCCGTCGTCAATAATTGTACGCCGCCTTTCGCTAACAAAGCGACCGCCACACCTGAGGCTAAAGCAATCCATGCATAATATGATTTCGCTGCTTCTCCGAGTTGTTTAAAGCCTATTTCCCCTGTCGCAATCGGTACGAGCACTGCTATTGTAATGACTGTTACACCAAGGTTAATCCCTTTCGTTTGTAAATAAGGAAAGACTTTATCTCCTAAAAACGTAAACTTCAATAAGAATAACACTCCAATGGCTACAGTAAGCGATTGGTTTTTAGCAATAAGTCCTATAATAAGTAGTATGAATAAAAATAACGTTGACTGACTAATCATGTTTGCACTTCCTTTCTGAAAATAATGAACTCGCTTCCAAACAAAAATACCTTTAAACCTATCGTTATACATGTCATATCGATGTCTATTTGCCAATGAGAATAAGCCAACAATTTCATTTTTGTATGCATTTTTAACTTACAAAACGAGACTGTAACCCCAAAAAATCAAAGCATATATACATTTTTGAAAACGATGGTCTCTCCTTTCTTTTCTAACAAGAAACAGGTAAAATAAAAAGAAGAGAAAATGAAGTTTTTACCATATAGTAGAAGCATCATCAACAAGCTTTTACAGTCGTTCATGTACTGAAAAAGCAGGGAAAATCCATCATTCCACTATAACATAAAAGTGAAACTTTAATCAGTGAATGCTACTCGTTATAAGTTGAACGAATTAGGCTAATACAAATTGGAATGGGAGGTATACATCTTTGAACCGAAACTTACTATATATGATATTGCGACTCATATTTGTCATTGTAGCAACGGTAGCTGGGTTCTATGTATTACTATACATGTCAGGACTTATCTATCCTTTTATTATCGCTTTTGCATTTGCTTATTTGATTAATCCTGTCGTCAATTTCCTTAATCAAAAACTACAATTCCCTCGCGCACTAGCAGTACTCGTTAGCTTAATTCTCGTATTCGGAGCTATCGTCGGGCTTGTTACATACCTTGTAACAGAAGCAATATCTGCCACAACATACTTACTACAACTTGTTACAGTAAAGTTTCCGGATATCGTTAAATTCGCAGAGCAATTTGCACTTAATCATATTATGCCTCTCTATGACGATTTAATTTCTAAATTTAATCATCTTGGAGAACCGCAGCGTTATACAATTACACAAAACATCCAAAACTTAGGAACTGAAGCAACAACACAAATGAAAGAACTTTTAACAGCTATTATAAGTGGATTAACAAATTTCATTAGTGCATTACCAACAACTCTAACTGTTCTTGTATTCATTTTATTAGCCACTTTCTTCATTAGTTACGATTGGCACCGTCTTGCTCAAAAAGCAAGAAAACTTCTACCGAATCGTGTACATGGCTACGGAAAAACTATTTTTGTCGATTTAAGAAAAGCTTTGTTCGGTTTTGTTAAAGCGCAACTTACACTCGTATCTATGACAACCGTTATTGTACTAATCGGACTTTTAATATTACGCGTACCATACGCCATTACTATCGCGATTATTACAGGTGTTGTAGATTTACTCCCCTACTTAGGGACAGGAGCCGTCTTCGTCCCTTGGGTTATATACGTATTTTTCACTGGCGACACCGCATTCGCCATCGGTCTTCTCATTCTATACATCGTCGTGATTGTCCAAAGACAAATTATGGAACCTAAAGTGCTTTCATCTAATATTGGTCTTGATCCATTAGCGACACTAGTCGCTCTATTTATCGGCTTTAAGCTCTTCGGTTTCTTAGGATTAATCATCGGTCCAGTCACATTAGTACTACTTAATACATTACACAAAGCTCATGTCTTCCATGACTTGTGGAAATACATTAAAGGTTCACCCTCTTCAAAACAATAATTTCTAATTCACACAAAAAACTTAAGGAATAATGAGTGCAATTTCCCACTCATTATTCCTTGTACTTCTTTTTCATACTAACTACATGCAAAAAGAGAATTGCCCAAAAAAGGATAATTCTCTTGTTTTTTTGCATATAAAAACGGATTTTTCAACCTAAAATACATTTTTATTCTATTTATTTTATAATTATTACTTACATTTATTGCTTTTTATGTAAATGAATAAATATACAAATTAGTATAAGATAAGGCTTCAACTAACGATTTCCCTGCTTTTATCAGATTTCATTACGTTCCTTGATCCTTCATACACAAAAATAAAACTTCAATATAGCGGATTTTTTCTACATCCTATTCATTAAGAACAAATAGTATCCAATTTACATGTTCAATCAGAAATATATATCCTACACAATAAAGTGAAACTTTAATCAATCAGGTTTTGTTCATCCCCCACTAATTATTAACCCGTACCAATCAGGCTTTTTGCAGAATAAAAAAAGTAGTGCTTAGATCGCTATAATCTAAGCACTACTTCTGAATAATAATAGTAGATCTCTTTCTAAACTTCCATTCCATCCACTTCATAACAAGCGGCTTCAATAAAGCCCTAGTAAAAGGGACAACAAAAATAAACCCCATTACATCCGTCACATATCCAGGAAGCACTAAAAGAATACCTCCTACAAATACAAAAATACCATCTAGTACTGCCTCGCCTGGCATTTCTCCTCTATTCAACTTAGATTGAATCTCTCTAAGCACTTTAAACCCTTGCCTTTTCGCCAAATATACACCTACAACACCAGTAAATACAATCATAGCGAACGTAGACCATAACCCTATTACATGACTCGACCCAATTAATACCGTAATCTCAACCGCAGGTATTAAAATCAACAAGAATAACAACCATTTCACAGTTCTGCACCCCTTTCACAAATCGCTTTAAAGACCCCTAAAACGCTCATATAGACTAAACAGAAGTAAGACATCCATTCACATTAAACTTCATAACAAGCAGCTTGTAAAAGCAAATTTAGACGTTTTAAAATAGTTCTATCATGTTTTTGTGTAAAAAAAAGAGAAGGACTCCGCTCCTTCTCTCCGTATTACTTCTTATAGCACTTCCGCATGTCCATTATAAACAATTCCGCGTGCCGCATCAACTGTTACTTCTTGGCCATTTTTTAAAGTTGCTGTTACGCCGTTTACACCAACGATAACAGGAATACCGATTGATACGCCTACAACAGCTGCATGGCTAGTTAAGCCACCTTCTTCTACAACTAAAGCAGCAGCTTTTTCGATTGCAGAAATCATATCTTTATCAGTGCTTGTTGTAACAAGGATATCACCTTCGTTTACGTTCGCTACAGCTTCAGCAGCTGTTTTTGCTACAACTACTTTACCTTTTGCAGCTTTACGACCGATTCCTTGTCCTTTAGCAACTTCTTCACCAACAACATGGATTTTCATTAAGTTTGTTGTACCAGTTTCAGCAACTGGAACACCCGCAGTGATTACTACAGTGTCTCCAAGTCCGATTAGACCTGCATCCATACCTGTTTGAATCGCAGTATCTAACATTTCGTCAGTAGACGCTGCACGTTTCCCAGCCATAAATGCTTGTACACCCCAAACAAGTGCAAGACGACGTCCTACTTGCTCGTCAGATGTTACAGCTACGATTGGAGATTTCGGACGATATTTAGAGATCATTTTCGCAGTATGTCCACTTTCTGTTGGAGCTACGATCGCAGCTACATCAAGAGCAAGTGCTGTATGCGCAACAGATTGGCTAATTGCATCTGTAATTGTTGGAGTGAACTCTTTAATACGTTTTTTGAACATATCTTCGTATTGTAATGATTTTTCAACACGTACTGCAATGTTAGCCATCATTGTTACCGCTTCTACTGGATATTGACCAGCAGCAGTTTCACCTGAAAGCATGATTGCATCCGTACCATCGAAGATTGCGTTAGCTACGTCACTTGCTTCCGCACGAGTTGGACGTGGGTTACGTTGCATAGAATCTAACATTTGCGTTGCAGTAATAACTGGTTTACCTAATACGTTACATTTTTTGATTAAACGTTTTTGCACTAAAGGTACTTCTTCTGGTGGAATTTCCACACCCATATCACCACGAGCTACCATTAAACCGTCAGAAACTTCTAAGATTGAATCGATATTGTCGATACCTTCTTGGTTTTCGATTTTTGGTACAATTTGGATGTATTGAGCATTATGCTCTTCTAGTAATTCACGGATTTCTAATACGTCAGATGCTTTACGAACGAAAGATGCTGCGATGAAATCAACTTTTTGCTCGATACCAAAGATGATATCTTTTACGTCTTTTTCAGTGATACCAGGAAGCTTAATGCTTACGTTTGGTACGTTAACACCTTTTTTATTTTTTACAGTTCCACTGTTTAAAACTTTTGTACGGATATTTCCGTCAGCTTTTTCGATTACTTCTAGCTCGATAAGACCGTCATCGATTAGAATGCGAGAACCTGGGTCTACATCATCATAAAGACCAGCATAAGATACAGAGAACTTCTCTGCAGTACCTAATACTTGCTCAGTAGAAAGAACTACTTCTGCACCTGTTACAAGTTCAGCTTGTCCGTCTACGAAGTCGTGAGTACGGATTTCTGGACCTTTTGTATCAAGTAAGATACCAACTGTTTTACCAGTTTTCTTTGAAGCTTCACGAATGTTTTTAATACGAGCGCCGTGCTCTTCATGGCTACCATGAGAGAAGTTTAAACGAGCAACGTTCATACCCGCTTCCATTAATTGTTCTAATTTCTCAATACTTTCACTAGCAGGACCTATTGTACATACAATTTTAGTTTTACGCATATTGCACCTCCGAAAATTATGAAACCGTTCCCAAATATCCGACATTACGCCGATTAGATGGATAATTCTTTAGATAATTGATACATATCTTTATCGATTGTATGCTTTTGAGCTAACGCCTCGATAATGTCATGATCAACAAGTTTATTATCTTGAATACCTACACAGCGTCCACCTTTACCAGCAATTAACAACTCAACTGCTCTTGCGCCAAGACGACTTGCTAATACACGGTCTTGTGCACTTGGTGATCCACCACGTTGTACGTGACCTAATACAGTTACACGAGTATCAAAGTTTGTTGCTTCTTCAATATGCTTACCGATGTCAATTGCACTTCCAACACCTTCAGCTACAATGATAATACTGTGTTTTTTCCCACGTTCACTACCGCGTTTTAGACGAGCGATTACATCATCCATGTCATACTCTTCTTCTGGAATTAAGATCGTTTCTGCACCATCAGCTAAACCAGCCCATAATGCGATGTCTCCAGCATGACGTCCCATTACTTCGATAACATATGTACGTTCATGAGATGTAGCTGTGTCACGGATTTTATCAATTGCATCAATAACAGTATTTAAAGCTGTATCGAAACCAATTGTGAAGTCTGTTCCAGGAATATCATTGTCGATTGTACCTGGTACACCAACACATGGGAATCCTTGTTCAGTTAATTTTTTAGCACCTTGGTAAGAGCCATCTCCACCAATAACAACAAGTCCTTCGATACCGTGTTTCTTTAATTGCTCGATACCTTTTAGTCGTACTTCTGGGTCTTTAAACTCAGGACATCTTGCTGTATATAATTTCGTACCACCGCGGTGGATAATATCGCCAACAGAACCAAGTTCTAATTTTTCAATGTGACCAGAAATTAATCCAGCGTATCCATGGTAAATACCATATACTTCAATATCATGGAAAATCGCTTTACGAACAACTGCACGAATGGCAGCATTCATACCAGGTGAATCTCCACCACTTGTTAATACACCAATACGTTTCATTTGTACTCACCTCATAAAGATTATTTGCCTTATAATAAAATAACACGAAAAAATATAAAAACACAATGGAGAAGATGTGTCTTTTCATAATAAAAACGTGCATTCGCGAAGAGGAACGCACGCTTTTCTTATTTTATCCCAATGGAAGCGTTTGAAAACGAAACTTGCCCAATTTTCATATATTTTTCATAACGTTTTTCGATTAATTCATCTTTCGAAATTCCGTTTAATTGTTCAAAAGTTTTTCTAATCATTAAGTCTATATTTTCTGACTGTTTTAAAAGATTACGGTGAGCTCCACCTTTTGCCTCTGGAATAATTTCATCAATTACACCTAATTCTTTCAAATCTGCTGCTGTAATTTTCATTGCTTCTGCAGCTTCCTTCGCTTTTCCTGCATCTTTCCAAAGAATTGCCGCTGCACCCTCTGGTGTAATAACAGAATAAGTGGAATTTTCTAGCATATGAATGTAATCTCCTACTCCAAGACCTAGCGCACCACCACTACCGCCTTCACCGATAACGATACAAATAACTGGTACCGTTAAACCTGCCATCTCAAATAGATTGCGGGCAATAGCTTCACTTTGTCCACGTTCTTCAGCTGCTTTACCAGGATAAGCTCCCTTCGTATCGATGAAACAAATAATAGGACGATTAAACTTTTCCGCTTGTTTCATGAGACGCAGTGCTTTTCGATATCCTTCTGGATGAGGCATCCCAAAATTACGACGAATATTTTCTTTCGTATCTTTTCCGCGCTGATGCCCAATTACAGTTACAGGCATCCCCTTATATTTCGCAATGCCGCCGACAATCGCTGCATCATCGCCAAATAGGCGATCTCCATGACATTCAAAAAAATCAGTAAATAAGTGCTCAATATAATCGAGCGTTGTCGGTCGTTCTGCATGACGAGCAATTTGCACACGGTCCCATACTTTCATATTGCCGTATATATCTTCCTCTAAATTTTCTAGCTTGTCTTCCAAAATACGAATCTCCTCACTGAAGTCCATCTGGCTGTTTTTCGTATAGTCTTTCAGTTCACGGATCTTATTTCTTAGCTCAACAACTGGTTTTTCAAATTCTAGCTCTGCCATACAGCCATTTCCCCTCCTTGATGAACTTCTAAAATCTTACGAAGTGATTCTTTCATATCATCACGATGCACAACCGCATCTAATTGACCATGGTCTAGTAAAAATTCTGCCGTTTGGAAATCTTCCGGTAGTTTCTCACGCACTGTTTGTTCAATTACACGTCTACCAGCAAATCCGATAAGTGCACCTGGCTCTGCAAGATTATAATCACCAAGTGAAGCAAAACTCGCTGAAACCCCGCCCGTCGTTGGGTGAGTCATAACAGAAATAAATAACCCTCCTGCATTACTATGCTTTTTCAAAGCTACGCTTGTTTTTGCCATTTGCATTAAACTTAATATACCTTCTTGCATACGGGCACCACCCGAAGCAGTAAAGATAATAAATGGAACTTGTAAGTCGTATGCCTTTTCAACCGCACGGGCAATTTTTTCTCCTACAACAGAGCCCATGCTCCCCATTCGAAAACGAGAATCCATTACTGCAACAACAACAAGCATGTCATCAATTGTTCCTTCACCAGTTACAACCGCTTCATTCAATTCAGTCTTCTTACGATCGTTCTCTAATTTCTCTTCATATCCCGGAAACTCGAGTGGATTTAATGAAACCATTTCTTTGTCATACTCACGGAATGACCCTTCGTCCAATATACTATCAAGGCGCTCCCATGCATTCATAGGATGATGATATCCACAGTTCACACATACTTTTAAATTTTTCAGAAGTTCTTTCGTATACATGATTTTTTTACATTTCGGACATTTTGTCATAACGCCATCTGGTACATCTTTTCGTACTTGTTCTGAAGGTATTGCAGCATACTTTTTCTTTTTCACGAATAAATCTCTTAGCACAATTTGACCCCCTTCGTTGAGAGCTAAGGTTAGCGTAAGAAGAAAATGGGGCTAACACCAATGTTTGATGTTAGCCTTATCTTCTCAATCTGTCTAATAACCTCTCTCTTTACGTTTAACTTTAACCGCTATGCGGTAGAATGTTTGTCATAACGTGTCATGGTCATTTCGACAAATTTTATACATTACGAGTGAAACTGTATATTCTCTACTAATTCATCGTAAATTTTTAGTGCATCATTTTCTTGTTTTTCTTCCAAAGTAGCATAAAGCTTTCTATACATATCGATAGAATCTCCTGAAACTTTACAAGAAAGAGTTGCTACGTAATCATTTACGATCATCCAAATGCGATATAGTAAATAATTATCGACTTGTTCAATTAGTGTTTTAAAGAACGTTTGGTGAAGCATTGGAATCGAACTTTCATTTTCTTCAAGCACTTTCTGTAATCTACTTAGCACTTTAGAAAATGTTTCTTTCGGTAAATTACATACAATTCGAATCATATCTTTCTCAAGCAATCGTTTTGTTTGTAATAAATCACGAATTGTTTTCTCATCTTGCAATAGAAACGGAGCAATTAGTTGTACAAGACCGTTATCGTAAAAGTTTCGAATAAACGTCCCTTCACCACGTCTCGTTTCAATTAACCCTACCAGTTCTAAAGCACGCAATGCTTCTCTTACAGATGAGCGTCCTACGTTTAAGCGTGAACTTAGCTCCCGCTCAGACGGCAAACGATCCCCTGCTACCAATCCATCCTCTTCCATAATGGAACGGATTTTTTTTACAATTTCGAGATATACTTTTGTATTTGATGATGTCAATGGAAATTCCTCGCTTATTCTTTACCAATCAGCGCTAATTGTTTTGTTTTCTCAGCAACTTCATTTGGATCTACTTGACGACGAGCTACTCCTGTCTCCATTGCTGCTTTCGCAACGTAAGCTGCCACTCGAGGCGCTACACGCGCGTCAAACGGTGCCGGAATGATATAGTCTGCATTCAACTCATCTTCTGCTACAAGCTCAGCAATAGCCTGTACAGCTGCCATCTTCATTTCTTCGTTAATTTGTGTCGCATGTACGTCAAGTGCACCGCGGAAAATACCAGGGAACGCTAGTACATTATTTACTTGGTTCGGGAAGTCAGAACGACCTGTTCCAACAACAGCTGCGCCCGCTGCTTTTGCCAATTCTGGCATAATTTCCGGAACCGGATTCGCCATTGCAAAAATAATCGCATTGTCATTCATAGTACGAACCATCTCTTCTGTTAATGCACCTTCTGCAGATACACCAATGAATACGTCCGCACCTTGTACAACATCAGCTAAAGAACCTTCTATACGATTCTTATTTGTATATTTTGCAACTTCATCTTTCACTGGATTCATACCAGTAGGACGACCATCATAGATTGCACCTTTACGGTCACACATAATAATGTCGCGTACTCCATAGCGATATAAAAGTTTAATAATTGCAATACCTGCTGCACCTGCGCCATTTGCGACAACTTTAATGTCAGACATTTTCTTTCCAACTAATTTCAGCGCATTCACAAGGCCCGCTACTGTTACGATAGCTGTTCCGTGTTGATCATCATGGAAGATAGGAATATTTGTTTCTTTCTTCAAACGTTCTTCAATAATGAAGCAGTTTGGTGCTGCGATATCTTCTAAGTTAACGCCGCCAAAAGTTGGCTCCATTAATTTTACAGTTTCAACAATTTTATCTACATCGTTTGTATTTAAGGCGATTGGGAATGCATCTACACCAGCAAAGCTCTTGAATAATACAGCTTTACCTTCCATTACTGGAAGAGATGCTTCAGGTCCAATGTTACCAAGACCGAGTACAGCCGTTCCATCCGTCACAACTGCTACCATATTTCCCTTCATCGTATATTCATATACCTTACTTTTATCGTCATAAATTTCTTTACAAGGCTCTGCAACCCCTGGAGAATATGCAAGACTTAAATCTTTTGCATTTTCTACTTTTACTTTTGATACAGTTTCTAATTTTCCTTGATGCACTTTATGCATGTGAAGTGCTTCTTCACGAAGTGTTGACAAACTATCCACTCTCCTCAAATTATTCTAGCTGGTATCAATTTCTCCAAGTGGTCTGACCACGAACACTACTACTATAATAATCGAAGTGTAGGGAAATTGTCCATTATATTTTCACAACTACATTCTCTTCCCCGACAATTTCACGAAGTGTTCCTAAGCATTTTTCACTTGGATGAATCGATAAACTTCGAGATAATTGTACCATTTTATGTTCCTTTTCATAATAAATTAGTACTTTCGCAAAACCCGAATAGTCAAACAATATTTTTGTAACCTGATTCAAAAGCTTTTTTTCATACTGAGACGGCAATTTCACGTAAACAGATGCATCTTTCTTTTCTTCATAAACATCCATTTCTTCTAACGGATATAGTCCGTTTACAATCCATTGCAGCTTATGATTTCTTAGCTCAATCGTACCGTCAACTAAAACAATTGCCCCTTCTTGTAACTTGTCTGAGAAATGTATATACGTGTCCGGGAAAACAACCGCTTCCATTTCATCATTTTGATCACAGAATGTAATAAACGCCATCTTTTGCAATTTTTTCGTACGAATGACTCTCACACTTGTTATATACACGATAGCCCTTTGTACTTTTTTCTTATTTCGCATCGCCTGAGCGAGAGATGGAATTTCTAATTCTTTTGCTAACTTCACATACTGCGCTGTCGGATAGCTTGATAAATAAAAGCCAAGTGCTTCCTTCTCTTTATTTAACTGTTCAATAAAAGAGAGCTCTTCTCCTTGTACATATTTTGATTTTGGAACAGCATCCCCTAAATCACGGGCAAGATTTGCGTACTCTAACGCTCCTTTAAGGCTTTTCCATAAATTCGTTCTCGAAATACCAAAATCGTCAAAACATCCCGACCAGACGAACGCCTCTAAATTTCGTTCTGTTACAAACTTCGCTGGCATACGAAGACAAAATTCAAATAAATCCTCAAACATTTTGCTCTCTCGTTCTTCTAACAATGCCGTCACTGTAGCCATTCCGATATTTCGAATTGAAAGTAAGCTGTAACGTATCGCATTCCCTTCTATTTGGAAGTTGTAACCACTCTTCTGAAGTGACGGTGGCAAAACGTGGAAACCTTTCCGCTTCGTTTCTCGTATATACTGCACAATCTTATCTTCATTTCCAATTGCACTTGATAATAATGCTGTCATAAATTCCAACGTATAATTCGCTTTTAAGTAGGCAAGCTGATATCCGATCATACTGTAAGCTACAGCGTGACTTCGGTTAAAACCGTAATTCGCAAATCTTACAATTAAATCGTAAATTTTATCTGCTGATGTCTCATCGTATCCGTTTCGCAAACAACCTTGCACGAAATGCTGACGTTCCTGATCTAAAATATCACGATTTTTTTTACTCACTGCTCGGCGTAATAAATCCGCTTCTCCGAGCGAAAACCCTGCTAACTTCGATGCAATTTGCATAATTTGTTCTTGGTATACAATTACACCGTATGTTCTTTCTAAAATCGGCTTTAAATCCGGATGTAAATATTCAATTTTTCTTTTTCCGTGCTTCGATTCAATAAAGGTTGGGATTTGCTCCATCGGTCCTGGTCTGTATAACGAGTTAACAGCGACAATGTCTTCAAACTCATTCGGTTTTAATCCGCGAAGTACATTTCGCATACCACCTGATTCAAGCTGGAATACCCCCGTTGTATCCCCTCTCCCTAGCAATTGGAACGTCTTTTCATCTTGGAGAGGTAAATTCCTTATATCAATTTCTTTCCCCGTTTTTTTCACAATAAACTTTATAATATTTTCAAGTAACGTTAAATTACGTAAGCCTAAAAAGTCCATCTTGAGCAACCCGAGTTCTTCTAATGCATCAGCAGGATATTGCGTAACATAAACATCGTTATGTCCTTCTTGAATTGCTACACTACCTGTTAACGGTTCTTGACTCATAATAACGCCAGCGGCATGAATAGACGTATGACGAGGTAAGCCTTCTACACGTTTTGCAATTTCAAACACACGCTCATGAAGAAGATTCCCTTGTATAAACTCACGGAGTGATTGTGATTCTTCATATGCATCTTTTAACGTTATACCAAGCTTTGATGGAATAAGTTTTGAAAATATGTCAATGTCTCGCGGCGGAAGCCCCATTACACGAGCAATATCTCTAATTGCTGCTTTCGCTGCAAGCGTCCCAAACGTTACAATTTGCGCCACGCGGAGCTGACCATACTTATCTTTCACATATCGGATCATCTCATCACGTCTTATATCTGGAAAATCGATATCAATGTCCGGAAGGGTCACACGTTCGGGATTTAAAAATCTTTCAAATAACAAATCGTATTCAATCGGATCAATATCTGTAATTTCTAATACGTACGAAACGAGTGAGCCAGCTGCCGATCCACGGCCTGGTCCTGTTAAAATATGATTTTCATGTGCATACTTCATAAAGTCCCATACGATGAGAAAATAATCACTAAATCCCATACTAGAAATGACGTTTAGTTCATGATTCAAACGCTTTATATGCACTTCTTTTGGCGTACCATAACGTTTATGCAAGCCTTCTTCACAAACACGGCGTAAGTAAATATCATTCGTCTCGTTAGATGGAACAGGAAATTTCGGTAATTGATTTACATGAAACGGTATTTCTACTTTACAACGTTCTGCAATTTTTACAGTGTTGTAAATCGCCTCTTCCGTGTGAGAAAATAGTGCTTCCATTTCATCCGATGACTTTAAATAATATTGATCCGTTTTGAGCCTCGGCCTGTCTGGATCAGTCATTTTCGTTCCACTTTCAACTGATAGTAAACATTCGTGAACGAGCGCGTCACTTTGATTAATATAGCGCACATCATTTGTTGCAACGACTGGAATATTAACCCTACTAATAAATTCAGGTAGTTTCTCTTGTAAAAGCAACTCATCTTGAATCGCATGATGCTGCAAACTCATATAAAAATGGCCGAACATATTTTGATATGTGCGAGCTACTTCTTCAGCCTGACTCTCATTGTCTTCTAGTAATAATTGCTCAATTTCGCCATCTTTACCTGGTGAAATAGCAATTAATCCTTTCGCATAATGCGCAAGCCACTTCTTCGGAATACCCTCTTTTGACTTCGTCATAATGCTACTAGAAATCTTTAATAAATTTTGATAGCCTATTTCATCTTCAGCAAGTAAGACGAGCGGATAAGACTTTTCTTCTTCTTCACTAAAAATAGAAGCTGTTAAGCCGATAATAGGCTGTATACCATGTTTCTTACATGCTTTATAAAACGGAATAACGCCATACATAACATTTTCATCCGTAATAGCCAACGATGAAAAACCAAGCTCTTTCGCCCTGACTACAAGCTCATCAATTTTACAAGCACTTTTTAATAAACTAAAAACGGTTTGACATTGTAAATGCACAAACTTCACTGTTGTACCCTCTCTTTACCTATTTGACTACTTTCATTATAGGTGATGAGGAAAGCGGAAATCAAAACATACTTCTCATACTTTGTCCATATATATGAAGAAGAAAGGGGAATGACGATGGATGTAAGAGAACATACTTTTTTCTCTCTGCTTATTATTAGTTATTTTATTGCCTTTGGGGTTATACTTGGCGGTTCATTAATTGGTGGATTTGGTGCGTTTCTTATCGGAAAACCAGCTCTAACTTACATTAATCAATTCGCCCAAAATTTAAGAATTTGGGCACTCGTTGCAGCAATCGGCGGAACATTCGATACCTTTTATAGCTTTGAAAGAAGTTTCTTTGGCGGAGATATGAAAGATATCGTAAAACAAATTCTCCTTATTTTTTTCGCAACTGGCGGTATGCAAACAGGTCTTATTATTATTAAATGGCTAACGCAGGAACATGTATGAGAGTGCCAAGTGCCAATACAGCAAAAAGATGGTACTTAGTTTTAGCTGGTGCTGCTGTTGGAGGCGTGTTGAGCTGGTTTATTTTTTTGTACATATACGGTGTTTTTCAAGAAGAACAAGCTAGTAAAATAGCAGAACAAAGAGAAATTATAGAAAAACAAGAAGCAAAGCTCCACGTCCTTCTCGAAGATCAAGAAAAGTTGAACACAGAAAATAAACGTCTCTTAACAATTCAAGAGATTAAAATAAAAATAATAAATCGAGAAAAATATGATTTAGACAATCTAACACTCGAAAATATGACCACTTCTATCCATAATGACCTCCAGCATCTTTTAACGAAAAACATTCAAAGTATCGCAAAAAATAAAGACCTACTCAAAAAAGCAATCGAAAACAAAACGTACAAACATTACGATCGTATATACCGCTTTAAAGTCGATACAATTTCTTTTGATACTGTACTTGAAATTAGTATTGATATAGAGAAAGAAAAATAAAGAAGGAGGGCTTAAGCGCCGCTCCTTCTTTTCGTTTTAACATATACTCTCTTATTTACAAATATCACGTAAATCAGCAAACAGACGATCCGCTTCTTCCCAAGAAGATGCTTTTGCACCAGAAGCCATCGGATGTCCTCCGCCGTTATATTGCATTGCTAATTTATTTATAACTGGCCCTTTTGAACGAAGGCGAACACGAATTACATCGTCTTCCTCTAAAAATAGAACCCATGCCTTTAATCCGTCAATATTACCAAGAGCTCCAACAACACCAGATGCTTCAGAAGGAAGTACATCAAATTCTTCTAATACTTCTTTCGTTAATTTAATGTAAGCTGCTCCTTCTTCTACCATCGTAAAGTTTTGTAAAATATAGCCATTTAAACGAGCGATTTTTTCTTTTGTCTTATACATTTCATTGTATAAATCTGTGAATTTCACACCCATATCAACAAGCTCACTTACGTAAAGGAGTGTTTTTGCTGTTGTATTCGGGAATAAGAAACGACCTGTATCCCCAACAATCCCTGCTAAAATAAGGCGAGCTGCTTCTTTTGTTATTTTTAATCCTTTATCTTTTCCATAGTTATAAAACTCATAAATCATTTCACTTGTAGAACTTGCTGTCGTATCTACCCACGTAATATCTCCGTACGGATCTTCATTTGGATGATGATCAATTTTGATTAATATCTTCCCTTTTGTATAGCGTTGATCGTCAACACGTTCTTGGTTCGCAGTATCACAAACGATAACAAGTGCATTTTCGTATACGCTATCTTCAATATTATCCATTACTCGTAAGTATGCTAGTGACGGTTCATTGTACCCAACCGTATAAATATTTTTCTCTGGAAACGATTCTTGCAAAATCGTACCAAGACCGCCTTGTGAACCTAACGCATCTGGATCCGGACGCACATGACGATGAATAATAATTGTCTCAAATTCTTTAATTGCTCCTAAAATTTGCTCATGCATATGTATAATCTCCTTTTTATTCAACTTCTTCACTTTATCCTCCATTATAACGGAAAGTATTTCATACATGCGAACAATTGCTTTATAATAAAAATTAGAAAGTTTAGATATTTCTTTTTTCTTCACTATAATTTTTCACAAAGCGATGGGAGTGTGCATTATGCCAGTATTAGTCTTCTGTATTATCGTCTCATTTATGTTGTACCTCTTCTACAAAACAAAATACTTTCGTACAAACCGCCCAATGGAAAAAGGTTGGCTCTCAGGAAAATCCGCAATGGCACTCGGTTCATTCGTCTTATTCTTCGGGATAAACCAATTCTTTTTAGAACTTTCAACCGCTCGTATGATCGTCGGTGTTTTATTCGTTCTATTTGGTAGTGCGAGTGCATTTAATGGATTTCGCCAATATAAACATTTCTTTCCATTAGCAGTTAAAGAAGCAGAAGCTTATGAAGCAACGTAAAAAAGCATCACCATTGTGATGCTTTTTTACGTCCTCTACTTTTTAAAATCATATATGCAACAAACGCAGAAGGTATATTAAATAGGTTGCCTTGCACATGAAAATGTAATTGTTCCTCTTCAAAAGACATTTTTTCATATAGTTCTCGCTGAGATAATCCTGTACGTTTCCTTTTTTCATGTAAACCTTGTAAATATAAATATTGGATCGGTATCATTACAAGAAAGTAAAATAGTGCGATACCACCAAAGAAGATTATTTCTGATGACATATTGCATACCGCCTCCTCAAAATCCATTTTCTTACAATATAATTGTAACATAGTCTACCATCTAAATAAATTAATATTCTGTCATTTAATATTATATAAATCACTCTCTACATAAAAAAAGATGGAACAAATCAAAACGATTTGTTCCATCTTTTTATTTATCAATCAATTGCACCATAAGTAATGCTTTTCCAACAACATTACCTTCATGGTGTACTTCTACATCAACCTTACCAAATTTACGGCCAATTTCTAATACTTTCGGATGAACGGATACAACATTATCAATCTGAACCGGCTTTACAAAATAAATTGTTAAGTTCTCAACAATTGAATCACTCTTCTTCTGAGCACGAATGACACGGTTTGTTGCTTCTGTCACAATTGTTGTAAATACACCGTAAGATAATGTTCCGATTGAATTCGTCATTTGTGGTGTCACTGAAAATTGATACAAATGCTCATTTTTTGCTTCTTTCGGCGTCATAAATTGATTCGTTACAATATCATCAATCGTTTCACCAACTTGTGGTTGACGCTGAATCATCTGTAATGCCTGAAGTACATCTTGACGACTAATGATACCTTGCAATTTATTTCCATCTTCCACAACAGGAAGTAATTCAATACCTTCCCATACCATCATACGCGCTGCAGCTGCGACAGACATCTTTCCATTTACCGTAATAGGGTGTTTCGTCATCACTTTATCAATTGGTGTATCTTTCGCAACACCAATCATATCTTTCGAAGTTACGATACCTAACACCTTTTTATTTTCATCCACAATTGGATAACGTCCATGCATCGTCTCTTCATTGTACTCATGCCATTTCTGCACGATATCACTAGGCTTTAAATATAGTGTTTCTTCAATCGGTGTTAAAATATCTTCAACGAGTACAATTTCTTTCTTAATAAGTTGATCATAAATTGCGCGGTTAATTAACGTTGCGACCGTAAATGTATCATAGCTACTCGAAATAATTGGCAACTTCAATTCGTCTGCTAACTTTTTCACATGCTCTTCTGTATCAAATCCACCTGTAATTAATACAGCGGCCCCTGTTTCTAATGCTAATTGATGTGCATTCGTACGGTTCCCGATGATAAGCAAGTTCCCCGCTTCTGTATAGCGCATCATCGCTTCTAATTTCATAGCCCCGATTACGAATTTATTTAATGTTTTATGTAGTCCTTCTCTGCCTCCAAGTACTTGACCATCGACAATGTTAACGACTTCTGCATATGTTAGTTTTTCGATATTTTCTTTCTTCTTTTGTTCAATTCGAATTGTTCCGACACGTTCAATTGTACTAACATATCCTTTATTTTCTGCATCTTTAATCGCACGGTAAGCTGTCCCTTCACTTACACTCAAATCTTTCGCAATTTGCCTTACAGAAATTTTATGCCCTACCGGTAGGCTATTAATATGTTCTAAAATTTGATTATGTTTGGTAGCCAAATGGTTTCACCATACTTTCTTTTCCCTAAATTCTTCATGTGTTGTATTCCCAGTATACTATATTTTCAAAACTGTTACACTCTCTCTTTGTATATCTGTACTATTTTTTTTATAACAAAATGACCCTTACATTCCACTAGTCATTCCATTACAACAATGTAATGCTATTGTCATCTCGTTCGATAGTTCGTCCACACACTTCCATATACAATTATGACAAGAAATGAAACAAAGGAGCGAATACATGATGAAAAAAATTTTAGAGGTTATAGGCGCAGTATTTTTAGCTTGTGTAGATGGGAAAAAAGTTGCAATGGATTTGAATGAAACTCCTGAACAGCCGCGTTCAAAAAGAGAAGAGTCAACTAAACAAATACAGACTTTAAAAGCTGTACTACACGCATAAAAAGCCCTTCACTTGTCTTTTCAAATGAAGGGTATCTGTTTTATAGCGTAATACTTTCTCCAACTTCTAATACTTTCCCTGTACAATTTTGTAGTTTTTCTACAAATTGATATGGATCCTGTTCAATAACTGGGAACGTATTGTAATGCATCGGTACAACAGTTTTCGCATGAATCCATTTTGCTGCTAAAACAGCATCTTCTGGTCCCATTGTGAAATTATCACCAATTGGTAAAAACGCTATATCTATATCATTCAGTTCCCCAATTAACTTCATATCAGAGAATAGAGCCGTATCCCCTGCATGGTAAACCGTTTTCTCTTCTGCTGTAAATAAAATACCCGCTGGCATACCTGTATATGTAATCGTCTTATTTTCTTCATCAATATAACTAGAGCCGTGGAATGCTTGTGTAAACTTCACTTTTCCGAAGTCAAATTCATGTGAACCACCAATATGCATCGGATGTGTTTCTACACCTTGCCAACTTAAAAATGTCGCTAGTTCAAATGGCGCCACAACAACTGCATTATTTTTCTTCGCAAGCTCTACTGTATCTCCAACATGATCACCATGACCGTGCGATAAAAGAATTGCATCTACTTTTACATCTTCAGCCTTTAAATCTGTTTTCGGATTTCCCGTTAAATATGGATCAATTAAAATCACTTTTCCATTCGTTTCAATCTTTACAACTGAATGCCCATGATAAGATACTTTCATTATTACATTCCTCCCCTATTCACATTCTCACTTTTTATTCTACATGATTTTTCAATTCCCTGTCTTTTCTAACATCTATTTACTTGTCATAACGCTTTCTTCCGAGGTAAAGTTATATTTGTAATTAAATATCTCGGGGGTGCCAATCGATGAATGCTAGATTAGAAAATTTAATGCAATGGCTAAAAGAAAAAAACGTAGAAGCCGCGTTCTTAACTTCTACACCAAACGTTTTCTACATGACAAACTTCCACTGTGAACCACACGAAAGACTACTTGGTATGTTTGTATTCCAAGAAAAAGAGCCTATTTTAATTTGCCCTAAAATGGAAGAAGGCCAAGCACGTAACGCTGGATGGGCACATGAAATTATCGGATTTACTGATACTGACAGACCATGGGATATGATTGCAAAAGCAATTAAAGACCGTGGCATCAATGCAAATGCAGTTGCAATTGAAAAAGAACATTTAAACGTAGAACGTTACGAAGAATTAACAAAATTATTCCCAAGTGCAGCTTTCAAATCAGCAGAGGAAAAAGTTCGCGAGCTTCGTTTAATTAAGGATGAAAAAGAACTTTCTATTTTACGTGAAGCAGCTAAAATGGCAGACTATGCTGTTGAAGTTGGGGTAAATGCAATTAAAGAAAACCGCAGCGAACTAGAAGTATTAGCAATTATTGAACACGAATTAAAAACAAAAGGCATACATAAAATGTCATTTGATACGATGGTATTAGCAGGTGCTAACTCTGCTCTTCCACACGGTATTCCAGGTGCTAACAAAATGAAGCGCGGCGATTTCGTACTATTTGATTTAGGCGTAATTATTGACGGTTATTGCTCTGATATTACACGTACAGTAGCATTCGGTGAACTTTCTGAAGAACAAACTCGCATTTACAACACTGTACTTGCTGGACAACTACAAGCAGTTGAAGCATGTAAACCAGGCGTTACACTTGGCGCAATTGATAATGCTGCTCGTTCTGTTATCGCGGATGCAGGTTACGGAGACTTCTTCCCACACCGACTTGGTCACGGACTTGGAATTAGCGTTCACGAATATCCAGATGTAAAAGAAGGCAACGATTCTCTATTAAAAGAAGGTATGGTCTTCACAATCGAACCAGGTATTTACGTACCAAACGTAGGTGGCGTTCGTATTGAAGATGATATTTACATCACAAAAGACGGATCAGAAATTTTAACGAAATTCCCGAAAGAATTACAATTTGTAAAATAAGAAAAAGGCAGCTTAATTGCTGCCTTTTTCTATTTTTCTACTACTTTAAATTTCTCTACAATCATTTGTCCTGGGTAACTTTCAAGTATGTGAGAAGACCATACTTTTATTTTATCTCCTGTTTTTAATTGATTAGATGCGTTTTTCTCCTTAAAGCTCAACACTATATCTGATGGATGTTCTTTATTCATTTGTTGTTCTATATAATGTTGCAACTCTACTTTTGTATTAAACGTTTTATCACCGACAAAAAATACCGCATCATTTCTTACTATGACATACCCTTCTTCAGGTACTTTTTTTACCTCTACTTGTTTTGTAGTACACGCTGATAATATGATTAGAAATACACTAAAAAATATATACATAGAAACTCTCATATTCCTACTCATTTTTATCCCTCACTCTATGTTTGCTATTTCCGCTTTAAAACCATCTTCTCTTCATACTTATCATCCCATTTAATCACAATCTCTATCGGTTCATCTTTAGATAGAGGCGCACAACTTACACAAGAAGATTTCATTTCAATCCTTGCTCCTTTATGAACTTCTGACGTTTCTGTCATTGTACTAAAGGTCCCATGAATAGAAATCTCCAAATTTTTAAATTCTGTATTTCCATCTCCGCCCTTATACTGAAACGTAAATATTCCATCTTCACTGTCATCCTTAATATGCCCTTTATATTGCCCCGTCCAACTTTTGCTCTCGCTAGAAAAAGTAACATACGAAATCGAACAACTTCCTAAAAAGAAAATACTTATAAAAAAGAATAATGCTCTCTTCATAATGCCCTCCATTCAAAAGCACTTATTTATCCCGCATTAACGGGCAGTAAGACTCCCTACCTCAAAATTCGGTGAAAGCAAAGAAGTTAGGTGGGGGATGAATACCCCCTACTGATTAAAGCTTCACTTTATTTTCTATTTCTTCCTTTTATTACATTATTAAAATGCAGAATTTTCTAAAATAGGAGGTTTATATGTTACAACAACAGTTAGAAGAAATTCGTAATAATAATTACATACTGGACAACACAATTCATATCAATTCTTTAAGTTCCAATATGCTTGAACATATCGGTGTTACTGATAGTTATTTAAGGGATAAACTTATTTACTCTACTTTTTATCATCTCATCAAGAAGGGCTATATTTCACACTCACACTTGCAGAAACTATTATTAGAAAGCATCAGTGATAAATATTTATTGTATAAGATTCATTCGGATGACGAAGATGCGGTATTTACCCGTGCATTTACGACATTATTAATTGCGCTCATTATTGATGCGGATACAAATCATAATTTCTTATCACAGACTGATATATTAAATGTAAAAGATCAATTAATTTTATATATGAACAAAGAGCACGACTTACGAGGCTATGTCCAAGAACGTGGCTGGGCGCATAGTGTCGCTCATGCTTCCGATACATTTGAAGCGCTTGTGAATAGTCCTAAACTGGAAAATTTATATTACGAAGAAATATTACAAACTTTATTAAACAAAGTTTGTGTTCATTCCATCTATTACAAATACGAAGAAGATGAGCGTCTCGTTTATCCAATTGTCGCAATGCTGCAAAATGGCCTAAAGGAAGAAGTACTCATATTAGCCCTTCGTGATTTAGCAACTCAATTACAAGTTCAAAAATCAACGCTACATATTGAATCATACGAATTTCTATACGGAAATATAAAAGCTTTCTTACGTAGCTTATTTTTCAGATTACGTACAATATCTATATGTAAGGAAACTGAATACGAAATTGAAAAATTACTACAAGGACTTCGCCAATATTACTAAAAAAGAAGGCCCTTTAAAAAGTGCCTTCTTCTATTTCACTAATATTTAATTGAAATTTTACGATCCAAACTGAGAAAAGGTGGACAAGAAGCGCAAACGCCATACATGCTCCGCTTAAAAAAGTTAGTATAGGATGCGAATACACGTGCCCCAATCCATAGGATATCGCCACGAAAAACATTGTTATGTAAATATAAATTGCTCCATGTATTTGCCTCATATAAACCTCCTTTTCCCATATTATAACATAAATTTTCTGATTATTCACATTAATTACTTGTAATCAATATTTCTCAACTGTTACACCTCTAACAGCAACCTTAATATACGGTAACCCTTGTAAACTTTGTAAATCCTCTATTTTTCCTGTTACGACTACACCGTATATTGGTAGGTCTTTTCATTATAGTTTGTCCTAAAATGCTCTTGAAATCCCCCTTTATTTTCACTGAAAAATATCTAAATACAGCTTTTCTTTTTTAAAATTTTGCATAATAAAAAGCACATCTATTTTAATGTGCTTCTCCAAAAAACACTATTCTATTATTTCATCGCTTCCTTCACAACATCTTGAATCATAACAACTTCTGTTTTCATATCAACAGACGGTGCTTCTTCATCAATACACTCATACCAAAACGCTACATGCTTTTTATCAATTTCATGATGAGAATTTTCGACAAGAGCCCCGCCTTCTCCTTGCACAGAATACCAATATAAGTACTCTTCTCCATCTCTTATTTCCCGGAAAATTGTCTCAACATACATCTTTTCGTCGTTTAATGTCAAAAGGACTTCTTTCATATTGTCATTAAGAAGCTGCATCCATTCATCTACTCGATGACTCTTACCAGGCTTAACTTTAAATCTCGTTAATTCTACATTCATTTTTATTCCCCCGTTTTCTTACGTACAAACTATATTCTATTGGATGATAAAAACTTAATTTACTAGCTAATTTTCGTGAAGGAATATTGTCTACATAACAATCCCAGCTCGGTATAATATCATTTTGCATGCAATGTTCAATGAACCGTTTTGCAACAGCTTGAGCTAATCCTTTCCCTTGATGCGCTTCATGTGTTGCAATATCTATTTCAGCAAAACCATTCCCGCTAAATATTGAGACGCATTCAGCTACAATTATCCCACCTTGTTCTATACAAAATCCAAAACCACTATTCAAAAACGTTTCTTTTGATCCCCAATATTCTTTGTAGTACTCCTCTTTAAATTCACTGCTTCGCTCTATATCTCTTCTATCAATACGCTTCACTTCATATGTATTTTTGTTACAATCTCGCTTTCTCTCTTCAAAGGTTACTCTTTGAAATTTCATTCGCGGGATTTTCCGAAGCACATTACTAAAACGCTCTTCTAACATCATTTCCCATTCTTCACTTGAAGTGAACAATGTAAATCTCTTCTCTGTTTTTTCAATGGCCGTTTTTATATACGAAAATTCATCTTCGTTATAACTTTTCTCTTGCGTATTACCAAATAAATAATAAATGCCATTAGCTGTGATAATTAGTCCTGCTGTTAACTCCTCGTTTGCAAAAACCCTACCATCTATCGTTTGATCACATACTGCATAAGCAAAAGTTGTGGTTCTTGTATTACTTTCTAAAATCGAAAGTATTTTTCTATACTGGGCTACAGATAATTCCCTCATAATTGCTCCACTATAATCGTATCAGCCTCTATATTTTCAAAACAAAGATTTACAGTTCTCTTGAATGCTCTCGTTCTATGAATCGTACATGCTGGAATTAAGATAGAATCATTTGGCTTTAAAACCGCTGTTTCTCCATCTTCAAAATCAATAAGTAATTCTCCCTCTAGCACAATAAATAATTCATCCGAATTAGAATGATAGTGCCAATCATATTCACCAGTAAATACAGCGATTCGTAAACAATGACTGTTTATATTTGAAACGACGAAGTTTTTATGTTGATCTTTTATATCTTTTGTTAAATCTATTAAATTTATCTTTTCCATAGAATCCCCCTCTTTACACCCCTTTATATACTTATCTTTAAATTAGCATAAGAGGCATTTTACTAACAAGAAAAAAATTCCATATGGAAAATTCAAATAAAAAATGACCTCCAATCTCTCCTAACTATAAGAGAAATTAAAGATCATCCTTTCTATTTTATCGGAAATGCACTATCTCCAGCAGAAAGTACACCTTCCATGTAACCTTTTGCAAAATCTGGTAATCCAATGATAAGTACTGCAGTTACAATCCCAATACCAATCCCTCTTAATTTCAGATCATTTTTCTTTTTGCCTACAACCATTGTAATAATTCCTGCTATAAGCAAACCCACTGACAAAATATCATAAATATACCCCATATTGCCCCTCCTATTTACATCTTTATTTCTTTTTATTTTAATTGTACAATGTTTTCCCCTTAAATAAAAGCCTTCCTAATAAAAGGAAGGCTCTACATATATTTCTATTATGATAAAGCAGGAGCTTTTTCAAGAAGCTCTTTTGCATCAGCGTATTGTAAGCCGTGCGCTTCTGCAACTGCTTCGAATGTTACATATCCATCTAATGTGTTAATACCTTTTAGTAATGCAGAATTGCCTAAGCAAGCGTCTTTATAGCCTTTGTTAGCAATTTGTACTGCATATGGTACTGTTACGTTTGTTAATGCAAGAGTTGATGTACGTGGAACCGCACCTGGCATATTTGCAACTGCATAATGAACAACGCCATGTTTTTCGTAAGTTGGGTTGTCATGAGTTGTAATACGGTCAGTTGTTTCGAAAATACCACCTTGGTCAATCGCAATATCTACAACGACAGAACCTGGTTCCATTGATTGAATCATTTCTTCTGTTACAAGTTTTGGCGCTTTTGCACCTGGAATTAATACCGCACCAATAACAAGATCAGATTCTCTTACTGCTTCTGCAATGTTGTAAGGATTAGACATTAACGTTTTTACTTGGTTACCGAAAATGTCATCTAATTGACGAAGACGTTCTGCACTTAAGTCGATGATTGTTACATCTGCACCTAAACCTACTGCAATCTTCGCTGCGTTTGTACCAGCTTGACCACCACCGATAACTGTTACTTTGCCGCGTTTCACCCCTGGAACGCCTGCAAGTAAAATACCTTTACCACCTTTGTTTTTCTCAAGGAACTGTGCACCGATTTGTGCAGACATACGACCAGCTACTTCACTCATAGGTGCAAGTAATGGTAAAGAACGATTGTCTAATTGTACTGTTTCGTATGCAATTGATACCACTTTGTTATCAATTAATGCTTTCGTTAATTCTGGTTCTGGAGCTAAGTGTAAGTATGTGAATAAAATTAAACCTTCGCGGAAATTACCGTATTCACTTGCAACTGGCTCTTTTACCTTCATAACCATATCTTGGTTCCATGCTTCTTCAGCAGTTTCAACAAGTTTCGCACCAGCTTGTACGTATTCTTCATCTGTAAAGCCAGATCCTAAACCTGCTCCTTTTTGAACAAAAACTTCATGACCATTTTGTACTAAATGTACTGCTCCCGCTGGCGTCATTGCCACACGGTTTTCATTGTTTTTAATTTCTGTTGGAATACCGATACGCATTATTAGTTCCCCCTTGAGTTATGAAATGACCCCTGAATCATTTTTTAAAGCGCTTTCTACGCCCTTATATTCTAACATAATATCTCAATATTTGACAAAAAAATAACACAAGTTTTCCGATAGATTTAATATTACATGAAAGGACAGTATTATCCGCATCTCTTAGTATGAAGGATAAACTGTCCAATTATTTAAAACTCCATTTTATTTTGTTCTATCGATGTCTATGAATAACATCCACTGCACCAGTCACTTCAATAATTGTACCGGTAATCATATCGGAATCGTCCTCACATAAAAACGAAATCG
Organism: Bacillus cereus group sp. N11; assembly: GCF_016483605.1. Classification (NCBI taxonomy): domain Bacteria; kingdom Bacillati; phylum Bacillota; class Bacilli; order Caryophanales; family Bacillaceae; genus Bacillus; species Bacillus cereus group sp. N11. The sequence goes on from NZ_JAEHBN010000005.1 coordinate 76,560, forward strand.
TTCTTGCGATATCTTCACCTGTTCCAGATCTACCAATTGGTGTGTTATGACTTTTCAGCTGGCGTGCTTCTTGAATTGTCGCCTCTTTCATTTCACCAATAATATCACCAGGACATACCATGTTCGCAGTAATACCGTATTCCGCTTCTTCGTAAGCAACTGTTTTCGTTAATGAAACAAGTCCTACTTTTGCTGCCGCGAAAGCTGAGCGATAAATCCATCCCGGTGCACTATCTGCCCCTTGAAATCCGTAATTAATAATACGGCCAAAGTTCTGTTTTCTCATGACCGGAACGACAAGTTTTAATAAATGAAATACCGCTGTTAAATTGCCGTGAATCATTTCATTCCATTCTTCTTCTTCATAATCGACTAACTTTTTCCGTTCAAATACATATGGACCAGCATTATTAATTAAAAAGTCAATTTTGCCAAAACGGCTCATCGCTTCTTCTACTATTTTATGTAAATCTTCCTTTTTCGTGACATCCGCTTGCACGAATTGTAGACGCTCTTCCATATTTTTATATGTTTCTTTCATCGTTTCCATAGCCGTTATATCGCTATGATATGTTACTGTTACTGAATAGCCTTTAGCCAATAATTTTTCTGTTACTTGCTTTCCTAAACCTTTCGTACCGGCTGTAATGAGCGCATGTCTCACAAAACTGCCCCCTTTTAAATTGCTATAGTTCATATGTAACAAGTTCTCGCACCAATTACAACTAAAATGAATTAAAACAAAGTTTTCAAAATTCTGTAACGTTTCCGACAAGCACATTACCAAAATTTGTTTTATAATAAAGTTGTAAAAGGTAATAAAAATGATTGGGAGGAATTTACTATGAATAATACATATACAAATATTTTAATCGCGGTGGACGGTTCTAAAGAAGCAGAAAAAGCCTTTAAAAAAGCAATTCAAGTCGCAAAACGAAACAATGCAACATTAACAATTGCTCATATCGTTGATGTAAAAGCATACTCAGCAGTAGAAGCTTATAGCCGCGCAATTGCTGAACGTGCAAATCTATTTGCAGAAGACTTATTAGAAGACTACAAAAAAACTGCGCTTGAAGCTGGCCTTGAAAAAATTGAAACTGTATTAGAATTTGGTAATCCTAAATCTAAAATTTCAAAAGAAATCGCTCCAAACCATAAAGTAGATTTAATTATGTGTGGTGCGACTGGTTTAAATGCTGTTGAGCGTTTCTTAATCGGTAGCGTCTCTGAACATATTATTCGCTATGCGAAATGCGATGTCCTTGTTGTTCGTGGTGATGAGGAGCAAGGTGATCTTTAATGTATAAATAAAACACCAAGTCCAGATGGGCTTGGTGTTTTTCATTTCATATATTTTACTATAAATACAAGACAAGCCACAATAACAACAGTAATTGCTAATACATAAGGCGGAAGAAATTTTAAGGACCACAGCGCCATCATGATCGTAGCTACCGTTAAATAAGATTGCTTTGCATCTTCTGTCATTTTTTTACGAAGAAAGAAAACATACAAATAACCGATTGGCGGCGTAATGAAACAAAAAACATATATGATTTTTGATTTCAAATACCATTTTTGTTCTCCGAGTTTTTGTATATCTTCTTCTATTCTCTTATACTCGCGTTCTCTCGCTTCTTCTACAAGAGGATCTTCCTCTCCTCCTCGCTTCTCTTTCATATAAGGAAGAAAATGCATGAAAAAATAGTATGCAAATACGAACGCTCCAAAACCAATATTTAATCTTTCTAATGGAATATACTCACTAAAAAAGGCAGCAGTAAATACTAAAGACAAACAGTACGTCATCATCCAAAATGAACGTTTTCTCTTTTTCCGTTCCATTTCTTTTTTATCTTGTACATGTTTTCTTTTCGAAAGCCATATAGAAATAAAGCAATCTACTACAAATAGAGCAAAAATAAATATCGCAACGTGTACTGTTTCTACATCCTCAAATGAAAAGATATTTGGGAATGCAACATGTAATACAATTAATGTGTACAAAATTAGCCCTATAAAATAAATACGTCTCATTTTTCATCCCTTTCTTATTTCCTAACTTTAGGTTAACATACATTTTTTAGAAATAGACGGACAAAATATATATGTGTAAAAAAGGAGGATGCTACATGGATGATTCTGAACGTATTATTTTAGATGTGAATGGAAAAGAAATTGAAATGTTAGAGACGATTCGTGCACATTTTAAAGAGACACACGGAATTGAACTAAGTAATGGTGCATTACTACGAGATTTAATGGATATTGAGTATATTCGAATTACGGAAGATCGACATAAGTATGATTAATCGATACATTGTAGGCCTAGAGCAAATTGCTCTAGGCCTACTTACATCCACACGAAAAATGCTATAATTAGGAAAAATGTGGAGGGTGTCAAAATATGAAATCTGAAAATATCTCAAAACATTTTCATACATTACATGTACAAAGGAACGAATTCCTTCCTCATCTCCATTCACTATCTCAAGAACAACTGTGGTATCAGCAAAAGAATGGAAAATGGTCTATTGGAGAGCATTTTTATCACCTATATTTAATTGCAAAAATGCTAAAAGTAGCGATTAAATTCTCTTTCACTCTTATCCCTTATGCCAAGCTCAGAAGAAACACCCCATTTGCAACTGACATACATGACATTTATGCCGAATATAAAGAAAAGCATGGCAAAGGAATGAAAGCACCTTGGATTTTAACCCCTTCAAAAAAAGTCTATCAATCTATGAATGTAACTCAATTAGAAGAATTACTTACACGTGAAACAAATGAAATAAAAAAACTCATTCAAAATATAGAAGAAAATATTGCAGGGCATATCGTATTTTTAGATCCAATTGCTCACTATCCTAATTTGATTCAATCTATTCAACTATTAGCCATACATGAGAAACATCATTTTATGATTATGGAATGATAAATACTCCTGTAAAAATCTAAATACAAAAAGGTAAGGTACTTTCTATAAAAAGCACCTTACCTTCTATCTCATACATCATTTAATTCCTACAAACTCTCCAACTAACCCTTTCGCCTTCTCCAAAGCTTTTTCAATTTGCTCAAACCCTGTCCCGCCAGCACTGTTACGACGCTTTACAGCGGCATATGGCGAAAGAACTTCATACAAATCTTCTTCAAACAACGAGCTCATTTCTTTATACGTTGCAAGTGGTACATCTACTAAATAAATTCCTTTTTGTGTGCAGTGTAGCACTAGCTTTCCAACAATTTCATGAGCTTGACGAAATGGTAATCCTTTGTTCGCTAAGTAGTCAGCAATTTCTGTTGCATTAGAGAAATCTTGCGTTACAGCTTGCCCCATTTTTTCTTTGTTTACAGTCATCGTTTCCAGCATGCCTGCCATAATGTGAAGGCAGCCTTCTACTGTTTTTACTGTATCAAACATTCCTTCTTTATCTTCTTGTAAATCTTTATTGTAAGCGAGCGGTAATCCTTTCATGACTGTAAGTAAACTAAATAAATTACCGTATACTCTGCCTGTTTTACCGCGGATTAGTTCCGCCATATCTGGATTTTTCTTTTGCGGCATAATGCTGCTTCCCGTTGCGTATTGATCGCTCATTTCAATAAATTGAAACTCTTGGCTACTCCATAAAATAAGTTCTTCGCAGAAGCGTGATAAGTGCATCATGAGCATAGATGAGTTACTTAGGAACTCCAGTATGAAATCACGATCGCTTACTGCATCTAAACTATTTTCATAGATTCCATTAAATCCAAGAAGCTCCGCACTATATTCTCGGTCAATCGGGAATGTTGTCCCAGCTAATGCTCCTGCTCCTAATGGTGAAATGTTAATACGCTTTAATGAATCTTCATAACGATTCACATCACGCTCTAACATCCAAAAGTACGCGAGAATATGATGTGCAAATGAAATTGGCTGGGCACGCTGCAAATGCGTATAGCCAGGCATAATCGTTTCAATATTATTTTCCGCTTGATGAACGAGAACAGTCTGCAATTGTTTTGTAGCTTTAATAATATGTTCTACTTTTTCTTTTAAATATAAATGCATATCAGTCGCTACTTGATCGTTACGGCTTCGGCCTGTATGAAGTTTCCCTCCTACTTCGCCAATTTGTTCAATTAACATTTTTTCAATGTTTAAGTGAATATCTTCTGCTTCTACTGAGAATTGAAGCTTATTCTCTTTTGCTTCTTTTAATAAATACTGAAGACCTACCTTTATTTTCTCTGCTTCTTCTTTCGTAATGATGCCTTGCTTTGCTAGCATCGTTACATGTGCAATACTTCCCTTTATATCTTGATTTACTAATTGTTGATCGAAGGAGATGGATGCTCCAAACTCTTCAACCCATGCTTCCGCTTCTTCTGTAAAACGTCCGCCCCAAAGTTTGCTCACGCTTCCACCTTCTTTTGATTCACTTGACTGTATACTTTCGTCGGTAAACCGAATAATGAAATGAATCCAACTGCTGCATCATGATTAAATTCATCCTGGGCAGTATACGTAGCTAATTTCTCATCATATAACGAGTATTCAGATTTACGCCCTTCTACAATCGCATGACCTTTAAATAATTTCACACGCACTGTACCTGTTACATTCTTTTGCGTTTCTTGTAAGAAAGCATGAAGCGCTTGTTTTAAAGGAGAGAACCATAAACCGTTATAAATAAGTTCTGTTATTTTCTGCTCAATCACCGGTTTAAAATGAGCTACTTCTTTTACGTGCGTTAAATCTTCCAGCTCTTTATGCGCCGTGATTAACGTCATTGCTGCTGGACATTCGTATACTTCACGCGATTTAATACCAACAAGGCGATTTTCTACGTGATCGATACGTCCAACGCCATGTTTTCCAGCAAGCGCATTTAACGCTTTAATTAATTCTGAAAGTGAATATGCAGTACCATTTAAAGTCGTCGGTACGCCTGCTTCAAAGCCAATTTCTACAAACTCTGGTTTATTCGGTGTATCTTCTAATGCTAATGTCATTTCGTATGCATCTTCTGGCGGCGCTGCCCATGGATCTTCTAAAATTCCACATTCGTTGCTGCGTCCCCATAAGTTTTGATCGATTGAGAATGGGCTATCTAAATTAATTGGAATTGGTACATCGTTTTCTTTTGCATATGCAATTTCTTCTTCACGTGACCACTTCCATTCACGTACAGGCGCAATCACTTCTAAATATGGATTCAATGCTTGAATAGAAACTTCAAAACGAACTTGGTCATTCCCTTTCCCTGTACATCCGTGTGCAACTGCAGTTGCGCCTTCTTGTTCTGCGATTTCTACTAATTTTTTCGCAATAAGTGGACGAGATAATGCAGAGACAAGAGGATATTTCCCTTCGTATAACGTGTGTGCTTGCATCGCCATCAATGCATATTCATTCGCGAATTCTTCTTGAACATCAATCATATACGATTTAATTGCACCTACTGAAAGTGCTTTTTCTTTTACAAACGCTAAGTCTTTTCCTTCCCCTAAATCTAAACAAAGCGCGATAATATCATAATTCTTCTCTTGTAACCATTTAATTGCAACGGAAGTATCAAGACCTCCGGAATATGCTAATACAACTTTTTTCTTCTCCATTTTACATCCCCCTAAAGAATAAATATTCATTATTTATTATAATAATTCAAACTTTAACACCTTTCATAAAATGAATCAAGGGGAATTCATAATTTTTTTTCAAACAATTTCGTCGAATTTCTTTCTTTTTTTATGTAAAATAGAGGCAGGAAATTGGAGGTGTATCTATGAAAAAGTATTTTATATACAATGAACATCTAGGAATTGCAGTGCCAAACATACAAGAAGAATGGGAAGACATCTCTGAAAAAACACAGCATGGTATTTTATTAAAATGGGAGCAAATTCGCGGAAAAATACCTGATCGTATAAAAGAGCTTGAACATTACATTAATCAAAAACAACATCGTTTAAATAACGAAGATAATTTTGAAATTTCCTGTAGGCTTAATTCTGAAATAGCTGATTTAGCCTCTATTATTAACGACCTTTGGCTTTGGTATCGCCTCACTCAAAATGTATCTGAGGGAAAAGCACACCAATGAAAAAAGCATGCCCCTCATTCACTTTGGGTCATGCTTTTTTGTCGTAACAAGCTTTGCAATATATTTCTTGCGCCGTTTTTGCTAAACATACATCAAACGGACCTACTAATATACTTCTTTCTTTCGGCAACTTCACAAAAGCAACTAGCTCTTCTTCATATTCAATCTTTTTCTGACATGAAACGCATTTTAATTCTCTTCTTTTAAACATGTCTTTTAGCATATCTCCACTCTCCCTTTCATCTATCTATATTAATATAATATGTAAAAAAATGACACATTACAAAGTAAGATATTCATATACTATGTACAAAAGGAGGCCTCAAAATGATGCGAGCTTTCATTATTATCGCTTTAACATTTTTAAGTGTGATTAGCTGGGATGCATTTTTTAAAGATAAAGGTGACGAAAACAATACAACTGAATAAAAAACCATCTTTGCTTACTTATTGGACAAACTTCTAAAAACTGTCCAATCCTACAAAATAACTTAGGCTTTTCTACAAAAATATTTAAACATAACAATTTTTGTAGATTCCCTCCGTTTATTGTCGGTTTCCATCCGCATACATTTTTTGAAAGTATGATATAATAATATAAATCTTGAAGGAAGGGATTTTGATATCATGATCGCTCGAAGGAGCATGTGGCATCGTATTGACGAATCATACACGTAGCGTATTTTTCAGCTCAGATACTTTAGTCTAGCGAAAAAAATACGAGAGTGGGGAAATTATGATTGCCCGAAGGATAATTTGGCAAAAAAAAGACTCTTCTTACACGTAGCGTTTTGTTTAGGACTTAATTGTTATTAGCTAAACAAAACAAAGAAGAGCAGGATTGCTAAATGACGAATCCTACTCCACGTTTTGTTTAGTCGTTTTAAGACTTAAACTAAAACGAAGGTAGGGAGAATTGATGGACGAGAGGATTATTCGTTATTTCTTCAGCGACATATAGCGTAGTTAGTTTTTTCGTAAACTAACTGAAAGCTACATGTGAGCTCGTAGTTAGTTTACAACACAAAAAGGACTACTAACTACGGAAAGAAGGAATAACGATGAGGAACATCCAAAGTCGACAAATTATTAAAGAAGTTTTTATGGTTTTAATCGGTTCATTTATTTTAGCGGCAGCGCTATATCACATTCACTTCCAAAACCACTTAACAGAAGGTGGATTTGTAGGTATTGCACTATTCATCCAAAATTTTTATGATATTTCACCATCTATTTCAACTGTAATAATGGATATCCCAATTATTTTACTGTGCGCTTCATTTTTAGGTAAAAAAATGGTTGGCTATTCATTTTTAGGTTCAATTTCATTCGGAGTATTTTATTCCCTTATGGAAAATTATTCTCCATTTACGGTAGATTTATCAAACAATTTATTTATAGCTGCAATAGTTGGCGGTGCTTTAGCTGGTATTGGACTCGGTTTTATATTGCGATTTGGCGGTGCAACCGGTGGAGACGATATTTTAACAATTGTATTAAGTAAACGAACTCGTTTTACAATTGGGCAAATTTTCTTCGTCTTTGACGCGATTGTTCTTGCGCTTTCATTATATTATTTAAATTGGACAGAAATTGCTTTTACTATTCTTTCAATTGCCGTACAGGCAAAAACATTGGATTTAATTTATTATCCAAAAGCAGAAAAAGCAGCAGAAAAGCAACCAGTATCTATTCCAATGACCAAAAAACATGCAACAAATTAAAAAAGCGAAAGGCTTCGGCCTCTCGCTTTTTTTATGATTTTTTTTCTTTCTCCATTATGTGGCGCACTTGATAAAATCGATTGGAAAATTCAGTAACATTTCTTGTTAAACGATAATTTACTGTAGATCCGATTGCCATTCCGATGACTGGGATACCTTGGAATAATTTACGACGAAGAGCATAAATTGAAAATGTTTTCAAAATTTGCTTTAACAAAACTTCGGTAGAGGCTGTTTGTAACACTGCTTCGTCTCCTTCATAAAAGAACGAATCTTCTTGCTCCAGCTCTCGTAGCAAGTTGTACCAAGCGTATTGCTGAAGTCTTCCTGGCAATAATGACGCATGAAACACCTTTAACGCCAGCATCATTTCATAAGGCTTGTTCACATCATGCCCAAACGATGTTGCAATAAGTTGGACAGCCTTCACATTTAACGCAATCATAACCGGAAAATCAGCTGTCAATAATAATAATCCTCCAGCACCCGTTGCTCCGCCTTGCACGAATGAATATAGACGATGACGTGCTGTTTGTTGCTCTGCTATGTATGTTAACTGATCAATAGATAATGCTTTCAAATCTTCAAGTTGTTCAATTGATTCATTAAATAATCTTGATGTTCCTAAAATACGATTACGTGCATCTAATTGTGATTGTGAACTTTGAATCAGTGCATGCAAATGAAAAAGCCATCCATCTGCTTTCGTAAAGAATTCTTTTCGTTTTTTCTCAGGTAATTTCGCAACTGTAGTATGTAACCATTTATCAAACACTTTTTGAAAATCGGTCGCTTCTTGCTCAACTAATTGCGCTTCCCATTCCTTTATATTGTCTAAAATGGCTTGTTCTCGCTTCGATCGCATCGTAACAACCACCTCGTTCGATTTTTTTCTATTGTAACATATTTCTGCTTATTCTTTGCAAATATGCTTGTCTATCTCCATTCACATACCATTTTTTAATGACATAAAATATTAGCAAAAAGGATGAGATGAATCACATGAATCTATCCAATATAAAACAAAAGTATAATGCTGTATTTAGCTTAGGACAAAACTGCTGGCCTGCTTGGGCTTTATATCAACTAGGATTATCCCCATTTTTTGGCGTTATTGATTTTATGCTAAGTCCTTCATTAGAGAAAGTAAATTTATTATTACAAAATCGCTTTCACCGTTTTTTAGAATTAGAAAATTTGTCCTTCATCTCATTTTGGGATGATGATGCGAAATTAAGACTACGAGACAACATTTATGAAATTGACTCCTGCCATGACTTTAAAACAGATGTAAATACACCAACTTCTTGGCCTTCTTATACAGATATTAAATTAAATTATGAGCATCGGATTAATCGTTTTCTAACTACAGTAGAAATGGAAGAATCCATATTGTTTATTCGAACCGGGGGAACATATGAAGAAGCACTTTTTCTTGAACAAATTTTATCTCAAATGGTCAAGTATAACTTCTCCGTCCTTTTATTACTTCCTGCCGATGTACCAACTATCACTGAAGAAGATTGGGGATTACAAAACATTTGCGTTATAAAATGCCCAGTGATGGATATATACCAGTACAATGAAGCATTTTGGAAAGAACTATTAGACGGTATTACAATTAGCTCAACAACGTGAATAAAAAGGTGATTTTCTCTATATTTCAACTTATAATTATCCACATATAAATGAATAAGGAGCGATCATATTCATGTACCCACGTGCAAAATCCTTTGGTATTGTTATACATCACAATCGACTTCTACTACAAGAATATAATATAGACAATGAAACCTATTACCGTCCTCTTGGTGGATCAATTGAACTCGGAGAAAAATCAGATGAAACAGTTATTCGAGAGTTTAATGAAGAGCTTCATACAGAAGTAGAAATTATCGATTATTTAGGTTGCTTAGAAAACATCTTTCATCTAGATGAGGAAATTGGTCATGAGATTATTCAACTATATTCTTTGCGTTTATTAGACAGATCACTATATGAAATGGAAATAGTGAATATACAAGATGAGCAAACAGCGTCATATGCAAAATGGGTTCCCATTACTGCATTCATTCAGAAGGAAAAATTATTATATCCAGATGGAATTTTAAAATATATTAAAAAGAAAAAAGACGAAATCCTATAGGATCTCGTCTTTCTTTTCATATATTAACCAATATCTCCAAGACGTAGTACGTCACGAGCAATCATAACTTCTTCGTCAGTTGGAATTACGATAATTTTTACTGGAGAGTGAGGGAAGCTGATGAATGCTTCTTCACCGAATACGTTATTGCGTTTTGCGTCGAAGTATACGCCCATGTACTCAAGGCCTTCTAATACGCGCTCACGAATAATTGCACTGTTTTCACCTACACCAGCTGTAAAGATGATAGCGTCAACGCCTTTCATACGAGCTGTGTAAGAACCAATGTATTTATGGATACGGCTTACGAACACGTCAAGTGCTACTTTCGCACGGTGGTCGCCTTCTTCTTCTTTCGCAATGATGTCACGTAGGTCACTAGAGTAACCAGTAAGACCTAACATACCACTCTTCTTGTTTAATACGTTAACTACTTCTTCTACAGTTTGGCCTGTTTTTTCCATGATGTATGGAATTAACGCAGGGTCAATGTTACCAGAACGTGTACCCATTGTTACACCAGCAAGTGGAGTGAAGCCCATAGAAGTATCGATAGACTTACCGCCTTCTACTGCTGCGATACTTGCACCGTTACCTAAGTGACAAGAAAGTAGGCTTAAGCTTTCAATTGGACGACCTAATAATTCAGCCGCACGCTCAGTTACGTATTTATGAGAAGTTCCGTGGAAACCGTATTTACGGATACCAAATTTCTCATAGTACTCATACGGTAAGCTGTATAGGAATGCAGATTCCGGCATTGTTTGGTGGAATGCTGTATCGAATACTGCTACTGCTGGTACGTTTGGTAATACTTCTTGGAATGCTTTAATACCAACAAGGTTTGCTGGGTTGTGAAGTGGTGCTAAATCGCTTAATTCTTCGATTTCCGCTAATACTTCATCAGTAATTAAAACAGAATCCGCAAATTTTTCGCCGCCGTGTACAACACGGTGACCGATACCGCCAATCTCATCAAGAGATTTTACGATTCCATTTTCAGTTAATTTGCTAAGAAGCATGTTAACTGCTACTGCGTGATCTGGGATGTTTGTAATTTCTTTTTGTTTTTCGCCATCTACAGTAATAGTGAAGATACTATCTTCTAAACCGATACGTTCTACTAAACCTTTTGTTAATACTGTTTCACTTGGCATTTCAAATAATTGGAATTTTAAGGAAGAGCTTCCTGCGTTAATCGCGATGATTTTTGACATCTAGTCTTTCGCCCCTTTTTCTCTTGGTAGTTGTGTGGATCATTCCACAAACCGCTCGATTTTATCTAATTAAATTCACTCACTATGAAAACGTTTCATCATCAGTAAATTTTATACTCACGATTTTAATTTAAACATCGTCCGACATATATTTCAAGTGAAAAAATTGTAACACCAAGAAAAAAAATATATTACAGATTTCAAAAAAATTCAGTTAAATCTTGTATATATTAAAAAATATGACATATTCTATACAACTGTACTACACTAATCACTAACCCTGTTACATATATATCGTGTTACTTTTGTGTTGCAAACCAAGTATTTAATTGATCCATAATGTTCTCCATAGCCTTCATATTAGAGAATTTAGGTAATTCCACTAGTAGTGCCTGTTTCGGCATTGTTACACCTTGGCCTTTCTTTTGGAGAACAAATATACTTTTTGCATTTTTCTCGTTTTTAAACATGGAAACAGGTAGCTGTAACAAACCTTGAATAAAGCATGTTTCTTTAATAAATGCATGTAGTGTCGGCGCTTGATCACTTTCAAAAATAAAGTTTGGTACTAAGAAGAATAAATACCCGCCTTCTTTCGTATGTTTCACACTTTGTTCAATAAATAAGTGATGCGCATATGACATTCCTTCATCTGCTTTTAACTTATATTCACTCGCACTGATTTCATTTGGATAATAACCAATTGGTAAATCTGAAACGACTGCATCAACTGGATCAATATAAAGTGGTGCTAGTCCATCTTGATGGAAGAATTCGATTCCATGCTTTTGTAAATTTGCATTTACTAAAGCAAGTTTAATTAGCACTTCATCCACTTCTACACCAAATCCACTCATTGCTAGCTCTTCTTTAGCGCTATTAAATACTGTAGTCATTAAATTACCTGTTCCAATTGCAGGATCTAAAACAGTAATTTCTGTTTTGCCTTGCATAAATTTATGGAATAAGTAGCTCATGAACATTCCAACTGCATCTGGCGTCATTTCGTGATTTGCTTGTACGCCCTCTTTCATTCCTTTTAAAATGGCTAGCTGAAATGCTTTACGAATTTCTTCACCTTTATATGTTTCTTCATTAAACGTACTATATTCACGATTCAACCTTTCAATTGTTGATTCGGATAATTCCTCTTGTAAAATCGCACCTTCAAACAAGTTATCACCTGTTTCTACAAGCGCCTCTAAATATGTTACATCTAATTCTTTACGTAAAACTACCGTAGAAGAATCAAAAATAGAAAATAATGTTTCCACTGTCTGACTCACGTACATTCCTCCTTCTCTCTTTTACACATAACTTATATCATACCACAAAGTGATTTTTTCCAAAAAGAAAAAGCGACCTCCTGTAAAGAGCTCCCTTTCAAGTTATGTATGATATAACATTTTTTCTCATCTATCGTTACCATTCGCAGCAATAGATGAGAAAAAACGACCTCTTTATAAGAGGTCATTTCCTTCCTATTACTTTGCAGATTTAGCTGCTTCTAATGCTGCTTCATAGTTTGGATGGCTTGTACCTTCGCTTACATATTCTGCGTAAACTACTTTGTCATTGCTATCTACTACGAATACTGCACGAGCAAGTAAACGAAGTTCTTTCATTACTAAGCCGTAAGCTTCACCGAATGAAAGGTCACGGTGATCAGAAAGTGTTACAACATTTTCTAAACCGTTTGCTGCACACCAGCGTTTTTGAGCGAATGGTAAGTCAGCGCTAATTGTTAATACTTTCGCGTTTTCAATACCTGCTGCATCTTGGTTAAAACGACGTGTTTGTGCATCACATACACCTGTGTCGATTGAAGGTACAACACTAATTAATTTTACTTCGCCCTTGTATGTTTCTAAACTTACTGAAGATAAGTCGTTTGCTAATACTTGGAAGTTTGGCGCTTGATCGCCAACTTTAACTTCTGTTCCAACTAAAGTCATTGGATTACCTTTAAAAGTTACGTTTGCCACTTGAAAATCCTCCCTTATTTAAAACAAAATATGTACAATGTAAATGATAGTTTGTCCCCATCGATAATGCAAATAAAATCGCTTTATTTACAAAAAAATTAAAGAAGCTAATCCATTGATTAGCTTCTTTATTCGTTAAATTTGAAATTCAGGATCATCTTCTTTTCGTTTATCCATCATTTCTTTCACTTTATCAACAGCTTGTGGTGCTAATTCAATTATTTTATCAATGACGTGTGTCTGCTTATCTAAGTGTAATACTTTCACACCATCTCCATTTATAACAAGAAAGGCAACAGGATTAATAGAAACTCCTCCACCACTTCCCCCGCCAAATGGATGACGACCTGAATGTTCTACTTTACCAAATTCACTTCCACCAGCAGCAAAACCAAAGCTTACTTTCGAAACAGTAAGAATTACACTTCCATCTGCTGCTTTAATTGGATCACCAACAATTGTATTTACATCAGTCATTTGTTTTAAATGCTGCATTGCGGTTGTCATTAAACCTTGAATTGGATGGTCCACTCTATATCCCCCCTATGCTTGAACAGATTTTTCTGTCATACCAGATTTTTGCTTTCTCATAAACATGAGTAATTTGAGTCCTGTTTTTATAGCACGAAATATACGAAAAGATGCTGTTAACTCGCACCTTGATGCAAATCCCTTCCCTTGAAAAACAGGGATAATTTCAAATTCTGGTACATCGACAATATGCATATATTGTCCTATAACTCCAGCAGCCATTCCTTTTGTCCCCCATGCATATCCAGTGACAATTCCAGTACTAGCTGCGTCGCCTGCTCCAATTTGCGTATGCCATTTCCAACCATTGATTTTCACTCGTTTGAGAAAATCTTTAACGATAGTATGAACTTTTTGAAGCCTTTTTATCAGTTCCCCGATGCTGTCAAGTTGCGCCATAATTTTATTATCTATTCCGCCGTCCTTTTCAGCTTTTTCGATTTTCTGCCCTGTCTTTTTCTGCTGTTTTTCAATTCTTTCCAACACATCAAATGTATATCGAATCATCCATATTTTCACTTGAAACAAACATTGCTTTTCCATTTCTGAATATAAAAATGTCACTTTAAGCTTTATTTTCGACAATAGTATAAGCAAAATAAAAAGGAGAAGAATTATTATTCCAATTACGAGCCACTTCATACGTATCATCCTTTCACTCCGTACCCATTATCGACAAGTTTATTCATCATTAAACAGAGTTCCATAAGATTGAATATAAAAATTTTTCTAATAATAAAAAGGTATTTTGACAATTTATATCGAAATATATTATTTGAACATATCATCAGGGAACGGACTCTAATGATATGTAGCACGAAAAACAGAAAATTTAACTGCAGTGGAGGGATACATAATGGCAGATCGTCGCAATTTATTTTTCTTTTATGGTGATGACAAAGCAACGCTCGTTGAAAAGATGAAACCAATCTATCGTATTTTAGAAGAGAATGGATTTACCATATTAGATCAACCAAAAAATGCAAACGCTATCGTCAGTGTTGGAGATGATGCAACTTTCTTACAAGCCGTTCGTAAAACTGGTTTTAGAGAAGATTGCTTATACGCAGGGATTTCTACGAAAGATGAAATTTCTTTCTACTGTGATTTCCACATTGATCACGTTGATACAGCCCTTCAAGAAATTACAAAAAATGAAATTGAAGTGCGAAAATATCCAACAATTCAGGTAGATGTAGATCACGGTACATCTTTCCATTGTTTAAATGAATTCTCATTACGTTCTAGCATTATTAAAACGTTCGTTGTAGATGTTCACGTTGATGATTTATATTTCGAAACATTTAGAGGTGACGGTTTAGTTGTTTCTACCCCAACAGGAAGTACAGCTTACAACAAATCATTACATGGTGCCGTTGTCGATCCGCTTATCCCATGTTTCCAAGTAAGCGAACTAGCATCTTTAAATAACAACACATACCGTACGCTCGGTTCACCGTTCATCTTAAACCACGAACGTACACTAACTTTAAAACTTAAACCAGACGGTAACGATTATCCTGTTATCGGCATGGATAACGAAGCGCTTAGCATTAAACAAGTTGAAAAAGCTGTTGTACGCTTAAGCGATAAACAAATTAAAACAGTAAAATTAAAAAACAATTCCTTCTGGGAAAAAGTACAGAGAACATTTTTATAGTATTAAAATAACCGCAGAATTATGGGGATCCCATAATTCTGCGGTTATTTATTTATCCCGATTGGCACGGCCAACAATCTCTCGCTATCCGGTCGCTATTCTTGTCAGTTTTTGTCGGTAAGTCGATATATTTTAATAATCGCTGATATATTTTACGCATCTTTTCTATAGACAACCTGGCCATCAATGACGGTCATTTCGGCTTGTACTTCTTTTATTTCTTCTGCCTCTATTTCAAATATGTTTCGATCTAATATCGTAAAGTCTGCTTCATATCCTTTTATAATTTGTCCTCGCTTCGCTTCTTTTCCTATTGCATAAGCACTTCCTGTCGTAAATAAAGAAACAGCCTCATATACCGTTAATCTTTCCTCAGGCATATAGCATACACCGTCAATAAAACTTCTACGTGTAACAGCGCTATATATGCCTAAAAACGGATTCACTTGTTCAATAGGAGCATCTGAACCACCGTTGCAATGTAAGCCTGCGTCCAGTAACGTCTTCCAAGCATACGCGTAACGAAGACGACGCTCGCCTAGTTTTTCAATGACTGATGGAAAATCTGATGAAACAAAGACCGGTTGAATATCAATAATAGCTGGCAAGTGTTTCATTCTTTCAATCAACTCTTCACGAGCTAGCTGACAATGAATAATACGGTCACGCACCCCTTCTGCTGGTGGATGTAATTCAAGCGCATCAATGACATATTCAAGCGATAAGTCACCGATTGTATGAATGGCAACTGACATATGTAAATCTCGTGCTTTTTTCACTAAACTTGCAAGCTCTTCACGTGAGAAAATCGCAACTCCATTTGTTTCCTGCGCATCTTCATACGATTCACTTAATAAAGCAGTTCTTCCGCCAAAAGAACCGTCAGAAAAAATTTTCATCGCACCAAATTCAATATAGTGCTCATTTTCATATTCTTTTCTTTCATGTGCTACTTCATGATGAACGAGTAAATGCGCTTTAAATGGCATTTCTTTTATAACGTAAGAAAACGCATTATACGTTTTTCTAAAACCACCGTAATAATTTAAATCTTCCGTATGCCCACCAACGATTCCGTATTGCCAGCAGTCTTTAATCGCTGTTTGCAAAGCTCTTTGTAAATAAGCTTTATCAATTTCAGGCTGAACGTGTTTCATTAATTCTTGTCCTTGTTCATATAAAAGCCCTGTTAACTTATTTGATGCATCCCGGCCAATTTTCCCGCCTTTCGGATCTTGCGTCTCTTCTGTTATGTTCGCTTCTTGCAGTATGTATGAATTCACCCATGTAACGTGACGACAAACTCGTTTTAATAAAATGGGATGTTCTTTCGAAATTGCATCTAAATCACGTGCGTGAACATCTTTCGTATCTGTAAAGTTATTTTCATTCCAGCCTTCTCCGATAATCCAACAACCTTTTGGCGCGTCTTCTACTTGCTTCTGAACAAGAGTAAGTACTTCGCCATAAGATGTACAATTTGATAAATCTAGACGGAGTAACCTCTCTCCATGCCCAATAAGATGCATATGACTATCAACGAGACCTGGAATCATCGTTTTGCCTTCTAAATCGTGCAATTTAACCGTAGTAGCATATCGGTCTTCTAACTCTTCTTTACTCCCGACATCAACGATCACACCGTTTTCAACATAAACAGCGTCTACTTTTTCATTCTCTTCTCGCATCGTGTAAATGGTGCCGCCATACCAAATTTCTCCCATATGCTCATCCCCTTTTTCCCTTTAGTCTACGAGATTAATCCGTATAAAAAAAGCACCATTTGAATTAAAAATGGTGCTTTCCCAAAATTATTTTTGTTCAGTAGTAGACGTTGTAATTTGCCATTCAATGCTAAATTTATCTTTTAGTTGTCCGTATGCTGGGCTCCAGAACGTTTCTTGAAGTGGCATAATAACTTCTCCACCCTCTTGTAACTTTTCGAATACTTCTTTTGCTTTTTCTGCATTACTAATTTGAATTGCGATTGTTACTTGAGATCCGATTGCATGCCCTTGACCTGGGAATGTATCAGAAATCATAAGGTCCGTATTACCAACTTTTAAAGTAGCATGTAAAACGCGCTCTTTCGCTTCAGCTGGAATCGGGTATTCTGGATTTTCAGGCATGTCACCAAAAGTTTGCATTACTTCTACTTTTGCGTCTAATGCCTCTTTGTAAAACTGTACAGCTTCTTGCCCACTACCATCTAAAACTAAGTACGGATTAATACCTAAAATCATACGGACACCTCTTTTTTTAGTTTATAAAATCGAACTTGTGTTCGTTTTTATAATATCATCGTTTTACATTTCATTCAACTATTTACTTCTCTATTTTCAAAATTATTTGGAAGGGAGCTCCATCTCTTGTTTTCTAAGTTCAATACGACGAATTTTTCCGGAAATCGTTTTTGGTAGTTCATCTACAAATTCAATTTTGCGAGGATATTTATATGGTGCAGTGAGTTCTTTCACGTGTTGTTGGAGCACTGGAATTAATGTTTCTTCGTTCTTTTCTATATTCTCTCTTAATACGATAAATGCCTTCACGACACTCCCTCGAATTTCATCCGGACTTGCGACAACCGCACATTCTCTTACGTAAGGATGTTTTACAAGTGCATCTTCAACTTCGAACGGCCCGATTGTGTAACCAGAGCTAATGATAATATCATCTCCGCGCCCTTCAAACCAGAAATAGCCGTCTTCATCTTTTTTCGCTTTATCACCCGTAATATAATAATCACCACGGAATTGCATCGCTGTGCGTTCATCATCTTTATAATATTGCTTAAAGAGGGCTGGTGTTTCAATATGAACTGCAATATCGCCAACTTCTCCTACCTGCACTGGGATTCCTTCTTCATTAACGATATCAACATGGTTTCCTGGCGTTGGTTTCCCCATTGATCCCGGTCTAATATCCATCCCTTTCATTACGCCAACAAGTAATGTATTTTCCGTTTGCCCATAGCCATCTCTTACTGTAATATCAAAGTGCTTTTGGAACGTTTCAATGACTTCTCTATTTAACGGCTCACCTGCGGATACAGCGCTATGTAACGCTTCTAAATTGTACTCAGTCAAGTCTTCTACCTTTGCCATTAATCTATACTCAGTCGGTGTACAACAAAGCACATTCACCTTATTATCGTCTAATAAATTTAAATACGTTTTCGGTTCAAACTTACCGTTGTATACAAATCCTGTTGCCCCTGAACCGAGAGTGGCTAAAAACGGGCTCCAAATCCACTTTTGCCACCCTGGGCTAGCCGTTGCCCATACAACATCATTCTCTTCAATTCCGAGCCAATTTGGGGCGCTCGTACGTAAATGAGCGTATGCCCACGCATGCGTATGAACAACTCCTTTCGGGTTTCCTGTCGTCCCTGACGTATAAGATAAAAAGACCATATCTTCTTTATCTGTTTTCGCCATTTCTAACATGTCACTTTCTGTTTCTAATGCTGTTTTTAAATTGATCCATCCGTCTACTGACTGCTCGCTCAGAACGAACTTTTGAAGAGATTCCATCGCCCCTATGTTATCAAACTGTCCGATATATGGTTCATAACTTACAATCGCTTTTACTTCTCCGTGTCCAATGCGGTATTCAATATCTTTTTTACGCAACATTTCCGAACTCGGAATTACGACAAATCCTGCTTTAATCGCAGCGATATACGTCATGTAAGCTTCAATTAAACGCGGCATCATAATAAGGAGCTTGTCCCCTTTTTGTAAGCCACTTTTTATAAAAGCGTTTCCAATTTTATTTGCACCTTGCATTAATTCAAAATATGTAACTTCTCGTCTATTCCCTTTATCATCTTGCCAAATTAAAGCAAGCTTCTCTTTATCGTCTGTATATTTCTCTATTTCTGAAACTAAATTATAAGATGGTGGTGCCAACAATTCCTCTCTCTTCATAAACATCCTCCTTTTTCTTTATGCCTCCCTTATATAATAAAGAATTTTCAGTAAATTTTGAACCCTCTTCTTTTGACAATTTTTTTATGCTTTTGTCGAAATGAATTTATACTAATACGAACAACAAAAAGAAAGAGCGGGGAGAACCCGCTCTTTCTAAGCCATTGTATATGGAATTATTTTTGGAAACCGCCTAATTGTTGCTCAGCTAGTGAAACTAGACGTTTCGTAATTTCGCCACCAACAGAACCGTTAGCGCGAGATGTTGCATCCGCTCCAAGTTGAACACCAAACTCTTGAGCGATTTCGTATTTCATTTGGTCTAATGCTGATTCAGCACCAGGAACCGCTAATTTATTTGTGCTACGTGCCATGTTATATCACCTCCTTGTGAGTATAGAGTGTGATAAATAACATGACTTCATACACATTTTAGATATGGTAATTTATGGTTTTAGAAAAGTTCTTCGAATTTTTCTTCTTCCGCTACTACTTCTACCGTTTGTAATACCATTGTTTCTTTGTTTGCTACAGCTTCTTCGATTAATGGTGTGAAATCATATTTCGCTTCAAAACGATTCGCTTTTTCACGCTTCGGCTTCGTCGCTGGGCTTGCTGGTGTGAATACTGTACAGCAATCTTCGTATGGACGAATTGAGATATCATATGTGCCGATTTCTTCAGCGATTTTAATAATTTCTAATTTATCCATCGTAATAAGCGGACGAATAACAGGATAGTTTGTCACTTCATTAATCGTATGCATACTATCTAACGTTTGGCTCGCTACTTGTCCAAGACTTTCACCAGTCGTAATTGCAAGTGCATTACGCTCCTCTGCAATCTGCTCTGTAATACGCATCATCATACGACGCATTACTGTCATAGAATAACTAGATGGAATTTCTTTATTAATCGTTTTTTGCACTTCAGTAAATGGAACAAGGTGAAGTGTTACACGTTTACAGTATTTCGTTAACTCTTGTGCTAAATCGATTACTTTTTGTTTCGCACGCTCACTTGTGAAAGGTGGACTATGGAAGTGAACTGCCTCCACAGATACGCCGCGTTTCATCGTTAAGTACGCTGCTACTGGGCTATCAATACCACCAGAAAGAAGTACCATTACTTTTCCGCCAACGCCAACTGGTAAACCGCCAGCTCCCATGTGCTCACCACACATAATATAGCTGTAACCACTGCGAATTTCTACACGTACATTCACATCTGGATTATGGACGTCTACTGTGATATCCTCTGTATTTTCTAAAATGTGCCCGCCGATTTCTGGAAGTAACTCCATCGTCTTCATTGGGAAACGTTTATCAGAACGGTGCACTGTAATTTTAAATGTTTTCACATCATCTTTTACTTGTAAGAAAGCTGCTAATGCACCTTTTTTAATATCTTCTAATTCTGATGGTACTTTCATCGCTAAATTAAACTTATGAATACCAAATACATCTTTCAATCTTTCAGCAATCGCTTCATGGTCTTCGCCATTTAACTGAATGTACATACGGTCATGTGTTGCATCGATTTTAATGTTTGGGAATTTTTTCAGTTTGAACTTAACGTTATCTTTTAATGTGCTTACAAATTTAGAACGGTTCTTACCTTTTGTCGTCATTTCTCCGTAACGTACTAAAATATATTCATATGTCATCATATTTCTTTACCTCATCACTTCATATAATTTTGGCATTGTCTCTTTTACAATACCTTCAAATTGTTTTACTTCTTCCATCGTGTTGTCTGGTGCTAGACTAATACGAATAGCGCTTGCAGCAGCTGCATGCGGTACTCCCATTGACACTAACACTCTGCTCACTTCATTTGCTTTTGAAGAACAAGCAGACTTCGTTGATACATATACACCGTGTTCTTCTAAAGCATGAACGACCACTTCCGGTTTTAAACCGACAAACGACACATTTAAAATGTGTGGTGCTGCATATGCAAGCGACGTATTAATTGTTACATCTTCCATTTCTTTAAAGAAACGTACAAGCTCTGTTTGTAAACTTTGCAAATGAGCTATCTTTTCTTTCACTTGTTCCATTGTCATGCGAAGTGCTTTCACCATCGCTACAATGCCAGGTAAGTTCTCTGTACCAGAGCGATACTTAAGCTCTTGTTGACCACCTGATAAAATCGGATCTAATCTTACGCCATCACGCACGTAAAGAAGACCTGTTCCTTTTACACTATGGAATTTATGTCCAGATATTGAGCAAAGGTCAATATGCGAAGCATATAAATTAAGCGGTACTTTTCCTATCCCTTGTACATGGTCCACATGGAATCTTATTTTCGGATAATTCGATAATAACGTTCCAATTTCAGCAACGGGCTGAATTGCTCCAGTTTCGTTGTTCACATGAATAATTGAAACAAGAATTGTATCTTCACGAAGCACTCGCTTCACATCCTCTACCGATACAACACCATGCTCGTTAACCGGTAAATATGTTACATCAAACCCGAGTTCTTCTAATTGCTTATATGCCTCAAACACAGACGCGTGTTCAATATTTGTTGTAATGATATGTTTGCCGCGCGAACGATTCCTCATCGCTATCCCTTTAATCGCAAGGTTATTCCCTTCCGTTCCACCCGATGTGAAAATAATTTCAGAAGGTTTTACGTGAAGAAGCTGCGCTGCAATCGTTCTTGATTGTGTTAATAGACGCTCTGCCTCTCCTCCAAGCGAATGAATAGAAGAAGGATTTCCAAAATATTTCCCAGCAACCGTTACGTACGATTGAAGGGCTTCTGGATATGGCTTCGTCGTCGCACTATTATCAAAATAGATCATCGTTCTTCCCCTTTCAGCGCTATCACATCATATAATCATATCATAAATACGTGTAATTACGCTAAGACTACACAAAGGTTCCGTTTTATCCCGATTGGTGAAGGCTAGTAATCATTGGGGATGAATCCCCCCCACTGATTACAGTTTCACTTTATTTTGAAACGAATAACCTTACTGTATTCCGCTATTCATTATAGCAACATCGCCTTCAAAATTACACAAAAAAACAAACCCTTTATGAAAGGGTTTGTTCATTGTCTACATATTCAGCTATTTTTTGAACAACGCCAGGTTCAAGTTGCTCTAGTACAGAAGCCGCTTGTTCTAAAGCTGCATCGTATTGATATTCACGGAATAATTTCTCTGCATAATTTAAGCTTTCTGCAAGATTTTCATCATGACTGCGGTAACGGTTTCCGTATTGAATTAATTTTTCAACTAAATACGCTTGTCCAATTAACTCTTCTGTCATTTCAGCTACACCGTTAACAGTTGTGTATGCTTCTTCTAAACTGCTATTTACAGCATGCATATTTAGCGGTTTTATTTCTAATTGCTCATATACAGCTTGCATTGCCATTTGCCCTCTTTGTAAATCTTCCATAATACTCTCTGGAAGACCTGGCAAATTCGACTTTTGCATAAAGCGTTTCGTTTCAAAAATTGTATTGCGCATTTCCTGCAACTTCTCACGCGCTTCAAATTCTTCTTTACGCATCGTTTGTAGCATTTCTTTATATTCTGCATGAAGTACTTTTAAAGTTTCACATTGCTCATAAACCTCTTCTAGTTCCTCACGAATTATAGAGAATGCAATATCTTGTTCAGCAACGCGTAATTGCATCACTTCAAAACGTTTCATTAAAATGTGCATTTGCTTTTCAATTACTTTTTGAGACTCAATATCCTTATCTTGTAACTGATAGCTTTGTTTCACAAGTTGCGTTTCTGCTTTCGTTTCAATTGTTTCTTCACGAAGTTCTTCTAAATCTTCATAAACAGAAAGTGTTTTTTGCTCTACATAATGTCTCGCATGCACTTCTTGTTCTAGTTGATCATAAAAACCGTCTAAACGAGTTTTTAATTTTTCTACTTTTTCAGCCGCTTCCGTTATATGAAGCTCCTGTATATCCATTAAACATGTTTGTAGTTGTGTCGTCATATCGCGAACTTCTTTAGGGATTTCCAGGTAATCTAATACATAACCTTGTCTTACCATATCATTATGTCCGTGTAATAAATCTTCCAGTTGAACTGGTAACGTTGCTTGACACTCTACCAATAAATCTGGAATTTGGTGAATAATGATTTCTAAATTAGCTAAACCTTCTTCCAAACTAATAACAATTTCTCTCGCTTTTAAATAGTCGCCATTATTTGTTGCTTCTTCAAAACTATTAAATTTATTAGATTCGGCATCTAGCATCTCTTCAATTCTCTGCTCAGCTGCTCCATACATGTGTCGATGAGCAAGAACACTCTTTTTCATACTACGATATGTATCACGTAACCCTTCAATTTCCGAGCTATTTTTTTCATGGCTTTCTAACAGTTGCTGTAATTCATTTAAAATGTCTGTAATACGATTATCAGCGTCATCTAAACCACTTATGGATTCGTTCATCGCATGCTTTGCTTTGCGGAAGGAGAATTGCGAGGCGAATTTTCGCGCTTGCCCTAAATCTTTTTCAGCTTTTGGAAGAGTTGTTGATACGATTTCATCCCACTCTTCACGCCATTTACCAAACAGTTCTTCTGTTTGACCTGTCATGTTCAAATCTTTTACTCGCTTTAGTTCATCTGCCACAGGTTTATCTTTTATTTCTTGTTTCCACTGCTCCAGTGCTTCAATATCTTTATATGAACGATTTCTTATCACAAGCTCTATCATGAGCAGCACTAGAATAGAGCTTACTACAATGATAACGATCGTCAGGATAGAATCCATGCAAAAAAGCCTCCTAGTTATATCTCTTTTTTTGTCCGTTCCGTTTATGAAATGGAAGGCATTATGTATAAAAAGGGAATTCCCCTATATTTAACAACTAACAATGTACTAATCATACCATGTAATGACGTGTTTTTGACCTAGTTTTTTTTAAAATTTCATGTTTCTTTAAATGCAATTGTAATCTTTCTTAATCTTCCGCCCGCTTCACTACCTATCCTCAAATGATTGCCATAACGGGCACTCTTTCATATGAGATACGAAATAGATTTTGCGCATGAGTGGAGGTTCAACAGAAATCACATGCACATTCCCCTGCTTTACCGCTTGCTCCACTGACATTTCTGGAAGTAAAGTGATGCCAAGTCCAGCTCCGACCATCGCAAGCATCGGTTCTGCATAAGAAGTTTCAAACGCAATGATTGGTTTCGCACCTATACCTTGAAACATGTTCATAATCATTTTCCTTACATCACATATTTCTGGGTACACAATTAATTTCTCATGTTCCAAACCTTCCATTCGGATTATTGTTTTCTCTTTATAAGGATGATCATTTGAAACTACACAAACAATTTTTTCCTCCCGCATTTCTTTTATATATGTAGCGCCTTCTACTACTGAATCAATGAACATCGCTTCAATCTTCCGCTCTTTAAACAATTCCATTAATACTTTCGTATGCTCAATTTTCCATTCTATTTCGAATCCATCACCTAATATATCTTTGCATTTCGATATGTAATACGCCGCTAAACTTGGCAATATACCTATCGAAATTCTCCGTTTCTCTTGATACTTCTTCATCTCCGTTTTCACTTCATGTATTTGTTCCAAAATCGGTAACATTCTTGCTATAAATATCTCACCAGCCTCTGTTAACTCCACTCCTTGAGCAGAACGCTTGAGTAAAGTAACCTCTAAATCCGCTTCTAATCTTTGAATTTGTTTACTAAGCGCTGGTTGTGAAATATGTAAAAGCTTACTTGCCTTTGATAAACTGCGCGTATGCTTTACTTCCATAAACGATCGTACTGCCTCTAAATCCATCATATACACCTCTAACAAAAAGTTATAACTGTTATAAAAAATCGATATTTCCTTCTATAAATCATTACTCTTTATACTTATTTCATCAACTTACTATAACGAAATGTAAAGGAGAATGGTACTCTTGAACAAAAAACAAATGCTCTTCGGATCCCTCCTATGCTTACTTGCCGTAACTGCCTGGGGATTTATGTTTCCTGTAATGGCAAATGCCTTACAATTTATCGATCCGTTCTTTTTCACAACTATCCGCTACGGATCTGCAGCTATTATTTTTCTTATTTTGCTATTAATCACTGAAGGGACACATTCGCTCCGCTTAGAAAAACGAACACTTTCTTTATTTTTTTACGGAACAGTCGGTTTCGCTGGATATGGTTTTCTCGTTTTCTACGGACAACAACTTGCCGGACCTTCTGGAGCAATCCATGCAGCGATGATTCAGTCTCTCATGCCACTAATTGCCTTATCATTACAATGGATAACAAAAAATAAGCGTCCACAAAACTACACTTTTCTTTGTATGTTCGTTGCATTACTCGGTGTTATGCTTGTCATTTCAAAAGGAAATATTCACTTATTATTTGGAGCTGCAAGTCACTTATCTACGAATATATTGATGTTATGCGGCGTTACTTGCTGGGTCATTTATACAAATGGCGGTGCTCGTTTTCAATCTTGGTCACCACTTCGATATACAACGTTAACTTGTTTGTTCGGTTCAATGTCACTCATCGTTATTGTCACTTTATTAACTTACACAAACGTCATTACTGTACCATCATTACGCACAATTGTGAGCGTTCGTTTTGAACTCTTTTATATGTCGATTATTGCAGGTGTTATCGCTGTGTTTTGCTGGAATATGGGGAATCGCTATATTTCATCTATTAACGGCATATTATTTATGAATTTAGTTCCTGTCCTTGCACTTATCGGTTCCATATTTCGAGGTTATACGGTCGACAAAATCGAACTTGCCGGAGCCTCATTAACAATTATTGCGCTATTATGTAACAATTTATGGCAAAGAAAAGAAACTACAAAAATCCCCACCTCGGTTCGTTAGGTGGGGATTTTTCACATATGAACAGCTCTTGGCCATTCCTGATACATATTCGTTTTACCTAATGCTTGTTCCATCCATTGCTCAATTTCCTTCGTATACATTTCTAAGAAAAATGTTTCGGATGGAAATGAATGTAATACTTCTGATATATACTGTGGATATAAAAACGGCATATTTATCATGCCTTTTAATTGCGTCATAAACATTGTAAAAGATACCTTTCTAAACTCTTTCTTCATTTGTCCTTCTCTAATGATTTGTTCGATATAATATCTTTCTTTAGAAAAATAAACGGTCATCACTTCACGAATTAATGTCGTATCAAGCGAAAGCTCTCTATAAAAAAAACGTGTCAGTTCCCTATTTTCAAATTGATATCGTAAAATCCTGCGCACCATTTGCACCATCACATCTTTAGCCGACAAATACTCTCTCTGTTCAAAGGACGTTTCAATCACATGAATATATCCTTCTAAAAAATCAGTAATAAGCTGCTCTAATAGGCCTTGCTTTCCAGCAAAATAGTATGAAATATTCGCTACATTCACATCCGCTCGCTTTGCAATGTCTCGCACTGATGTCCCGTCATAACCTTTCGTATTAAACAACGATATTGCCGCATCAATTACTTTTTGTTTCGTCTGCTTCATGCGCTCACTTCCTCTCACTGAACAGCTATAGTTTAAATTTCTTGACTTTTAAGACAAATTCCTTTAATTTTCTATCGACAAAGTCATGTGAAATACATCGTATTTTGCTAATATTTTACACATCTCGATAAAAAGGGAGTTGTTTCCATGTTTACAAAAGAAAGTTATGCAGGTTCTCGTGAAAAGCAGTATGAGACAGTAATTAAACAACTGGATGCATTATTAACTGGCGAATTAAACGTAGTCGCAAACTTATCAAATGCGTCCGCATTATTAAACCAATTTTTAGATCGCGTTAATTGGGTTGGCTTTTATGTAACAGAAGGAAATCAGCTCGTTCTCGGGCCATTCCAAGGAATGCCAGCATGCGTACGTATTCCATTTGGGCGCGGCGTTTGCGGCGTAGCAGCTGAAATGAAAACAACGCAACTTGTAGCGGACGTTCACCAATTCCCAGGACATATCGCTTGCGATAGTGCCTCTAATTCGGAAATCGTTGTACCGATTATAAAAGACGGAAATGTCATTGGTGTACTGGATATTGATAGTCCTGAAAAAAATCGTTTCGATGAAGTAGATCAGCACTATTTAGAAAAGTTTGTGGAAACACTGTTAAAACATATATAAGAAAAAGAGTGAGTTATCGATTAAGTACGTCATGTACGAAACCGATAGCTCACTCTTTTTTATTGATTACTAACAGTAGATATTTTCTTTAACGCTTGCTCCAAATCAGAAACGATATCCTCCCACGATTCTAAACCGACAGATAAACGTATTAAATTATCGAAAATACCCATTTCTTTTCTTAGTTCCGCTGGAATCCCAGCATGCGTCATCGTTGCTGGATGCTGAATTAACGTTTCTGTATCACCTAAACTTACCGCGATCGTAATAAAGTGAAGGTCATTGATAAACGCTTGCGTTTCCTCTTTCCCGCCTTTGACAGAAAAAGAAATAACGCCACCGCCCCGTTTCATTTGGCGAGATGCTAACTCCCCTTCTGGGTACCAAACCCCTTCTACTACATCATGATTTTTTAGGAACGATACAATTTTTTCTGCATTATCACAATGACGATCCATTCTTACTGCTAACGTCTTTAATCCGCGTAATAATAACCACGCATCAAACGGTGCCATAATACCACCGATATCTTTTCGCATCGGACGAATTTTTTCAGCTAACACTTTCGTTTTACAAATCGTTACACCCGCCACAACATCACCATGGCCACCAATATATTTTGTCGCACTATGCACAACTGCGTCACAACCAAGCTCAAGCGGTCTTTGTAAATAAGGTGAACAAAACGTATTATCAACAATGACGAGTAGGCCATTTCGCTTCGCAACTCGAATCACTTGTTTTAAATCGATTAATTTCATCGTTGGATTAATCGGTGTTTCAACGAAAATGAGCTTTGTATTTGGGCGAATCTTATTTTCAATATCAGTCTCTGTCTCCATATCACAAAACGAATGTGTAATCATAAATTTCTCTTCTAACACTTCTAAAAATCCGTACGTGCACCCATATAATCCGTTTGAACAAATAATATGATCTCCAGCTTTTAGAAAGCCAATTAACGTTGCTGAAATAGCTGCCATTCCGGATCCGAAAGCAAGTGCTTCTTCTCCCCCTTCTAACACAGCCATGCGCTCTTCAAATAATTTTACAGTTGGATTTCCAAGTCTTGAGTAAATATAAGACGGATCTACTCCCGCAAAACTCGCTTCTCCTTGCTGCGCAGTCTCAAATGTAAATGTAGATGTTTGAAATAACGGTGGTGTTAAACTTCCTTTATGTTCCTCAGATGTATAACCGTGATGAATTAACGCTGTCTCCATATGCTTCTTTTTCATAAAAACATCCCCTTTATGTTTTTATCCCGCATATTCACCATTAAAAAACTGATGAATGTTTTTACTACATTTTATGTAAGCGTTTTATTTGTGTTTCTATCTCTTCTTTTATATTGTTTTAAATTCCTTCTTATATTAGTTTCCAAAATTTATATGCATAAAACAAAAACGTACTCGCTTGACGAAACTCTGGGTAAAAGATATAATAGCGTTTGTGTAAAATAAAAAGGCAGCCTTGTAATGTGAGTTTATCGTTTGTATTTTGTTCCTCTACGGAGGTGTATCTCGTAACTCCCTGCTGCTGGAGCGAAGGTACATGAAAACAAAATGCCCGTAAATATCGATTACGTCTGTTTTTATTTTACGTAAATAAAAACATTTTTAAAGGAGGAGTCAACTATGGCTCGTTATACAGGTCCAGCTTGGAAACTGTCTCGTCGTCTTGGAATCTCTCTAAGCGGCACAGGAAAAGAATTAGAAAAACGCCCTTACGCACCAGGTCCTCACGGTCCTAACCAACGTAAGAAACTTTCAGAATACGGTTTACAATTACAAGAGAAACAAAAACTTCGTCACATGTACGGCATGACTGAGCGTCAATTCCGTCGCACATTTGACCAAGCAGGTAAAATGCCTGGTAAGCACGGCGAAAACTTCATGATCCTTCTTGAAGCTCGTCTTGACAACTTAGTTTACCGTATGGGCTTAGCTCGCACTCGTCGTGCAGCTCGCCAATTAGTAAACCACGGTCACATCATGGTTGATGGCGCTCGCGTAGATATCCCATCTTACCGCGTTAAACCTGGTCAAACTATCAGCGTTCGCGAAAAATCTAACAGCCTTGTTGTTGTTAAAGAAGCGATCGAAGTTAACAACTTCGTACCAGAATACTTAACTTTCGATGCTGATAAATTAGAAGCTACTTACACTCGTCACGCTGAGCGTTCTGAGTTAGCAGCTGAAATCAACGAAGCATTAATCGTAGAGTTCTACTCTCGTTAATCTCGGTACTCTGCAAAGAGTATTATTAAAAGCCTTAGGAACCTTGTTTATCAAGGGGCCTGGGCTTTTTTTATTTATCATTAATAATGCAAAATAAAGCATTAAAAAGTATGCACTTGGGGCTAATTGAGGCTAGTTTGGGACAAAAAATATAATGGCTGGCGTGTGTATAGAAATGGATAAGTGCAAAAAACAGATGATAAAAGGAGTTAATTGTTTTGAAAGAAAAATTCACCGAGATCCCTCTTCATGTACAAGACTTTCAAAAATTAAAAATGTTACTAGAAGCATTAGTACAAGACGAAATAGTCTTGATTAAAGGTCTTTCTAAATATGCCTTAAATATTTCTTCTAAAGAACATAAGGTCACCATTAACCTTAGAAGTGAATTTTCCACCAATTCATACTTGGCGATCACTGCTATAAGTATTACCCCAAGCAATCAAGGTAAAGGAAGTATTGTTCTGGAATGGTTTAAAACATTCGCTAAAGAAAAAGGATTTGAACGATTAGTATTACAAGAAGTTATAACTGAAGAAGGTTACCATTTTGCATTAAAAAATGGATTTTCAAAAAAAGTTGGTCCATTCGAGGAAATTTTTAGAAAGCCTGATAGTACTGACGGAAATTATGAGCTACATTTATAAAGAGTAAAATAAAAGTGAACGAGTATTTTCGTAATCGTTCACTTTTTTACTTGGCTAATTATCTAATATGATCGATTCTTTCCACATTCAATTGCATACACATCCAATACATAATAAAGAGCCACACTCGATTAAATGTAACTACATTAATTCTTCTATTAACTTATTTTCTTCTTCAATATACCTATCAATTAACTGCAAAATAAAATTAAAATTTTTATTTGCATTATCCAAATAAGATAACTGTTCTTCTCTATTAGGTACCTCCAAACTCGAAGCACAAAAATTAATATAAATATTACATTGTTCTCTTAAATCTTCGTGAACACAATTATTTCTATCTAAATTAATCCAAATAAATATTTTATGATTTAACAATTCAAATTTCATTTTTGGTTTATTGTTTTCATCAGTTTCTACCCTACATCTTCTACCCAAATCAAGAACCTTCGTAATATGATTCATTAATTCATTTTGCACTCTTCTTTTCTCAGATAATTCTACAGCAATCCTACGATCTTTTTCTTTGTTTTCATTTAAAGTTCTCGCATTATAAATTGATACAATTAATGTAGCTAATAAAAGAATTGATGTAATAATTAGTGCTATATTCACTTTGTTCCCTCCTTATGTTCTAATTAAAACATTATTACATACAACAATTAGACCTTTCCATCCCATTTCACTTACCTCTTCTCCTAACAAATGAAGAACGAATGTCTTTATGAAAAATCCATCCATTTTCAATACCCTTTCATTCAGAATATAGATAAGTATTACTTTGACCATTTATAGACCATTTTTATTTCTTAAAATCACATCATAACTCAAGATATTATCTTCAAATATTAACTACTTTTCGTTCTTTCATGTAAAATACCAATTTCCAAACTTAACCCCTTCAAACATCAACAATGGTAAAATATCCTATATAACCATATTTTATTATGGCAGTAAACTTTGTTTATTAGGAGGGAGCAAAATGGCAATAAAAATGAAAAAAGCTTACTCAACAATTAAAAATGATGAAGTATCAGCTAAATACGTTGAAGAGTACAAAGAATTAAAAAAAGGATTAGAATGCCATATCTGCAGCATATCCGTGTCTCATAAAATCGGCCACCCTAGGGTTGGAAGATGGGTCCCAGCTCATTTTACGAGAAAACCAGGGAAAGATCATAAAGAAGGATGTAGATATAATACGGTTGGACAAGTTACTACAATCGCCAAGGATTCCGATGATAAAATTTTAGAGAGTGTTAAGAGCAATAAATTTACGTTTAGATTAACAATGATTCATGAGCCATTAAAAGAATTAGGTGGACAAAATGCAAATTCTACAAACAATAATAGGACTACAACACCTAGGAAAGATCGAAAATACATATCTAAAGGGAGGTTAAACTCTTACTTAACAACAATGAAAAAGATTCTTGAATTGAGAAAGGCTGTAGAAAATGATGAATCAAATGAGTTAGAGTCTATAGTTGAAATTCAAATGCACGGAAAAAAAGTAAAATGGTCTAACTTCTATTATGATCAAACAAAATATCTAGATGCTTATAATTATTTACAAACTCTCAAGGATAAAAGACACCCTATTTGCATTGAAGGAGTAGTAAGAGATATAAGACCTCTTAAACAAGGGGATCGTTATGCTGTAAATTTTCAGTTTGGTAAGAAGGATAAGGATATAGAATATATTCCTGCTGTTTCTATCTTTATTAATAAGGATGTTATCTCATCTGAAATTTTCGAACCTGGTCAACATATTGTTGTATGTGCATTATGTACAACAAATGAAGGTGAACAGAAAGACGACAACGGAAAAGTTATAAATAAATACTCCAATATTCGCGCGTCATTGTATCATGAAAATCAGTTGGTTATATTTAAAGACAACGAAGAACTTTGATAAAATTAAAAATCAGCCAGCATGTAGGTTAATGAACATTTAAGCACTCTATTTTCCAGCTGCTCTGCCCAATAAAAAAGCTTACTGAATCGCATACTTAGTAAGCTTTTTTGAATTTGGATAAGTTCGCTTTGATTTACATCAATACCTTTAAAAACAAAAATCATTTTTATTTAATCTATACCCCCTATGTAATTTGTACATAATAAAAAACACTCCATATGGAATGCTATTTACTTAATTATTTTTCGAATTTTTTTACCTTATCAGGATACAGTTGTTTAGCTAATATTTCCCCTACATCTGTTTCACATTCTTTTATCTCTGTATAGCCATTTGTGTAAATTGTAGATGAATAATTTATAAACATTTCTAACAAACGAATATCATTACCACTTTTAAAATTTTTTATACTTCCCGATATCAGATGCTCGTATCTTTTCATTGTTTGTATAAACTTTTCTAATACTACTTGCTCTTCCACAGAAAAATATACATTAATTATTTCGTAAGCTTTTGATAAGTTTAAAAAACTTTCTTCCAGTAATTTAGCTTTTTCTGTTGTTAATTGTATAAAATTATCTCTTGAATCTTCTGTCACATATCCTAAAGTATAATCTTGCTTAGGAGGTTGATGATTGGGATCTTTCTCTTTTAAATTTAAAGTTTTAATTAATTCAAATCTACCTTTTTCAGAACAAAAATACTCAATATTTTTTACTGCTGTTGTTGATTTCACTCGAAAGTCATTAAGTGCTTCTATTTTCGTTTTTATAAAAAATTCAGCATACCAACGATCCTGTTGTTTTTTGTTATTAAAATACATAACTACAAAAGCTGTAATACTAGATAAAAATGCAACCACAATCGATGCTTCCCCCGGTGTAATATTAGTCAAATAAATCTCTCCTTCCTTAATCACTTATATTAATCATTTTATGTTATTAATCAAGTTAATTCTATAATATTAAGATATATAACATATACCCTCATATCCATTCCTTCTTTTTATACAATAAAGAAAATACACTTCATTTAAAACTGACTACAACTATTTTAATAAAAAGAGCAAACATGCATCGGTTGTCCTTTCGTCAATTTCTTATGTTATTACCTCCTTTTAAAAATAAAAAAGCCTGCTATAAGCACGCTTTGATTTGTTGTAAAATCCATATTTTGTTTGAAAATAAAACCGAGAGACATTGTCTCTCTTAATTAAGAACTATATCTTGCGGGGTTTTTCCGTCTCTCTTTAAAACCCCATACATCGCGTGCAATATCTTTACAACCAACAGCTATCTGGTCATCTGCCCATACCAAATCACCAAACTGGAATATTGCCTGCATTCTTATATCATTTTGATACAAAAACACATCCCCGTCTTTATATAATCCATTTTCATACCCCATCAAAACTTCGTAAAGCTTCATTCAGATCACCCTTTACTTTGTATTTGACACATAAGGCATTGT
Organism: Bacillus cereus group sp. N11; assembly: GCF_016483605.1. Classification (NCBI taxonomy): domain Bacteria; kingdom Bacillati; phylum Bacillota; class Bacilli; order Caryophanales; family Bacillaceae; genus Bacillus; species Bacillus cereus group sp. N11. The sequence continues at coordinate 110,290 of NZ_JAEHBN010000005.1, forward strand.
GAGTTTTAATCCTATTAGTATTCTCTTATGTTTTTAAATCACCTTCTTTCTAAAGCAACAAGTTCAATTAATAAAACATATCCTCACTATATGGTGTTATAATTTATTCATATGATTTTAAGGAGTGGTTTTTTATTATGAACGTTTTAGATGAAAAAAAACTATTACCACTTTTGGTAATAGGATTTTTTTCTATCCTATTTTTATTTATTTATCTTGATAAGGCACTAATCTTATTAGCAATACTTCTTTTTCTTTGTTTGGATTTTATGCTATCTAAACTAGTAAAAGTAAGACTTGAGATCAGAATGGTTTTTTATCTATTGCTATTATTTATAGTACTTGAACAAACTGCTGGTCTAGATGAATCACATTATGAATTGAAATCCTTATTAAATAATATACAAAAAATAGGATTGTTAGCTGCGTTACTTATTACAGTTGTGAAAAATAGACTTCCTGGCGTTAAAGAAGTTAGGATTTTCACTGTATTAGCAGTATGTTTCATTACGATTAATTTTATCTCTACCATGACAACGTATCATGATCTAAAAATATTCATTAGCACTACTTTAGATTATTGTAAGTATTTCACTTTAGTATTTATTGTCCTATACTCACGATTCGATGATGAGGATATGTTAAAATTACTAAAATTATATTCACCTATAATTATAATCGGCTTTATATTTGCGTTACTTCAATTCATGGGTATAGAACGATTTTTTGACATGTTTAGAGGTATATATAACATCCAAATCCGAAGCGGCATCTATAGATCAATTGGTTTTTTCCCATATCCTATAGAATTCGCTAACTATTCATGCGTTCTTTTTTGCTTATACTATTATTTAAACAAGTATAAATTTCAAAATAAATTTTTATTCTTTATATCTGTAATTCTAGTTTTAAATATTCTTCTTACTGGTACGAGGATAACATTACTTGCTTTAATTGCGACTCTTATATTAAATAGCTTCAAATCCATTAAGCAAGCTATTAAGATTTCATTCTTCTTATTAATACTTGTATTAATTATGAATAGCTTTTTCAATCTAAAAGAAGTAATTAGCGATACTAAAATGGAATACAGTTCATCAACTTTATCGCCGCGAGAATATTACATTACAAAAGGTTTTGATGTATTTGCTGATTATCCTTTATTCGGAATAGGTTTCAATACATATGGAACTCGTTATTATCGCGACATTACTGGTGACATGATTTTTAACAAATACGAAGTTCATGCATTTGATTGGTTCAAGCTCTCTACAACTGATACATTTGTAGCACAAATACTACCTGAGTTTGGTTTGATCGGTGTAACCCTTATAATATTAAGTTGTATTTTTGTATATCGAAGGTATAGATATCTCAACAAAGTTGATATGAGCAATAGGGCTTACATGTATATAATAATTTCATGTCTTATCTTGTCTTTAAATTCCTCACAAGTTCTCTTTAATCCACATGTAGGTTCTCTATTTTGGATTAGTATTGGTATGATTTTAAGTAACTATATAAGCCTTAAATTATTAGAAAAAAATAATTTATCCAAAACGAAAACTGCATCAATTTGATAAGAGAAAAACCATCTATACAATTTGGAGATGGTTTTTTCTCTGCTTATGGTCACCATACCATTTCCCCAGAATGATATAGTGACCCCTATATGTCTTTATCTTGTGATTAGCCAATTTATACCTAAACTGTTTGCAGGCAGTTGTCCTCCAACTGCCTCAATATAGATGTCAAAACCATCAACTGTCTTGTTGTTAATTGCGTAAGCAATAGGGATAGTTGAACCATCAACAGGGATTTGTATATGATAATTTGTATCTCGTTCTTGAAGAAAGAAGTTAATAGTCCTAAATTTAACACCAGTGGCCATAGTAGCACGACCTGATAAGTTATTGGAAGGCTGAGTAGCGTTAACTCCCGAAATACCTCGAACTTGAAGTCTGTCCAGATTAAAATCAGTCCCTGTAGAGTCTTTGAAACCGCGCATCTTCCTATTTGGGTCAACTATCTTCATCCAGTTAACATTAGAACTAACTGACTTTCCTAGTCCGGGATATGCAAATCCCGTAAATGTTGTCCCGATTTGTAAGAATACATTCGCATCCGCAATAGAAACGAGAGGATTGTATTTAATTTCTTCAAATGTCAGATAACCATCTTTTTGTTTTATATCTATATCCGTCGGTGTTGTACTGAATGAACAACCAATAAATGCTGTATTGTTCTTAATACTATGAGAGGTCTTAAAACTTGTTTCACTATTATTTTCAAAATGACTACCTACGAAAGTAGCATTCTGATAGCCTGTCTCAGGTACGAATCCATTCTTACCAAACTGGAATGCGCAGTTTAGGAACGTTAAGTCTTGCCCCATATTACCACCACTAGTCTCTGTCTGGAAACATATAGCCTTACCGCCTTGGGTAGTATCAGGAGAACTCCATTCTGGTTCGAATCGACAAGTATCGTAACTCATATTACCAATGAAATCTTCTTGATAAAAAGCGCCTTCACCACAGTATTCAATAATCACGTTGCGGAAGGAACCTTGCTGCATTGTCATTTTAGCTGTATTTGCATTATATTCTGGTGAGATATGAATACCCCAACTAGAACAATATCGTATTTGAATATCCTCAAATAATGGGCAATCTAGACCCCAATATGGGTGAATTTGTAACCCTACAATATCCTTAATAGTATCATTACCTTTATGCCCTTCTACTGTGAACCCTTTATAACGCGTTCTGAAGTACCATGACGGTGCAGATCGTCTCCATGATAAGATTGCACCAGATTTACCATCTAGCTTACGGATAATTGTAGACCTTGAACCATCGCCTTTAATATTAATATTTTGAGGGATGTAAATTGTATCCACCATATAGATACCTTTTGGGAATATGACCTCATTCCCAGTAGCAGAACTATTTACAGTATAAGTATTGTACGCATAATCAATTGCTGCTTGTACTGCTACAGTATCATCGGTGATTCCGTCACCTTTCGCCCCAAAATCTTTAACATTAATACCTCGTTCACTTAAGCTTTTAGATAAACTTCTTTGTTGTGTACCAAGAAGTGATAAATCTCCAATTTTATTTTGTTCTGCACCGATCCTTTCTTTTAACGTGTTATACGCTATCCCTTTTTCATCCACACGAGCTTGCTTTGTCTCTGGATCAATAGACCCTTTTATAACAATTTGATTCAATTGTTCTTGTACACTTTCGGAAATCAATTTAGTTTGTTCAGAAAATGCTTTTGCATCATGCGCTTCTTGATATGCTGCGCTGTTCAATAAATCTAATTGTATTTGTTCTAGTTGCCAAATCAATTCTTCTAATTGAGAAATGTAAGTTTTCGAAGGGATTCTATTAGTCAATGCATCTGGCAACGAAACGATAAAAAAGTCTTGAGTTGTAGCTTTTACAGTCGAATTCTTCTCCACAGTGAAATATGCTTGTTTAGATTTCCCCACAGATGCAAATGTTTGTGTTGGGAATGTGTATTCGAAATGGCCTTTAGCTGCATCTATCATAGTGATTCCGTTCTTGTCTCTTACAGAAGTATTATCAGGCTGATAATTCCATTGAAAACAGGAATCTAGTTAAAATTGATACAACAAATACTATACCTCCTACCTCTAAAGAAACTACTAATGACTTAAAGAAAGCTGCTAGGGACTTAACTGGTGAATTATCAGGTGAATACGATGTGAGGCGAGTTATAGAAGGTGTTGATCCTGACACCGAAAAAAAACTTTCCTGGTTGGAACGTACTGGAGCTGGTGTCATGGTTTTTGCAGGTCTTACACCAGTTGGAAAAGGGATTAAATTACTTAAAGGCGGAAAAAAGGTTTTTACTGCTACAAAAAATTTACTTCGATCAGACGATTATTTACGTTCTATTAAGAATGCAATGGGAATTAAAAAATCATATATTAACGAATCAGGAAATCTAGTTCCAGCTAATAAAGAAGGCATGTACAAAGGTAGACAAGTTACAGTTACTGAACATATATTAGGAGGATATAGGAAAGGTGCAAAAAATAATAGTCCCTATACAAGTTTTTCTCCTAATAACGGTGCAACAGTAAAGTATGAAGATAACTCAATTGAACTAGACTTTAATGCATTACGAACAGCAATCCGTAATGGAGATGTAAAAGATGTAGCAATCTTAAAACCAAAACAAATCGAACGTTTAATTGAGCAGGATAGACTAACAGCACCTCATTGGAAAAAACTCGCTCTAAAGTGGACAAAAAGAGATAATGAGTATTTGATAAAAGGCGAGATACCAAAAGACTATTTCAGAATTCATGAATAAGAGGGTGCAAATATGAAATTATACTTTAAAGATAATGAAATAGGTGAAATCAGAGACATTTTTGTAGAAACACCATGGATGTATGGAACAATACATTTAAATGATAATAGTAAACCCTATCAAGAATATTTTCGTGAAATGGTAGACGAAGACAGTATTTTTGACTTTGAAAGTATTGATCCTGAATTTCTAGACGATGAAAATTGGTCCGTTTTCGATGAGAACGAAGGGAAATATTTAGGAATCGACATTCCAGCAATCCACATTGAAGATACAACGATTGCATGGCGATGGAGATAAAAATCACACAAAGAAGAACACCTGATTAATATTTAAACTAACGTTTACGCTAGCTTTCTCCTTTGTTTCGAATCAAATATCATGGAAAAGGAATAATTGATGGCATATGATTTAGAACTTGAAATAAAAGAGGTACTTGAGAAAATAGACTTTGTAGAAAAATATAAAGCCTTATCAGAAAAATTTTCCGATAGAACCAATACATTTGAAAACTATGAAAATGAAAAAGCTATTGAAGTATTCGAGTCTCTTGACTATAAAGCTCGTTACAATAAAAAAGAAGACTTTTTTATTGTAGGAGAAGTAAAAAACAAAGATGTCTACGCCTTTAGATTCAACATCAGCTTAAAATATGGTGTTGCTGAATTGATTTGGGAAGCATGTCATAATGGTGAAGTTAGAGCTGGAGACCCTTGGGACATATTTATAAGATTGTTATCAAATGGCACGGAAAAAGTACCCGTGCTATATTTCCACAGTTACGATGAACTCAAAGAAATCATGAAAATTGCCTTTGAAATGTACGAAGATTTTAAACGAGAATTAATTCCTATTTATTCATAATGTAAAAAGCTACCGAAGACAACTAAAACAGTTACTTCGAGTAGCTTTTATTTATATATATTAAAGTTATTTATTTTCCTCTTTTTGAACATATACATAAGCATCTTTCTGCTCTTTATGTACATCGACCTTCGAATTCTCTGCAAGTTGACCCGCGTTTAGCAAAGAAAAAATAATCAACGCTTCTAGTGACATTTCGTTTTACCACTCCTTTCTAATTGTTATACGTTTATCATACCGCTTACATGTGATTTCCGTATGAACTCGAAAAGGAGATTAAAACAAAAAAAGCTTTGAGGAATTTCCTCAAAGCTTTTTATTTATTAGTAACGAATTAAGAAATATTTCTTCTTACCGCGGCGAATGATTGTGAATTTACCTTCGATGCGGTCGTTTTCTGTTACAACATAGTCTAATGCTTGTGTACGCTCACCGTTTACGTAGATTGCGCCGTTCGTTACATCTTCACGTGCTTGACGTTTTGATGGAGAGATTTTGCTTTCTACAAGTAAGTCGATTAATACTGTATCTTCTGCAGTACGTTCTACAGATGGTACGTCTTTGAATCCTTGTTCGATTTCGCTTGCAGTCAGTTCTGCTACAGAACCGCTGAATAGTGCAGCTGAAATTTTAATTGCTTGCTCTAATGCTTCTTCACCGTGAACAAGTTTTGTCATTTCAGAACCTAACGCTTTTTGTGCTGCACGTTTTTCTGGCGCTTCAGCTACTTGCTTTTCAAGCTCAAGAATTTCTTCATGAGATAAGAATGTGAAGTATTTTAAGTATTTAACAACGTCGCGGTCATCTGTGTTAATCCAGAATTGGTAGAACTCGTAAGGAGTTGTTTTCTCTGGGTCTAACCAGATTGCGCCGCCTTCTGTTTTACCAAACTTCGTACCGTCAGATTTTGTAACAAGTGGAATTGTTAAACCGAATGCTTTCGCATCTTCTTCTGATTTACGGATTAATTCAAGACCAGCTGTAATGTTACCCCATTGGTCACTACCACCGATTTGTAGGCGGCAATTATGGTGTTGGTATAAGTTTAAGAAGTCGTATGCTTGTAAGATCATGTAACTAAACTCAGTGAATGAAATACCCGTCTCTAAACGAGATGCTACTGTATCTTTTGCTAACATATAGTTTAAACCGAAGTTTTTACCGATATCGCGTAAGAATGAAATGACATCTAAGTTACCAAGCCAATCATAGTTATTAGCCATTGTTGCTGGGTTTTCCACGTTTTCGAACTCTAAGAAGTTTGAAAGTTGGTTTTTAATGCTTTCTGTGTAGTAAGCAACTGTATCTTTCGTATTTAATGTACGCTCTGCTTTTTTACCACTTGGGTCACCGATCATACCAGTACCACCGCCAACAAGTGCGATTGGTTGATGACCAGCTAATTGGAAACGACGTAACATTAATACTGGTAACATATGACCGATGTGTAAGCTATCCGCTGTCGGGTCGAAACCACAGTATAATTTAACGCTTTCTTTTTCTAATAATTGCTCAAGGCCCTCAGCATCTGTTTGCTGATTAATTAGACCGCGAAATTCAAGATCTTGTAAAATACCCATATCCTACATACTCTCCTTTAAGTTCATTACTGGCGTGAAGGTTGAAAACATAAAAAAATCGCCCCTTCAAATAAGGGACGATTTTGATTATCGCGTTACCACCCTAGTTGCAGGCAAAAAAAGCCTACCACCTTATTTACATAACGGCTTAGCACCGTCTTTTCCCTTTTGAATACAATTCAATCGAAAAAAGATGCTCTAGGGGCGTAATTCGCGATCATCTATGTGCTGATTTCCACCGACCATCAGCTCTCTAAAACAGGGAAATGATCACTACTTCTCCCTTTCCACGCTCAATTATTCATATACTTTTCTTTATACCATCATTTATATAGGCGTGTCAAATAAGGGCCGGATTTCTCTTCTTGTCAATCCTTTACAACGTCAAAAAGAGTAATTTATTAGACATAAAAAAGCCTCCCTCATCTATTCTTTCATAAATGTATACAGACGAGGAAGGCACTTCGTTCAAATATTATTTTAGTTTTTTTATAATCTTCGCAGGATTTCCGCCAACTACTACATTGTCCGGCACATCTTTCGTTACGACAGCACCAGATGCAATCACCGCATTGTCTCCAATTGTTACACCTGGATTAATAATTGCTCTTCCGCCAATCCATACGTTATCGCCAATTGTAACTGGTTTTCCGTATTCTGATCCGCTTATACGCTCAATTGGATCGAGTGGGTGCGTTGCTGTATAAATGTGAACACCTGGAGCTAACATACAGTTCACTCCGATTGTTACCGGGCATACGTCTAAAATCGTACAGTCAAAGTTCGCGTAAAAATTTTCGCCGACATGAATGTTATAGCCGTAATCACATCTAAAAGAAGATTCAAGATGAATATTATCTCCTGTCGTTCCGAATAATTCTTTTACGATTTCGCTACGCTCTTTCAATTGCTCTTCTGGCGTATCATTTAATTTTCTCGTTAATATACGTGCTTGCTCTCTTTCTTGTACTAAAACTGGATCAGCCGGTATGTACATTTCTCCTAGTATCATCTTTTCTTTTCTGTTTTCATCATACTATCCCCTTCAACTTATATATATAAGTTCATGATATCATAAAAAAGAAAGGCCTGAACATTTTTCGTTCAGACCTTTCTCTCTTAATCTTCCATCGTTGATAAGTCACCTGTTGGTAAGTTTAACTCCCACGCTTTTAATACGCGGCGCATAATTTTACCACTTCTCGTTTTCGGTAATTTATCTCTAAATTCAATTTGTCTTGGCGCTGCATGAGCTGCTAGGCCTTTTTTTACAAATTGACGAATTTCTTCTTTTAATTCATCAGATGGTTCGTATCCTGCTCGAAGTGCGATAAACGCTTTAATAATTTCGCCACGCACCGGATCAGGAATACCAATTACACCAGCTTCTGCAACAGCAGCATGCTCGATTAGTTTACTTTCTACTTCAAACGGTCCAACGCGCTCACCTGACGTCATAATTACATCGTCAATACGTCCTTGGAACCAGAAGTATCCGTCTTCATCCATATAAGCTGAATCACCTGATACATACCAATCTCCCGGCATAAAGTATGACTCATATTTTTGCTGGTTATTCCAGATTCCACGCATCATAGCTGGCCAACCTTTACCAATTGCTAAGTTACCCATTGTGTATGGAGGCACTTCATTTCCTTCATTATCAACAATCGCTGCTTTCACACCTGGAATTGGTTTACCCATTGAACCTGGACGGATTTCCATACACGGATAGTTACAAATAACTTGTCCACCTGTTTCTGTCATCCACCACGTATCATGAATACGAAGTCCAAATGCATTCATACCCCAGCGAATTACTTCTGGATTTAACGGTTCACCAACGCTTAACACGTGGCGCACTTGTGATAAATCATATTTTTTAATTGCGTCTTGTCCAGCTCCCATTAACATACGGAACGCTGTCGGTGCACTATACCAAACTGTTACACCGTAATCTTGCAGTGCTTCATACCATGCATCTGGACTAAATCGTCCACCTAAAATAACATTTGATGCTCCGACTAACCACGGTGCAAAAATGCCGTAAGCAGTTCCCGTTACCCAGCCCGGGTCAGCAGTACACCAATATACGTCATCTTCTTTTAAATCTAATACCCATTTCGCCGTTTGATAGTGCTGAACCATTGCATTTTGCGCATGGAGAACACCTTTTGGCTTACCAGTAGAACCAGACGTATAGTGAAGAATTAAACCGTCTTCGCGGCCTAACCATTCGATATGTAATTCTTTTGAAGCTTGTTCAAATAAAGGATTGAACGCTACTGTTTTACCGCCTTCTTCTACATTATCTCCAACAAGAAAGACTGTTTTTAAAGCTGGTAAATCATTTAATGGTATACGCTCTAACAATTCAGGAGTTGTAATTAACACCTTTGCTTCGCTATCTTCTAAACGATCACGAACTGCGCCTTCCATAAATGCTTCAAATAGCGGTCCAACAATTGCTCCTAATTTCACTGCACCTAAAAGCGCGAAATATAATTCTGGAGAACGTGGCATAAAAATAAAAACGCGATCGCCTTTTTCAACATCGCCATAATTTTTTAGGACGTTTCCTGCTTTATTAGAAAAATCCTTCATTTCCTTAAATGTATATTTCTCTTTTCGCGATCCATCTTGATAATAAAGGGCTACTTTATTTTTTCGATCAGATTTCGCATGCTTATCAATTGCTTCATACGCCATATTTACTCGGCCTGTCTCATTCCAAGTAAAATTTTTATTAACCTCTTCCCAGTTAAAATTCGCGTATGCCTCTTCATAATTCGGCAAATTATTTTCTCCTTTAATGACAGGAAGCGTTTCTACTTTCATACTTTACATCCCCCTCCTATGTATTCTATTATCTATTATAAAGACATTATTTAAAATTTTCAGTATATTTGTTGATTTTTAGACAAATTTTTAATGACAAAATTCGATTCACATCGCATATATTATAAAGTACGATATTAATAGATTCACAAACCCTCAAGGTGGTGAGCAATACATTGATTCATAAAAAAATATATAATGCTAGAAACTTGAAAACAGCGAAAGGCACTTTAATTATTGAAGGTCCTGTCTCTACCCATAATCTTGAAATGTATGAATTCCATCCAGATTTAATTGCGTTTCGTCCTGCCGAGCAGCAATATAAAGCAATTGTCGAAATTTCTAAATTACCAGAAGCTCGACTCATTATTGCTAGACATGACCAAATGATTGTTGGATATGTTACATATTTATATCCTGATCCACTTGAACGATGGTCAGAAGGAAAAATGGAAAACTTAATTGAGCTTGGGGCAATTGAAGTAGTCCCAGCCTTCCGAGGGTCCTCTGTCGGAAAGAACTTATTAGAAGTGTCTATGATGGACGATTATATGGAAGATTACATTATATTGACGACTGAATATTATTGGCACTGGGATTTGAAACAAACAGGATTGAATGTGTGGGAATACCGAAAAGTAATGGAAAAGATGATGAATGCCGGTGGGTTACAATGGATGGCTACAGACGATCCTGAAATTTGTTCACATCCCGCCAACTGTTTAATGGTCCGCATCGGTAAACGGGTTGATACGGATTCTATTCAAGCATTTGACCGTCTACGTTTTCACAATCGTTTTATGTATTAATAAAGGGGGCAACTGGAATGATTGTAGAAGAAATTATGAATCAAAATGTAGTTACGCTACATCCAAACGATACAATCGAAACAGCAATCCGAACGATTCGCACGAAAGGAATTCGGCACATTCCAATTGTCGATCAAAATAATCACGTCGTAGGCATTATTTCTGATCGGGATGTAAGAGATGCAAGTCCGTCTATTCTAGATGAACAAGTTTCACTCGATATGCTGAAGCAACCACTTGAACTTATTATGAAACATCCTGTTATGACTTGCCACCCTCTCGATTTCGTTGAGGAAATTGCTACTTTATTTTTTGAAAATAAAATTGGCTGCCTTCCTGTTACAAAGGCTGGTAAGTTAGTTGGTATCATCTCAGAATCTACAGTACTGCACACGTTAGTAAAATTAACAGGAGCACATCAACCAAGTTCACAAATTGAAATTCAAGTAAAAAATGAACCTGGTATTCTTGGAAAAGTCGTTGCTATTTTTAGTGATTTACAAATAAATATCGTGAGCGTTCTCGTCTATCCAGCAAAAGATGAGAATGATAAAGTACTCGTTTTCCGCATTCAAACGATGAATCCGCTAAAAGTGATTGATGCACTTGAAGCAGAAGGCTACCGCGTATTATGGCCAAACATCATGGGGATGCAAGCATGAGTAGCGCGTTTATTTATTCGGATGACTTTCGGGGCTATTCATTTAGCCCTGATCATCCTTTTAACCAACTGCGCGTCACACTTACGTATGATTTATTACAAAAGGGCGGTTTCATCTCTCCTTCCCAAATCATCTCACCACGGATGGCTACAGATGAAGAGATTGCTTACGTTCATACAGAGGAGTACATACATGCGGTAAAACGTGCTGGAGAAGGAAAGTTAGAAAAATCAATTGCGATGACATATGGACTTGGAACAGAAGACACACCGATGTTCTCAAATATGCACGAAGCAAGCGCATTGCTCGTTGGTGGTACGTTAACAGCTGTCGATGCTGTTCTTTCTGGAAAAGTAAAACACGCGCTTAACTTAGGAGGCGGCTTACATCATGGCTTCCGTGGTAAAGCATCTGGCTTTTGTATTTATAACGATAGCTCCATCGCAATGAAATATATTCAGAAGAAATACGGTTTACGTGTTTTATATATTGATACAGACGCTCATCACGGTGATGGCGTACAGTGGTCGTTTTATGATGACCCTAGCGTATGCACCATTTCATTACACGAAACCGGACGTTATTTATTCCCTGGAACTGGCGCTGTAAATGAACGTGGACAAGGTAATGGCTATAGTTATTCTTTTAACGTTCCACTCGATGCTTTTACAGAAGATGAATCGTTTCTAGAATCATATCGAACTGTCGTAAAAGAAGTTGCCGCATACTTTAAACCGGATATTATTTTAACGCAAAACGGTGCAGATGCGCATTATTACGATCCACTTACACACCTTTGTGCAACGATGAATATTTACCGTGAAATACCGAAGCTCGCTCGCGAAATCGCTAATGAATATTGCAACGGTCGCTGGATCGCTGTCGGCGGCGGTGGCTATGACCACTGGCGCGTCGTCCCAAGAGCGTGGGCACTCATTTGGCTCGAAATGAACAACATCCAAAACATCTCAGGTTATCTTCCTCCAGAATGGATTGACGCTTGGAAAGGACAAGCAGAAACAGAACTTCCCCTCACATGGGAAGATCCAGACAACATGTATAAACCTATCCCCCGTAAACCAGAAATTGAAGAAAAGAATGCATTAACTGTAGCGAAATCCCTTGAAATTATTCGGAATAATATGACAAAATCTTTGTACTAAACGAAAAGGAGGCTCGTTTTTTAATAGCCTCCTTTTATTTATTTTCGATTTCTGTCAGTAAGTCGATATATTTTAATAATCGCTGATATATTTCGAGTTGCGCCGATATATTCTGATAATCGCTGATATATTTCGAGTTGCGCCGATATATTCTAATAATCGCTGATATATTTTCATTTCATAACAGTCTGGCCCAACTTTTATGAGAAAAGGTCGTGATATTATGTGGAAACGACAAATGCTCCGCACGAAACGTGGTACATTTGAACTCTTTACAAAAGGGAATGGTGAACCGCTTTGTGTTACACACCATTATTCACAATTTAATGAAACTGGTGATTACTTCGCGGATGTTTTTACTGCTATGCATCGTGTATTTCTCATTAATTTACGAGATGCCGGTAGCTCTGTAACCGCCCAGTCAGAAAACGAATTAAGCATGATTGAAACAATCCACGACTTAGAAGCAATACGAGAAGCATTACAACTTCCAACATGGCATTTCGCCGGTCATTCAACAGGTGGTATGCTTGGAATTTTGTATGCGATTACATATCCGAATTCCTTACAATCATTAGTCGTAACCGGAGCTGCAGCAAGTGATTATACGAAAACATCAAACTGTATTTACCATTCCTACCATCCACAATTTCATTATATGCAAGAACTAATCAAGAACTTGAAAAACCCTCATCTTACAAATGAAGAGCGAAAGGAACTATCTACTAAGAGAACAAAATTATCATTGTATAAACCAGAAAACTATAACTTTTATTTTTGTAGACCGATCAAAAAAACAATGTCCACCAGCCGGATGAACGCTTTCGCTCATGAATATTCTTCATTTGATTTAAGAGAGTCTTTACCTTCTATTAAAACAAAGACACTTATTATGTGCGGACGACACGATGTGCAGTGCCCAATTCAATATTCTATCGAGATGCATGAGGGTATACGTAATTCTATCTTTATTCCATTTGAGGACAGTAACCATTATCCTTTTTTAGAAGAGGCTACCCACTTTATTTCTATCACACAAGAATTTTACAAAACGTTATAACAGGGAAAATCCAGTTTTGAGTTCAGTTACTATTAAAAAAATCTAAATAAATAACATATGAATTCACAGACTAATGTACTAATAAAAGCTCAAAGTCTCTATATGACTTTGAGCTTTATTTTTTAGAAGAAAAACTTCATACTATAATAAAATAAAAGATAAAAAGAAAAAAGGACTAAACCTAAATCAATAAATACTGACTTTTTATCTCCTTCTTTTACGCTGATCGTAATACCAAACATACTTCTAACCATCCAAAAAGCCACCAAAAATAATCCACCTAAATGGTCATTTGTATAATCTTTATCATAAAACATTTGTATTGCACCAATGATTAATAAAATAAGTATGATATTAGTCCCAATCTTTAAAGCCTTGTTTGATTTAATATTCTTTCGTACATCCCCCAAAACCTAACACTTCCTCTCAAACCATCCTGCGTTTTATTTCTCTTTATATTTTAACACGAATTACCTAATATTCCCTTTCAAATTCAAATCATAAGTGTAATACACTATTACGCATATAAAAAACCTGTCAACACTTCGACAGGTTTACTACACATTAAAACGATAACCAGCTCCCCATACCGTTTCAATATATTGCGGGTGGGCAGGATCTCTTTCAATTTTTTCACGTAACTTTCTAATGTGAACGACAACAGTAGCTAAATCGCCAGCAGAATCTAATCCCCAAATACGTTCAAATAACTGTTCTTTATTTAATACTTGGTTTGGATGCGTTACAAAGAATGTTAATAAATCAAATTCCTTCGTTGTAAACGCGATTTCTTCATTGTTTATAAAAACTTTCCTCGCTCGTTGATCGATAGAGATTCCATGAATATATAACGTATCACGTTGCTTACTTACATTTCCTGATAATCTTTCATAACGAGAAATATGTGCCTTTACCCTTGCGACTAATTCACTTGGGCTAAACGGTTTCGTTATATAATCATCCGCTCCTAATCCGAGTCCGCGAATTTTATCTATATCTTCTTTTTTAGCTGAAACAAGTAAAATCGGAATATCTTTTATAGCACGTATTTGTTTACAAATTTCGAATCCATTCATTTTCGGAAGCATAATATCTAAAATAATTAAATCATAGTCTTCTTGCAGAGCCATTTGTAAGCCTATTTCTCCAGAATGCTCTACATCAACTTGAAAATCACTAATTTCTAAATAATCTCGCTGTAATTCTGCAATACTTACTTCATCTTCTATTAGTAAGATTCTTTTCAATTTACTCACCACATTTCTCTACTTTTTCCAATGAGAAGGAAATGCTTGTGCCTTCTCTAGGCTCGCTTTCCGCCCAAATTTCTCCGCCATGTTCTTCCACAATTTGCTTCGCAATCGCTAAACCAAGTCCACTTCCACCTGTGCTAGAGTTTCGAGATTGCTCTGCACGATAAAACCGTTCAAAAATATAAGGAAGTGTATCAGATTCTATACCTGATCCATTGTCCATCACTTTCACAATAACTTTATCGTTATCACTCGATACTGTTACAGCAATTTTTTGCTCTTCTTTATCCATGTATTTCACACTATTATGAATTAAATTTGATATCACTCTATTTATCTTTTCGCAATCAGCCGTTACATATAGTGGTGATGGATGTAATTGTAAGTACACTTCTATACCTTCTTCACTTAAATCCATCTGCATCTCTTCTATTAATTCCTGCATAAACATATTTAATTCAACTGTTTCAAACTGGAATGGGACTCGATTTAAATCGAGCTTCGAAAATAAAAATAGTTCATCAATGAGTGTATCCATATGTTTTGCTTTCGTATGAATCGTTGTTAAATACTTATCCATTTTCTTCGGGGTATTTGCTACCCCGTCCTTTATTCCTTCCACATATCCGATAATAGATGTAATCGGTGTTTTCAAATCATGGGAGATGTTTGAAATGAGCTCTTTTCGATTTTCTTCATACTGCGTTTGTACTTCAATCGACTCTTTTAACTTCTTCCTCATTTCCTCAAACCCTTGATTCAATTGACCTATTTCATCATGCGATGTAACTGGAATTTGAAATTCTAAATTCCCTTCTTTAATTCTCTCCGTCGCATCTTTCAATACAAAGATTGGTTTTATCACACTTTTTGAGACGAAATAACTTACTAACCCAATGAGCAAAATGGCTAACAATAAAAGTGCTACGAACAAAATCGGAAATAATTTTTGTGTAAGATCTACAAACGAACTTTGCTTTTTTAGTACAAATATACTCCCTTCTTCATTATTTTGAAAAGAAAAATCAAATTTTACATATCGATAAAATGTATCGCCTAGTTCCGTTGTACCACGACTATTAATATTTGCTGCTTCAAATTTCGGAAGGGCTTCTGTTACGGTTGAACTTTCAAAACCCTTTGTAGCATAAGAAATGGTTTCTCCCTTTCTTACAACTATTTTCACACCTTCTTTTTCAAGTGATGCAACGAACGATTCATCTAATAGTTGATATTGATGTTGCTTTGCCGCTCCTTTCAATTCAAGATACGCATTCTCTTCTTCTGGAGTCAGCGGCTTTTGAATATAAGAACTTTTATAAAAATTTTTCACTGCTTCCAAGTCACCTGTTATGGAAAATACAATTAAAAATCCCGCAACTAAAATAAGCGTAATGGAGACGAGAATAACAGCAATATAAGAAAATAAAAACCTTGTTTTAATAGACATCATTTACAGCCTCACTTTATCACTCTATTTGTGGACAGTAAGACTTCCACCTCAAAATTCAGTTGAAACAAAAAGTTAGGTGCAAGTCGGGCTACCCGTAAACGCCCGATTGATTCAAACTTCATATTCATAAGCATAAAAATATATGTTCAATTACTCAAGCGATTTTATAGTAATTTTAGCGTCAGTTTATAAAAATTTAATGTTCTTATTTTACAGTTGAAATTAGGAGGTTGAAATTCCATGTTCAAAAAAACATTAAGCATGATATGTTGTGTAATTTTTTTACAAGGATGCTCGCAAGAACAAGAAGTAAAAAAGGAGATGACAAACATGGAGACTGCACTACTAGCAGCTACTGAAAAAAACGAAACGAACACTGTTATATCTTTATTAAAACAAGGAGCAAATATAGATGCAACGGATAGTCAAGGACGCACCCCGCTTATGATTGCCACATACAAAAATGATATAAAGACCGCGAAAGCTCTTATCGATGCTGGCGCCGATGTAAATATCCAAGATAATATAAAAAACAATCCATTTCTATACGCCGGTGCGGAAGGTTACTTAGACATTTTAAAACTAACAATTGATGCTGGTGCGGATCCAGCACTTACGAATCGTTACGGTGGAACAGTTCTTATCCCAGCCTCAGAACATGGCTATATTACTGTTATAAAAGAACTCCTCACGCGAACAAATATCGATGTAAACCATGTCAATAATCTCGGATGGACAGCTTTAATGGAAGCTATCGTACTAAGTGACGGCGATGAAACACAACAACAAGTCATTCGCCTACTCATTGAACACGGCGCAGATGTAAACATTCCCGATAATGATGGTGTCACCCCACTAGAGCATGCTCGTGCTCATAATTTTGAAGAGATAGAGAAGATTCTAGTAGAAGGACGTAAGTAAAAAGCTAACTTTTGCCTTCCTCCCCCGCCCTATGCTACATTTAACCCGTTACATCAATATTGATAGGGTGGGAATACAAATGAATAAACCTAAAATTGGGATGATTGGACTTGGAAGTATTGCACAAAAGGCATATCTTCCAACACTTACAAAAGAATTAGATTGGCACTTTGTTGGGGCGTTTACACCTAACGCGGAAAAAAGAAAACAAATTTGTCAGCAATATCGGATTCAAGACTTTCATTCTATTGAAACGTTAGCTTCAGAATGTGATGCAGTTTTCGTTCATAGTTCCACTGCTACACATTATGAAATCGTTTCTACACTTCTTGAAAAAGGAATCGATGTTTATGTAGATAAGCCGTTAGCAGCTACAGTAGAACAAGCTGAAAAACTAGTCGAATTGAGCGAAAAGTACAATCGAAAGTTAATGGTCGGATTTAACCGCCGCTTCGTTCCTATGTACGTTGCTGCAAAAGAACAAGCTAATACTATTTCATGGATTCGAATTGAAAAACACCGTACAAATAAAGTTGGGCCAAATACGTACGACTTTACTATGTTAGATGATTACTTACATATTGTAGATACTGCTCGCTGGTTAGCTAATGATGACCTTAACGTCGTTCATAATATGATGCAAATAAATGAAAAAAATGAACTTCTTTACGGCCATCATACATATACAACAACAAACGGACTATTACTTTCAACAGCGATGCACCGCCATGCTGGTACAAATTTAGAACAAATTGAACTTGTAACAGCAGGAAAAATCATTCGCGTAAAAAATATGAATACATTTGAAATTGAAGAGGAAAATTCCGTTTCACAAAGCGGTTCTTCCTCATGGGAAACGACGTTAAAGCAGCGTGGTTTTGAAGATGCTGTTCATCATTTTATTGAATGTGTACACGGAGATACGAAGCCTGTTGTAGATGGATTGGAAGGATTAAAAACGCAACAAATGCTACAAACTCTACTTGACGATGTAAATAAAAATTAAAACGGATACATTTTTCAGAATTTACTTTCATTCCCATTTCCCCTTTATTTCTCTCGTAAATTTCTATAGAATATGTTGATAGGAATTATAAATTTCATATTGAATCGTGGAAAGGATGGGATTAACACATGTGGAACGAGTTTAAAAAGTTCGCTTTCAAAGGAAATGTCGTTGATTTAGCTGTCGGGGTTGTAATCGGTGCTGCATTCGGTAAAATCGTTAGTTCTTTAGTAAAAGATATTATTACACCATTACTTGGTATGGTATTAGGTGGCGTTAACTTTACAGATTTACAATTTGGATATGGTAAATCAGCTGTTATGTATGGTAACTTCATCCAAACTATTTTTGACTTCTTAATCATTGCAGCTTCTATCTTTATGTTTATTAAAGTTTTCAACACTCTAACATCTAAAAAAGAAGAAGAAAAAGAGGAAGAAATTCCAGAACCAACAAAAGAAGAAGTTCTTCTTAGCGAAATTCGCGACTTATTAAAACAACAAAACTCTTCTAAAGATAGAGCATAATTGAACGGATAAAAAGGCATGCCCCTCTCGGGACATGCCTTTTTTATATGTTATAACGTTTCCGAATTCATATGAATAAATAAAATAATACCAGCAACCATAAGTACCATAATACTACCTGCAAATAGTGTAATACCGATGAACATTAAACTTGTGCTCATGTTCACTGATACACTTTCAGTAAAAATAGAAATTACATACGTGATAAGGGCAATTCCTGCAAGAATACTTCCTGGAACAAATCGCTTTAAGCCATTTTGTTTTAACGTCATATATGCAAAAAAAGCAGTCGTGCAAAGCGTAATTATCCAAAGAATGATCATCTTCTCTCCCCCCTCACAAACCTTTTCTTTCTATTATACATGACATTGCCCTATAATAGTTGAATTTGCACTTATGTGACATATAACAAGGGATCCTATTCTATACTATAGCCTAGAATAACATTACAGGACGAAAATCGATTTTCGTTACAAATAAATGGTTGTTTTTCCCTTTTGTTGATATAATTGTTATATAAAAATATTCTTTATAAGGGCATGTTCATAATGATCTGGATTTCACTAATCGTATTAGCCTATTTCATCATTCTCGTCCTAATACAGTATAACTACATTAAGACGCTCAAAGAAAAACAGCAAAAAATGAATGTCGCACAACATGAACTATACGACAAAATATCTTATGGAGAATCCCAAGTACATTACCATTATCAAAGTAACGTATTTACAATACCAGCTTCACTTGTAGCAAGTATTGTTTATAAAGTGAAACATTCGGCATAAGGAGATTTCCCAAATGTACGCTGTAAAATTATTGTTTGAATCTGTTCATTCAGGTGAGCCTAATCCTAGTAAGATAGATGAGCATTATGAAGAGAATCACGATACGCTTTTTGAAGAAAGTATCATTCTCGTTAAAGCGAACAGTTTAGAGGAAGCTCATGATCTAGGGAAAAAGATCGCTATACAATCAGAAGATACGTACGATAATGTATACGATCAACAAGTAACATGGAAGTTTCAAAAAGTACTTCATGTTTTTGAGTTAGATGAAACGCCATTTGAGACAGGAAAAGAATTGTACGCAAGATTTTTACACGTTAAGAAAAATGAAACTGTAGATACAGTAGTTAAAAAATACTATCCTGAATACAAATAAAAGCTCACAGCAATTGCTGTGAGCTTTTTTATACTTACTTCGTTGAATCTCTAAATTGGATACGGTGAGGTAAGATAACAGTGTGATCTTCCACTTTTTCTTTGTTCATATACTTTGTTAATAAACGCATTGCTACTGCACCGATATCATACATTGGCTGTACAACTGTTGAAAGCTGCGGGCGTACCATTAGTGCAAGGCGTGTATTATCGAAACCAAGTACTTCTATATCAGTTGGTACGTTTAATCCAGCATCTTGAGCTGCGTGGATTACACCTAGTGCCATTTCATCAGAAGATACGAAGATAGCTGTTGGCTTTTCATCCATACTCCAAAGCTTTTCGAATGCTTCGATACCTGAATCATATGTGTAATCTCCATCGATTACAAGATTTTCATCATATGAAATACTTGCTTCTTCTAAAGCTTTTTTATAACCTTGTAACTTTTTAGCGCTTCCCGCTTTATCAATGAAAGGACCAGAGACGAAACCAATACGTTTATGCCCTTGCTCAATAAAGTGCTTCATTGCATCGTAAGCTGCTTGTGTATAATCAATATTTACTGATGGCGTTTCATTTTGCTCATCAAATGATGCTGCTAATACAATCGGTACTGGAGACTTTTTAAATTCTTCAATGTGAATGTCTGTAATATCTTCACCCATGAAAACAATTCCGTCTACTTGTTTTCCAAGCATCGTATTTAATAAATGGAACTCTTTCTCTTTGTTTTGGTCAGAGTTACTTAAAATGATGTTATATTTGTACATTGTTGCGATATCTTCAATTCCACGAGCAAGTTCTGCATAAAACGTATTTGAGATATCAGGAATAATAACACCCACTGTAGTTGTCTTCTTACTTGCTAGTCCACGTGCTACCGCATTTGGGCGGTATCCTAAACGATCAATTGCTTCTAATACTTTCTTTCTTGTTGTAGGCTTTACATTTGGGTTACCGTTCACAACGCGAGATACGGTAGCCATTGAAACGTTCGCTTCGCGCGCTACATCATAGATTGTTACGTTCATCTCATCGCACACTCCTTCTATTTTTGTTATCTATTTTTATGTATCGGTTACTTGAATGAAAAAAAGACATCAACTCTATTTGCAGATGCCACCAATCGTCCCGAGTTCTTCCTTTTACTAATGATACGATAAAAACGCAGGCTCATACAATATTTTCCCGCAAAAGTTTCGAAAAAATTCGCTTCTTTTCTCGTATTTTCGTATTTTTTATGAAAAAAAGGGTATTTTTTGTAAAAATATAGATGTTTCATAAGTAGAAACCTTATTTTAAACCGTACGATAGTAAATGAAATTGATATGAGCGATTTTTCAAATATATTGACCACACCTCAAATTATATCGGCAATTATCCGCATATTTCGACCACAACTCAAATTATATGAGCGATTTTTCGCATATATCGATTGCAACTCAAATTATATGAACAATTTTTTAAACATATCGATTTACCAACAAAAATCGAACACAACAGGCACTATATAATAGAGAGGAAACTGTTCCAAAATGTTTTTTGGAATGCTTATTTCTTTTTTGTGATTTACTTCCAAATACTTTTAATTCTTTCATAAAGTCATTGAACTGTGAGATATTCATTTGCTGCGCTGCATCTGCACCAATTGCCATCGCTGCTTTTGCAGCTGGTGGCAGAAGGTCACGTTGCCCTGTAGAATGCGTAACATCGACAACGATAGGTAAATGTGTTTCTTTCTTTAAAATCGATACAGCGGAGATATTAAGCGTATTACACGTCGCTCTTTCATACGTGCGAATACCTTGTTCACATAAAGGCAATTTATTATAGCTGGTACACATTCAATTATCACACGATATACCGCAATGAATTACTATAAAAAAACATCGAACATTTTCACTCACAATAAAAAAAGACAGTTTAAAACTGTCTTTTTTTTTTACAAGAAGGAAACAAACGGTTTATCGCTGTTTTTCTCTTTTACAATAACTGCCTCGATTTTACTCTCGGACTTTATTTGTAATTGTACTTTCGCATCTTTAGGCAATTTCTCTAACATACCTTGAGCAGCCATTTGAGTAAGAGCCATTAATTCTGTTTTACCATTATATTTAATAACAATATTCATATTTAATGTATCCATTTGATTTTTCTTATAAGTAACTTTAGCATTAACTGGGATAAAATCTCCAGGAGAAAACTCTTTTATTGCCTTACCAAATTCACTTATTTTTGTATTATCTTCTCCATGTGCTTGTGTAAATTCATCAGAAGGATATGAATACGCTTTTTCATCGATTGTATTCCAACTTCCAAGGTTCGTATCATTTTTTTGAACGGTAGCACTAGCAATATACGTACCATTTTTTAACGAACTTGTACTTTCTTGTTTAAAAATAGCAAACGTAATTGGAGATTTGTTATATTTATCATTTTTATTAATAGCTTCTATAAGTTGTTTAGCAACTTCTGTACCTTTAGAAATGGCTTCTTCATTTGATACACTTGTAGACATAGATAAACCAATCATGACACCAGATAAACTTAATTCATTTGAATTCTGTTTCCCGAAATAGTCTTGTTCTATAATATTCGTTAAAACTGGTGCTTCTACTTTCGCGACTAGTTCATCAATTAACTTCTCTGGAATATACTGATTTAATTGTAATACGTGATTTTCTGTATCAAATTGTTGCATTGCAATATTCATTAAACCATTTTCATACTCTGCTAAATCTAATTTAGAATTTGTTTTTATATTAGCTGTATTAATAACCTTTTGTTCTTTTAAAGGAATAACAGTTCTATAATAATCCTTAGAAACAGCAGTTCTCGGAATCATACTTTTTTCTTTTGTATCTTTTTGTATAACTTCATCCTTCTTGCTAATCGTATTATTACTACAAGCTCCCAGTAATAAGCTTACGACTGCGAAGGATAATGCCATTTTCTTCATTACTTAAAACCCACTTTCAACAATCTAATTATTTAGTTTGAACTATTCATAGTGTACCATTAAATATATTTCAACAAAAACAAAAAAAAGAAGCAAGCACCTTTAGCTTGCTTCTTTTTACTTTATATTCTCTTCTAAAGCATCTTTTTTAATATTCCAATGAGAAGTATTCCATACTACTAGCCCATCTTTTATGTATAACACTTGTGGTGATTCGTGCTTAATACTGTACTGTTCTGCAACACGATTCGAAACATCTCTCGCATCTTGCACGTATAAGTAATACGCTGGTACTTCTCTTTCTTCATTGCAGTACGCTTGAAACTCTGTGTATGCACCATGACTAATCGGGCATGTCGTACTATGTTTAAAAAGAACATAAGGCTCGTTCTTTTCTACTAAGACTTCAAGCTCTTCAATTGTTTCAAGTTTTGTCATATTCATCAAGATTCACCTCTCATACGAAATCTAGAGCGCTTCTCGTTCTTTTCAGCTTTTTTCTCAATTTTTTCTAATTTACGCTCTTCTTTTTCAACCTTCTTCTCTTGTCTCGATGCACGGTAATGATTGTATACTTCAATCGCTGCACTACTCCACTGTACAACTTGCGCTACTTTATCTGCATTATTTTCAATTTCGTCCGTAACAGACTCTGATACATTACGAAGTTTCGTATTTAAAGAATGGATTGTTGTTCCAATTCCATCTACACCTGCTACCACTTTATTTAATGATTGCGACTTCTGTTGAATATCATCAGCTAACGCATTTGTTTTATGTAATAATTGCTCCGTCTCTACGCTAATTCCTTGCATTTGCTTTTCTAAACCTTCTAACGTGCTCGCAACGTTTTCTAACGTCTTCTGAACCGATAACAACGTTCTACATACATACACTACTAATACGGCAAAAGCAACCGCGATAATAGCCGCACTTACATATAAAAGAACTTGCATTTCATCACTTCCTTTATCTTTTTTCATACTTTATCCTATTATACAATCATTTTCCGTTTCATTCTAATCCCTATCTTTTCATTAGAATTTTCATACTTATTCGTTAACTTTAACATAAATGATTCAACAAATTCCACTAAGTAGGTTACAATAAGAAAGGATACATAATTAGTAGGGAGGCTTTACATATGAAAGATCCACGCATTGAAAAGTTAGCATACAATTTAATTAACTACTCTATTCGCTTACAAAAAGGCGAGAAAGTATTAATTGAAAACTTTGGCTTACAAAAAGAACTTGTAACTGCACTTGTAAAAGAAGCATATGCAGCTGGTGGTTTCCCATTCGTTTCTTTAAAAGATCATCAAGTAGATCGCTCTTTATTAATGGGTGCTACTGAAGAACATTTTGAACAAATCGCCGCATATGAAGCGAGCGTAATGAAAGATATGGACGCTTATATCGGGCTTCGCTCTGGCGACAACATTAACGAACAAGCTGACGTTCCAAGTGAGCGCATGAAAGTTCACGGTCAAACAGTTGGTAAAAAAGTTCATAGAGACATCCGTGTTCCGAAAACACGCTGGGTTGTTCTTCGCTACCCAAATGCTTCTATGGCACAGCTTGCTAAAATGAGCACAGAAGCTTTCGAAGACTTCTACTTCGAAGTATGTAACTTAGACTACGGTAAAATGGATAAGGCGATGGATAGCCTTGTTACATTAATGAATAAAACAGATAAAGTTCGCCTAACTGGTCCTGGAACTGACTTAACATTCTCTATTAAAGACATTCCAGCTATTAAATGCTCAGGTCATTTAAACATTCCAGACGGTGAAGTATACTCTGCACCAGTTCGTGATTCTGTTAACGGTACAGTTTCTTACAACACACCATCTCCTTACAACGGTTATACATTTGAAAATGTACAACTTAAGTTTGAGAACGGCCAAATCGTTGAAGCAACTGCAAACGATTCAGAGCGCATTAACAAAATCTTTGATACAGACGAAGGTGCACGCTACGTTGGTGAATTCGCAATTGGCGTAAACCCATACATCTTACATCCAATGGGAGACATCCTATTCGATGAAAAAATCGATGGCAGCTTCCATTTCACTCCTGGACAGGCTTACGACGATGCATGGAACGGCAACAACTCTAACATCCACTGGGATTTAGTATGCATCCAGCGCCCTGAATATGGCGGCGGCGAAATTTACTTCGACGACGTACTAATCCGTAAAGACGGACGCTTCGTTGTATCTGAACTAGAAGCTTTAAACCCAGAGAACTTAAAATAATAACAAAAACGCTCGGGATTTTATCCGAGCGTTTTTTTATCTTCACTCTATATTGAGCTACTTTTCTCGCTTTTTGTTTGCTGGAAGTGAAAATAATACAAAAGCGCCACTGCAATAGTACCAATCAATATCGGAACATATAAAGGCAGATCCCATTTCATATATACTCTAGTGCAGCCAACAATCACGAACAAAATTTCCAAGCAAAACAAAGGTTTTACATATTTCATTTCTTCCCTACCATTTCTATTTTCACATTCGGATTTTCTTTTTCTACAAGTGATACAAACTGCGTCATATCTTGCGGCATCGCAATCATATGTACTTTGTATGCATTCGTCGTAATTTCAAGGGACTTTCCAACTTGACGAATTATTCTTATCTCTTTCAATACGATATCATCATTTAAAATACCGTACTTTAGCACGCCATTTTCTACTTTATGTTTTTTAATAAATACTTCCCAAACGAGTGGTACATTTACAATAAAGCATAAACCCATCCCAATTAATGCTGACATCCACTGCTCTTTATTTGCGAAAAGCATGACAAGTGGATATACGAACATAAAAACTAACGTGAGACAAACGAAAATTACTACCGACTTACTTCTTTGAATCGGAATGTTCATACACGCACCCCCTAACTTAAATTATAACATTTTTTTCCATTTTAGCTCATGAAAAAAGGCCATTTCTACATGACCTTTTTCACAATGTACCTATAAAATTTCTTATCTACCTGTAACACTGGAAAGTTTTTCGGCAACTCGTCTATACTCACACTTTGAAAACCATTCTTTTCATAAAAACGATGTGCAGCTAAAAATTTCACTGTTGTTCCTAAGTAAATATCCTTCAATTTTTTATCCTCAGCCCATGAAATTGCTTTTTGAAGCAACATATGTGAGGCGCCCCATTCTTTTCCACGAAACTCTTTTTGTACGAACATTTTTCTTAGCGCTACTTGATGATTCTCAATATCTAATAAAGCTACTGTTCCAACTACTTTACCATCATAAATTGCTATCCAAAAGTTTCCGTGATCCTTTTGATAGAATGTTTCTATTTCAAGTAAATCAGGTTGCTCTTCTTTCGTAATGGGAACATTATACTCTTTTTGCTGAATATGAACGATAAGATCTACTACTTCCTCTTGAAACGTACTTTCATACGGAATAATACGAATCTTCTCGTTCATCGAATATCCTTCCATTCTGAAGCTAGTAAACTATATACAGCGATATCATGAAAATGATCATATATCCATTCATCATCTCTTAAAATACCATCTAATGTAAACCCTAAACGTTCTGGAATCGCGCGGCTTTTCACATTTTCAACACCGCACCTGATTTCAACTTTATTCAGCTTTAAATTTTCAAATGCATAATGAAGTACAGCCTTTACGCTACGCGTCATAATGCCTTTCCCACCAGCATCTTCTGTAAGATAATATCCAAGACTCGTCGCTTTCTTCCCCCAGCTTACCGGATGAATTCCTACCATTCCAACGAGCTTTCCTTTGTAACGTATACCACTTTCAAAACCGTTTCCCTCTGCAAATTTCTTTAACCACATCGGAAAAATCTCATCATAAGCATCAGCAGATTTCGTTCCATCTACCCAAGGGAGCCATCTTCTTAAATGGTTACGATTTTGATCTAATAATTCATATAATTCCTCTTTATGATGTTTTTCTAGTAATTGTAGTTCGATTTCGTCATCTACTCGGAGTGTGAACATGTTTTTTAGTCCCCTTTTTATTTTTTCTTATTATTCTAACATCTCAAAATAAATAATGTTAAATATTCACACTTTCTTTTGATTTTATTTGTATAAAACCGGAAGAATACAATACTCCCGTAACAACTAATATCATCCCTATACATTGTGCGGGTGTTATATTTACTCCTTCTATAAAAGAAATAAGCATTGTAACAACAGGCACTAAATTAAAAAATAAAGATGTTCTCGCTGCACCAATTTGAGCGATTCCATTATTCCACCATAAGTAACCGAGCACACTCATTCCCATTGCCATGAAGAGAATCGCTCCCCAAGCTAATAAAGGAACCTCCGAAACGGGTACTATACTTTTTTGCGTGGAAGATATCATAATAAAGGCAAGCGCACCAATCGTCATCGTATATGTCGTCGTTTGTATTGGGCTACCAGCTTTAATAAATCTTCTACCTAGTACACCGTATAACGCCCAACAAATATTCCCTAGTATAATATAAAAATCCCCTTTAGAAAATGATAAATGTTGTAGTGCGGTAAACGAGCCTTGTGTAAGCACAAAAACAACACCAAGTAGCGCAAGTAACATTCCAATTACTTGGCTCTTCACTATTTTCTCTCGTAAAATGACACTTGCTAATAACGTCGTAACGAGCGGATTTGTCGACATAATAAGTGCACCATTCATAGCTTCTGTATATTTCATTCCTAAAAAGAAAAAGAAGTTAAAGCCGAATACACCAACTATACCAAGCAAAAGGTAATAAGCCCTATTCTGTCTCCATACTTCCCACTCAAAATCTTTTCGTATTTTTAATAGACATAACATCACAAGTGCAGCAATTCCAAAGCGCCATGCCGCTATATGAATCGCTTCGAAATACTGCACCGCATATTTCGAAGCGTTAAATGTCCCACCAGTAAATATCGCAAATCCTAACAGCTGCGCATATACTTTATTCTTCATTGTCAGCCTCCGAGTTTTTCTCTTCTAAAAAACCGTAATAAATTTCTAATTTCTCTTCTGTTAGTTGAACTACTTTTTGCAATTGTTCCTGTTGTTCTTTTAACCGCTCTAAGTGAGTTGTTAAAATTAAAATTCTCTTTTTTACTTTCGTAGGTACTTCCTCTTTCCGCTGCTTGATTTCCTCTATAATACATCCATCACTTGCAAACTCAGCGATTTCTTCTAATGACATTCCAGTTTGCTTTAATGAATATAAGAATTTTAATAGACGCACATCACCTTCTGTATACTGACGAATGCCGCTATTTCGCGTTGGTGGTGGTAATAAACCTAACTTCTCATAATAGCGCAAAGTATGAATCCCCATCCCTGTTAACTCTGCTACTTCACCGATTTTATACATGTTCTCTCCCCCTTGTTTTTACATATTTATCTTACAACCTAGAGTTAACTCTAGGTCAATACGCAAATAAAATGAAACTTTAATCAGTGGGAGTTTTACTGCCCACAAATAGCGGGATAAAATATGAACACAACAAAAAAGACGCACAGCCAAGCTATGCGTCTTTTCTATTACTTCTCTGCAACTTGAACTTCTTTTACGTAAGCTGCTTCGAATTTTTGGATGTCTCCTGCGCCCATGAAAATTAGAACGCCGTTTTTATGTTTCTTTAATACATCCGTTGTTGTATCTGTAATTAGTTCTGCACCGTCAATACGCTTTTGCAGATCTTCGATTGTTAAGTCACCTTTGTTTTCACGTGCTGATCCGAAAATATCACATAAGTATACTTGGTCAGCTTTGCTTAGGCTTTCTGCGAACTCATCTAAGAACTTTTCTGTACGTGAGAATGTATGTGGCTGGAATACAGCGACAACTTCACGCTCTGGGTGTTTTTGACGAGCAGCTTCAATCGTTGCGTTAATTTCTGTCGGATGGTGTGCGTAGTCATCGATGATAACTTGCTCTCCCATCGGCTTTTCATTAAAGCGACGTTTTACGCCTTCAAAAGTTGTTAATTGATGTTTAACTGCTTCTACATCAACATTTTCGTAATGGCAAAGCGCAATTACTGCTAATGCATTTAATACACTGTGGTTGCCGTATCCTGTAATTTTGAACGTGTCATAGTACGTATTACGAACGAATACATCGAATATTGTACCATCTGTTCTCTTTTGAATGTTACGTGCTTGGAAATCATTATCTTCTCCAAATCCATAGAAAATAACAGGTACTTTCGCTTGAATTTTTTGAAGTTCTTCATCATCACCACATGCAATAATACCCTTTTTCACTTGCAATGCCATCTCTTGGAATGCACCAAATACATCATTGATGTCTGCAAAATAATCTGGATGATCAAAATCAATATTTGTCATAATTGCATAGTCTGGATTGTAAGACAAGAAATGACGACGATACTCACAAGCTTCAAATACAAAATACTTACTATTTTCTACCCCATGCCCAGTTCCATCGCCAATAAGGTAAGATGTCGGGTGTGCACCTTGCATTACATGGGCTAACAAACCTGTTGTTGATGTTTTTCCATGTGCACCAGTTACAGCAACACTTGTGTATTGGTTCATAAGGTCACCTAAAAAGTGGTGGTAACGATGTACTGGGATGTTTAATTCTTTCGCTGCTACGATTTCTTCATGCGTATCAGGGAATGCATTTCCTGCAATAATCACTTGTCCTTCTTTAACATTATTTTTATCAAAAGGAAGGATTGAGATATTACGCTTTTCCAACGCTGTTTGTGTAAAGAAACGCTTTTCATAATCAGACCCTTGAACAGTATGCTTCATGTCATGAAGAATTTGTGCTAATGAACTCATTCCTGTTCCTTTAATTCCTACAAAATGGTAAACTGTCATCTTAAAGAACCTCCAACATTTCGAACTAATACAACGGCCTATCTATAAGACAGTATATGAATCTTTTCTTATTTTGGTAATCATCATACATTTTGATGTAGTGAAGTTATTCTTTCTCTTCACTTATCAGGATAAACTCGTACGTACTTCTTTGTATGCCCATATCAAGTCCATTATAGCAAAAAAGAAGCCGCTATACTATGATAACAGAAAAACTGATAGGGTCAATCACCTATCAGTTTTCCTCTCTTTTACATATCTTCTCTTGTTTCTAATTGAACACGCTCTAGACGTGGGTTTGGACGATATTTACGGCCAGCTTTCGCTTCTGGTTTTCCATTTAATTCTACGTTATCACCAGTAAAGCCAATATTCATTTTTAATAAGCTACTTCCTACCCCGTATATATCCACAGGCACGTTTTGAGCTTCAAATTCACGAATACGCTTCTCATCAAATCCACCAGTTACAACGATGTCTACATGCTGGAATCCTTCCTCATCAAGTGCTTTACGAAGTGCAAATACAAGCGATGGGTTTACACCACGTGGATCGAATGTTCCAAGTACTTCTGGGTGACGAATGAAGTATTGATCAATCATTGTACGAGACGTATCGACACGCACACCTTTTAATGTTGATCCAAATTCACGCGCTACGCGAAGTGCATCTGTAATGACATCATTATTGTAATCAATTAATACAACTAATTCATCTTCTGGGAATTTCTTATGATATGCTTTTGCGGCTTCCACAACATCACCATTAAACATTTGAATTAATGCGTGAGGCATCGTCCCCATACCACTTCTGCCCCACCATTCATTCATCGCATGCGTCGCTTGTGCGCTCATACCTCCGATGTATGCTGCATAACCGTCACCAGCTTGTTGTGTATAATGATCGTCACGGTCTCCCATGAAAATAACTGGTTTTTCTTTATCTACACTACGTGCAGCTTGGACAACGTTATATACGTTTGTCGCAACCGATGTACGACGAGCTAAAATCCCATCAATGACACCTTCTAAAAATCCGAAATTTTCATAAGGACCATGAATTGTTAACACTGTTTCAAATGGACTAATATTATCGCCATCTTTTAAAGAGTTAATTTCAAGTTCCTCAGGATTTTTAGCGAATGTTTGCAGCAATGCAATTACTTCATCTGTTCCGCAAAGAACTGCATTTTCCTTTTGGAAAAATTGCATCGTTACAATACTTTTCGGGCGAAATTCTTCAATGATTTCTCTAGTCTTTAAAAAGTAAACGGCAGAGAACCAACCTTCTCCAACACGTTCGTCAAATTTAAATGTTCTATTTGTTAGTCTATTTATTTCACCTTTTAATTTTAATTCAATTTCTTTCATGTCGCTTTACTCCCTACTTTACTATCCAACATTTTCTCTTAGTATACAGCAAAACCGTTTACTATATATTTGTTTCCTGCATAGCAGCGAATTCATCCTCAGAAATAAGGACATCTCTCGGTTTCGTTCCTCTTCCTTCAGAAATAATCCCTTGCGATTCCATCTCTTCAATGAGACGTGCCGCGCGATTATAACCGATGCGGAATTTTCGCTGTACAGAAGATGTGGACGCTCCCCCTTGTTCTACAACAAATTGACATGCATCTAAAAATAGTTCATCTTCCGACTCACTCTGTTCTGATTTTGCTAATAAATCCTCTTGCTTAAATAAGTAATTCGGCTTCATTTGCTTTTTCACATGATCAACTGTTTTTTCAATCTCATCATCCGATACATATACACCTTGTACACGAACTGGCTTAGATGTACCGTTCCCTAAGAATAACATATCACCACGGCCAAGTAATTTTTCCGCGCCACCAATATCGATAATCGTACGCGAATCAACTTGAGATGATACAGTAAACGCAATACGCGTTGGAATATTTGATTTAATTAAACCTGTAATAACATCTACCGATGGACGCTGCGTCGCAACTAATAAGTGAATACCACAAGCACGAGCTTTTTGGGCAATACGACAAATCGCCTCCTCAACATCACCAGGTGCCACCATCATTAAATCAGCTAACTCGTCAATGACGATAACAATGTAAGGCAATGTCTCACCCGGAATTTCTCGCTCGCTTACAATCGTATTATAACGCGTTAAATCACGAGCACCAGCATGCGCGAACAATTCATAACGGCGTTCCATCTCTTCAACTGCCCACTTTAATGCAGCAGTAGCTGCTTTTACATCCGTAATAACAGGTGCTACAAGATGCGGAACAGAATTATATGGTGCAAGCTCAACCATCTTCGGATCAATTAGTATTAACTTCACTTCATGTGGCTTCGCTTTATATAAAATACTCGTTAAAATTGCGTTAATACACACACTTTTACCAGAACCCGTTGCACCCGCAATAAGTCCGTGTGGCATTTTTCGAATATCCGTTACAATTGGATCACCAGAAATATCAAGTCCAAGCGCAACAGTAAGTGGTGATTCACTCTTTGTAAACACAGGACTTCTTAAAATTTCACGAAGAAATACTGGCTTACTTTCTTTATTTGGAACTTCAATTCCAATCGCACTCTTCCCTGGAATTGGTGCTTCAATACGAATATCTTTCGCAGCTAAACTCAGCTTAATATCATCACTTAAGTTTGTAATTTTATTTACTTTCACACCTGGATCTGGCTGTACTTCAAAACGAGTTACTGCCGGCCCTTGCGATACATTAATAACATGTGCTCCAACATGGAAATTATTAAACGTTGTATCTAACAATTCTTTTTGCTCTTCCAACCATTCCGTATTATCTAACGCTGACTGTTGCGGGATTGACAATAATGCTAATGGCGGAACGGTATATGTTGGTGGTGTTTGTAATACATTTCGCATATCGTTCTCTCTTTGATTTACAACATATGCTTTCTCTTGTGGTTCTGTACTTGAACTTGGCTTTTGTACTTGCCCTGCAACCATTTGTTGTACTGGTCTTTCTTCCACTCGTGATTCTACTACCATTTGTTGCACTGGTTGTTCTTCCATTCGTGATTCTACTACCATTTGTTGCGCTGGTTGTTCTTCCACTTGTGGTTCTACTACCACTTGCTGCATTGGCTTTTCTTCCACTTGTGGCTCTACTACCACTTGCTGCATTGGCTTTTCTTCCACTTGTGGTTCTACTACCACTTGCTGCATTGGTTTCTCTTCCACTTGTGGTTCTACTATCATTTGTTGCGTTGGTTGTTCTTCTAATTGGTGTACAGGCTTATTCTCTACTCGCTCACTCATAGAAGATTGCATTGCACTCGTTCTAGCCGCATGTCTTTCCATTAATCGCGTTCTGTCTTGTTTCAACATAACAACATTAAATGGTACATGACGCTTTTTCTCACGTTTTGGCTCTTCTTTTTGCACAATTGGTTGTTCTTTAGCGACTGGCCCTTCTTCTACAACTGGTTGTTCTTCAGCGACTGGCCCTTCTTCTACAACTGGTTGTTCTTCAGCGGCTGGCCCTTCTTCTGCAACTGGTTGTTCTTCAGCGACTGGCCCTTCTTCTACAACTGGTTGTTCTTCAGCGACTGGCCCTTCTTCTACAAATAGTTTACTTTCCTCTGTTTCTGCAATTAAAACATTCGCAAAACTTTGGACATCTTCCTTCGTTTGTTCATCAGCCTCAGCAACATGTATGAATTCATTTTTTTGTTCAATTGCTTCATCTAATACCATTTCTTGCTGCGTTTCCTCAAGTTCTACAATTGCTTCTACTTCAGACCCCTCTGTTTCTGCAATTACTTCTGCTTCTTCAGTTTCTTCCATTTCCGCCATTACTTCTGCTTCTTCAGTTTCTTCTGCTTCCGCCATTACTTCTGCAACTTCTCCAAGCTCTTCTGGTATTTCCACAATGATTGTTTCTTCAAGTTTTTCTTCTGCTTTGACAATCACTGATTCTTCTGGAGCTTGCTTTTCTACTTCCATAATAGGTTGTTCTATTTCTGTATTACGTTTAATTTCTTCTGATAATATTGTATCCTCGTGCTCTACTTTGGAATCTACTAATTCCTCTTGTAAAATGTTTTCGTTTAGCACCACTACATCTTTTTCTTGCTCTGCATCTTCCATACGCTCAGCTACCGTTTTATGAAGTAATTCATCCGCTGAAACTTCCTGCGGTGTATTTATTTCTTGAATTACTTCTTTTTCTTCTACTACTGGCTCTTGGCGCTCAATTTCATAACCGTTTTTCTCGAGCCATTGATCAACAACTGACTTTTCTTCCTTTTTACTCTGTTGACCTTGCTGATCAACGTCTTGATGACTAGAAGAAGTCGGTGCTTTTCCTTCTGAGAAATAAGATAATGTATACCCTTTTTTCTCTAACCATGCATCAACGACTGATTTGCCCTCTACAGATATTTCAAGATCTTCTCTTTCCTTTTCTTCCTCCTGCTTTTCTTCCTTTTTCTCTACTGAAGGACGATTATATCCATAAATCGGCGAAATCATTTCTGTTGGACGAAATGGTCTACGGCTACTTTCTTGCGGCGATACAGATACTTTTTTTACGACTGGCTCTGGATCCGGTTCATATTGCACTTCCGGCTCTTCGTATGTAGAAACTGCATTCTCCACATACTGCCGTCTACTTCTCTCCACTTTTATTCCTCTTTGAGTAGGCTGCTCTTCGTATATACCTCTTTGAACAGGTTGTTCTTCAAAGTGAGGTAATTCTCTTACGTCATCCTCATCAAATCCATCATCTGGTATTAATGGAAAACGACATTTACCTGCATTTCTGCTTGCCATTTGTGCTTCTCTTGCTTCAGTGTAGTGGTTTACACGAGGAATTTTCGGCTGACTTTCAATTTGTTTCATTGCTTCTTTATTCATCGCTGTTTGTTCTTCCTCTTTGTTAAACAGCTTTTTCATCCAATCTAACATGCTTACCACTCTTTCTACTAAATAGTAACATCCTTTATTGTATCAGCATTCGGCAAAAAGTGCAGGTAAAATTAAGCATGTCATATTTATCCATAACATTCTAATTTACGATTGTTTTCATATAGAAAAAAGCAGCCTTCTATGTAAGACTGCTTTTAAGCTTTACTCTTCCGATATTCATCTACACTATCTGTTACACTTTGCAGTAAAGAATTTACATACTGCGGGTCAGATAATTTTTTATCTTCATCCTCATTGGACATAAACCCGAGCTCTAATAGTACGCCAGGAACTTTCGCCCAATTAAATCCAGAAAGGTCATCCCTAAATTTAATCCCATTTACTTTCACCTGATTGTTTTCTCTCATTTTATTTACTATCTTTTGCGAGATTTGAAGACTTTCTGCATAAATCTCTTTCGTATAGGGACTTCCTTCTGCTGGCGTCAATACAGCAAACCCACTTTGATTTGGATTTTCAGAACCATCTGCATGAAGGCGTAAAAATAAATCTGCCTTATGATCGTTTGCGAATGTCGCACGTTCTTTATTGCTTATATCAACATCTTGTGACGTTCTCGTCATTACTACTTGTATCCCTTTTGCTTCAAGCTTTTCTTTTAATAAAAAAGACATTTCTAATACAAGTACAGCCTCTCTCTTTTTCGTCACAACACCCGTTGTACCATCTGTCACTTTATATTTTTGCGTCGTTGCCCCTGGTCCAATCGGTTCTAAATTTAAATTTGCTTTTTGTTGATGCCCTGGATCAATAACGACGAGAAACTTTCCTTGTTTTTCATTACTCTCTACTTTTTGTTCATTATTTTGCATAAGTTGCTCAGTTGGCTTCACCGGCGTATTTTCCTCTTTCTTTTCCTCGGCCGATACTTCCTCCCGCTTAGTTTCTACTTGTTCATTCGTTTGAATTGTTTGCGATTCTTCTTTTTTTTCTTGTTCTTCTTGCTGCTTTTCTACCGGTGCTTCTTCTTTATCATCTTTACTATTTTCTTGTGTAGAAGATAATGTTTCTTTTTTCGACTGTTCTTGTGAACAACCTCCCATATATATTCCAATGAATGCAGTCATGACCATTATTTTTATATACTTCATGCTTCTCTCCCATCACTTTGCACCGGACTCAAAGTTTTTCTTATAATTGTTTTATAACCTCATCCATACTTCCAATATAAACAGGCTGCCACGTTTCTGTACCACGCTCTGCCGTATAGACTGGATAAGCGTCATCATCCACATTCACGAAAACTGGATCACCCATATCTGTTTCATATCCAATAACAATCCATTCTTCTTGCCATTTTCCACTTTCATTGCTTATTAATGAATTTTTATGTTTATCATATCGATAACCGATCTGCCCTTTTTCCAGTTCATCTTCACTAAATACATATATTTCATAAGTACCTAGCTCAACATCTTGCTGTTTTGAAGTTTCAATTCGTTTTAGAAGTTCTGCGATTTTTGGTTGTTGTTTCATACGTTTATCCCCTTCTATTTTTCTAAATTTTAACTAGATTGTTTATAAAATACAATATAGATTTTTTAAAAAAAGGTGACACCCTTATCATATTAACGATTTTTTGAGTATATCTATCACAACTCTCAATATATCAACGATTTTTTAAATATATCTATCACAACTCTCAATATATCAACGATTTTTTAAATATATCCATCACAACTCTCAATATATCAACGATTCACTACGAAATTTCGACTTACCGACAAAGAATGATAAAAAGAAAAGAGAGGCTGTCCAAAAGGACAACCTCTCTTTTCTTATATCAATTAAAATTTAAACTCTTGTCCAACTTCAAAGCTATCTTCTAATACAAGAATACCTTTTTCTTGCGGAGCGTCTGGAAGCTCTAATTCACGTGCAGAGCAGATCATTCCAGAAGAAGGAACACCGCGAAGCTCAGCTGGCTTAATTAACATACCACTTGGCATAACAGCGCCGATTTTTGCAACGACAACTTTTTGTCCTGCATCAACGTTTGGTGCACCACATACGATTTGTAATGTTTCTGTACCAATTTCTACTGTACAAATGTTTAATTTATCAGCATTTGGGTGCTTTTCTTTTTCAGCTACATAACCTACAACAAATTTCGGAGAAAGATCTGCTTCTACTTTTTCTTCAAAGCCGTTCTTCGCTAAAATTTCGTTGATTGTTTCTACAAGCTCTTTCGTTAATGTCAGGTTACCTGTTTCTTTTACTTCTAAGTAAGAAGATGCATTAAAGATGTTGAATCCTGCTGTTACATTGCTTTCACGATCGTATACGCGTGCAACATCTCCTTTACGATCAAAAGTACGGTTCTCTAAAGTAATATCTTGTAAGGCAACAATTAAAGTGTCACCAATTCCTTCAAGGTTATAAAAAACGTTCACTTCGTTCATCCTTTCTCTTTTCCATCTGTCTTCTTCCGATTCTTCGCTAAAATAAAGATTGGTTCAAAGTCCCCATCTTCATAAACGAATGAAAGTGATGTAATCGGAACATGCCCTTCGGCAAAAAATTTCATTGTCATTTGTGCAATAATATCATAACCGATTTCGTTGACGATATCAGCAATAATTAATACGTCTTGGTGAGGAACAGCAACAACCATGTCACCAGAGATCTTTTCACGCATCGATTGTAGTAACGTTTCGTTTAAAATACGACTCGCATCATACCCATCATTTGTGTTTAAAAAGTAGAATGTATTATCCGCTACTGTGTCCTGCTTAAATTCATAACCTAATGAGCGAGCATTAAATAATGCCATTTCGCGCACTTGCTGCTCTGTAAGCTCTAATTTTTGTAATAAGCGCTCATCAATTAGGCGATACGTTTTATTAGAATCTAGCGCGTAATAAATACGTGTTTCCGCCGTATGATCCGTCATAATAAACGGATTTCCTTCTTCTGATTGTTTTGGGAAAGAAGTAGAGCGAATAACAGGTAAAATTTTCGCCGTGCTATTTTCTTCTCTATGCATTGCAATTAACGCTTCTTGTACATAATAAGCAACCTCTTCAATCGCCTTTTCTTTGTTCACTTCCCATTTCGCTACTACTCCTGGAAGTGATACGTTAATACCTTTTTTCGAGTTTGTTTGTTCAATACGAAGAACTTCTTTCTCGCTATCATAATGAAAATCCCATTCTGGTCGAGATAATTTCTTCATTAACTCGTCTTTCATCTTTTTACTTGTCATTTTCATCTCTTTTTCCTCCCTTCCAAAAAAATAACCTCCCCCGCGAAGGTAGAGGTTGTTTTTACAATTCAATTGGCTAATTGTTTTATTTTAAACCTTCAATAAACTCTTCGATTTGCTCTTGTGTTTTACGATCTTTGTTTACATAGCGTCCAGTTTCTTCACCTTTATTGTACGCTACAAAGCTTGGAATGCCAAATACGTCTAATTTTACGCATAGATCAATAAACTCATCACGATCTACATAGTAAAATGAGAAATCACTATACTTCTCTTCTACTTCTGGCATAAATGGATCAACGAAACGGCAATCTGGGCACCATTCTGCTGAGAACATGAAGACTACATTCTCTTCATTTTTTAATTCTTGGAATTGTTCCATGCTTTCTAATGATTTCATCTATATTTCCTCCTCTAATGCGTGCACTTTTTTCACACTATAATCTTTTCTTTATACTACCATACATCGTACACGGTGCAAGGTTTATGCTTGCTTTTTATCATACTTATATTGCCCAACGAGTAACTTAACAACGTGTACAAATAATTCCGTTCGATCGACATAATCGTCTGTAAAAATACCGATAGCACCTTCGTGACTACGAATATCTTTCCGCTCTACAAACTCTTCCATCACTTCACTTAACTCTTTACCATCTTCAAGAGGCGTTAAAAAATCGTCTGGTAACTTAATACGTGCTCCACCGGCAACGAATATCTTATCGTCACTCGTTGCGAGTGCGCCCCAGTTACACATAAATAAACCGTGATCCGTTTTCATCACGCCGCCTTCTAACC
Organism: Bacillus cereus group sp. N11; assembly: GCF_016483605.1. NCBI lineage: Bacteria > Bacillati > Bacillota > Bacilli > Caryophanales > Bacillaceae > Bacillus > Bacillus cereus group sp. N11. The sequence continues at coordinate 148,704 of NZ_JAEHBN010000005.1, forward strand.
CAATACCAATTTGAGCTTCTCCTTCTTGCAATGCTCGCTTCGCTCTATTAATTGCTCCTTGCATCGTCTCTTCATCTGAAAATGGCTGTGCCGATACTCCCGATGGGACAGAAAGAGATGTAATTTCAGCATCTTTCAATACCTTCTCCACAGCCCCAACCTTCGTTTTATTCTTCGATCCAACTACTACCTTCATTTCGTTCACCTCTATAAGAATTCATTATTCTGTTCTAATATCCACTTCAGCACAAATGAAGTGCCAACCACTACCACACACCACCAAGGAATCCCTTCTACCTATAGTAGAAGGTGACTTCCCACAATATTTTTGGTCCCGAACACAAAAACATTCTTCCGCGGTCTTCATGCATTATTCGAGCACTAATTAAGCACTGACCGCTACTACACATCGCTGGGTCATCTCTCCTACCTAAAAAAAGAAAGAGCTCTGCAGCCCTTCCTCTTTACGCGTTATTCTTAATTGTTTCTAACGTCGTTTTGTCCGTTGTTCTTACAAGCTTTGTAATAAGTTCTTTTGCTGCTGCATAATCATCAACATGTAAAATAGAAGCATGCGTATGAATGTAGCGAGCACAAACACCAATTACTGCTGATGGGATACCTGAGTTACTTGTATGTACACGGCCCGCATCTGTCCCACCTTGTGAAATAAAGTATTGGTACGGAATATTATGTGTTTCTGCTGTATCTAAAATGAATTCGCGCATTCCTCGATGAGTTACCATCGTACGATCGTAAATACGAAGAAGAGCACCTTTTCCTAATTGACCGAACTGCGTTTTATCACCAGAAGCATCGTTTGCTGGACTTGCATCAAGCGCATAGAAAATGTCTGGTTGAATCATATTAGCAGCTGTTTGTGCTCCGCGAAGACCTACTTCTTCTTGTACAGTAGCACCAGAGTATAATGTATTCGGTAATGTTTCATCTTTTAATTCTTTTAATAACTCGATTGCCAGGCCACATCCATAACGGTTGTCCCAAGCTTTCGCCATAATTTTCTTCTCATTTGCCATCGGTGTGAACGGGCAGATTGGCACGATTTGTTGTCCTGGTTTTACACCAATTTCAATCGCATCTTCATAACTATCTGCACCTATATCGATTAGCATATTTTTTATATCCATCGTTTTTGCACGTTGCGCATCACTTAATAAATGAGGAGGGATAGAACCAACAACCCCTATAACAGGACCATTCTTCGTCATCACTTGTACGCGCTGCGCTAATAGCACTTGGCTCCACCAGCCGCCTAACGTTTGAAAACGAAGCATTCCGTTTTTCGTAATTTGCGTAACCATGAAACCTACTTCATCCATATGACCTGCTACAAGAACACGTGGGCCAGTTTCGTCCCCTTTTTTCAGACCAAATACGCTACCTAAACCGTCTTGCACAATTTCATCAGCATATTTGCTTAATTCTTGCTTCATAAAACGGCGTACATCATGTTCAAAACCTGACGCACCTTGTAATTCTGTTAACGTACGAAATAATTGTAATGTCTCTTTATTCACGAAGTCCCCTTCTTTCAAACCTTAGTAGAATACCTTTTTTATTGTAACGAAATTTTCGAAATGTTTCTAGTTTCTTCTTTTTTAGCTGCATTTGCTTTATAATTATTATCGGTACACTATTTTTATTTTATAGAATTGAGGTGAATATATGAGCTGGAAAGGTTTAGTAGCAGGTCTTAGCGTTGGATTTGCAGCTGGTTATTTCGTTGCAAACAAAGTACAAGAACAATCCCATATTTCTTCAGAAAAAGCATTGAAAATGGTGAAACAAGCATTAAATCATAAAGGTGAAATTACTGGCTCTTGGGTACATATGGTTCCAGAGACATTTGAAAAATATGATGTTGCGTATGAAGTTTATCGCGGCGGTCTTACAACAATGTTAGATGATATACAAGAACGATTTGAATTTTTAGTTGATGCTAAAACAGGTACTGTTTTAGAGGTAATAGCAGCATAAAAAGAGGTTTCCCATTAGGTGAACCTCTTTTTTTTGAAAAATTGCGGATAGTGATTAAAATTATATCGGCGATTTTCCGAATATATCGGCGCAACTCGATTTATATCAGCGATTTCCCAATTATATCGGCGCAACTCAAATTATATCAGCGTTTGTTTAAATATATCGACTTACCGACAAAACCCGACAATAAAAAAGAGGCTGCTCCAATAAATATGATGGAACAACCTCTTTTTTTTAAGCTTCTATACTCGTTTTTCTCTCAATTTTTTCTACAATATGTCCTTCCTTATTCCACTTCACTGCACGATAATATGCGTCATGATAAAATGAAAACCATGCATCGTTTTCAGCACCGTACTTCATCCACTTTTGCTTATTTTCAATCGATGTCATCGGATAATCATCGTACGCCATTACCCATAATACATTTTGATGGGCGTGCGTCGGCAATAGATCAGCTAAATGAAGCATCGTTTCACCTTTGCTTTCTAACGCAATAACTGCATGTCCATCACTATGACCGCCTGTATGCGCCATTTTTATTTCATCCGTAATTTCTATTTCTTGCTGAAACGTAACAACTTGATCTACAATCGGCTCCCAATTTTCCTTCCAATATGTATTACGTGATCTAATATTTGGGTTCCTCATTTCATTCCATTCTGTTTCACTTACATAAACTTTCGCATTCGGAAACGTCGGTACAAGGTGCTCCCCTTCCCATTTCGTTAAACCAGATGCATGATCAAAATGAAGGTGCGTCATTAAGACGTAGTGAATATCTTCAGGCTTTAATCCCCGTTTTTCTAAAGATTCATAAACCGATGACTCTTCCGTTACTCCTTGATTTCTCTTCATTTTCTCATTCAATTTACCGTTTCCTATTCCAGAATCAATAAGCATATTTCCATCTTTCGTTTGCAAAAGTAACGGATCTGTTCGTAAATATATATGATTTGTATCGTTATGTTTATATTTTCGTGACCAAAGTACTTTCGGCACAACGCCAAACATTGCCCCGCCATCTAAATGTGTGTTCCCACCTTTTAACCACGTCACTTTTATATCTCCAATTCGTAATTCTTCCATCACACATCCCCCTTTTACATTAATTTTAACATAAAATTCTGATTATTTTAGTTATAAAAAAACCTATGCATTACTGCATAGGCTCTGTGCGATACTTCGCTTCAACTCGATAAATACGATGACCTTTACTAGAGAACTTCTCTTCGTACTCAGTCATAATATTACCTTCAAAATCACTGTTATGAAGATCTAGGCTTAAGTAAGTTAGTAACATACCATACTCAGCCATACTCATTAGAGAGTATTCAAATAACCCTTGGTTATCTGTTTTGAAATGAATTTCTCCGCCCTCTACTAACACTTCTTCATAATTGCGTAAAAACGTTTTATACGTTAAACGACGCTTCGTGTGACGATTCTTCGGCCATGGATCTGAGAAGTTTAAATAAACACGATCAATTTCACCTTTTGCAAAGAAAACTGTTAAATCTTCAGCATCTTTATTTATTAACTTTAAGTTCGGTAATTCTTCTTCAATTAATTTATCAAGTGCATCTACAACAACACTCGTAAATTTTTCAATTCCAATATAATTAATATGTGGATTTGCTTTTGCCATATCGTACATAAAGCGGCCACGACCTGTACCTACTTCAATGTGAATGGGTTGTTCATTTCCAAATACTTCTTTCCAATTACCCGCGCGCTCTTCTGGGTTTCCAATTACGATATGTGAATACTCATTAATTCGATCTAATGCATATGGTTTATGTCTTAAACGCATAGATGTCTCCCTCTCTTTACAAAGCTATTTTAAAGGAATGATTCCTTTTTTCTGTTTTAATCAATCTACCAAACAAAAAACCAAGTACGTACGAGCACTCGGTCCGTTTCTTTCAAGTATAAGATGTACCATTTTGATAAAAACTACATACAGCATTAAACATTCCATGACGACGTAGCTTTTTCTCTTACATTCCGAGAAGAGAAAAACAATCGAAAGGATGATCCGTTCATGCCAATTAGTCAACAACATCAATTAGAAGTGCTGAAAGATATTTTAGTCAATCACCAAAGCGATTGCTGCGGGACAGTTTCTGAATGCGAGCAATTAGAGCGCCTCATTCAATCGTTACTCGCAAACGATAATATAAGTAATGACGCTAAAACAATGCTAAACGATGTATATTCTTATAGTCAATCGGGTAAATCTTCCTCTAATTTGGACAACCATATTTCCAATAATCAAGAACAACTTACTCAGTGGATTGCTGGAATGGACAATTTTTCTTAAGTATTATTCTGAAGCAAGTAGTTGCTGTAAATATTGATGCCAATATTCAGCTTCTGCTTGCTGTTTTTTTGTTGTGTGCCATTGAATAGATAAAATCGTTTGTGCTATTACATACCATCTCATACGCCTAAGCAATGATTCATCCATTTCAATATCATAATACCCGAGCCACTCACTCCATTCATGACGCGGAATGTACCAGTATAATAACATACCTAGGTCTAGAGCTGGGTCAGCAATGACAGCTCCATCCCAATCAATTAAAAACAACTCATCTTCGTCCGACAATATCCAGTTGTTATGGTTTACATCACAATGGCATACAACGAATTCATTGTATTCAATACTTTTTAATGAATCCGTTAAATATTGAAGGCCTTGCTGAATTGTTTCATCTACCCTTATATCTCCCCTTAAAACAAGTTGCAATTGTTGTAATAACTCTTGGGCGTGAAGCGGCTGCTTCCCAAGTCTTTGAATCATCTGCACAAGCGCTTTAGAGGAGTGTATTTTCTTCAAAAGTTTCGCAACACGTTCTAGTTTCATATCCTCTGGCTCTAGCTTCTGTCCCGGAAGCCATTTTTGAGCAGAAATCACATCACCGTTCGTTACCCTTCTTGTCCAAAGTAATTTTGGAACAATTCCTTCTGCTGACAATACCGCTAAAAAGGGCGATGTATTCCGCTTTAAAAATAACTTCTGTTGTCCGTTTTGCGCAATATATGCATCGCCCGTTACTCCACCAGCCGGTACAAGACTCCACTCTTTTCCTAATAATTGTTCCAACCATTCCATATTCATTACCCGTTAACAAATCCTTATCTTTTATAGTTATGAAAAGAAAAACCGCAACATTTCTACACATGTTGTGGATTCATATATATTTTACTGTAAATGAAAAGAAAACTTGGCATAAGCCAAAAACTCTCTATTTTATTTTACAAAACCACTCATAGAATGACAACTTATCAAAATCGTCACCTTTGTCAATTCTACATTTATTACATTCTCATCGTCAAGTAGCGATTTGTCACATTATCGTCAATATATACGTGCTAATGGGAGCCAATTGAAGTTCCTTTCCTCTAAATGAAGAAATTGGCTCTATTTTCGCTTGCTTTTCGTTTACTAACACATGCCACGTTCCTTCTTTTGGAAGCTGCACCGTTTTAGCTTCCAAACCGCTATTAAATAAAACGACAATTTCTTTCCACGGCCCAAACAATTCTACATGCTCTAGGTGGTATGCAAGTACTTCTGTAGATGTTTGCAAAAAAGTCATATGCTTTTTTATAAGATCTGCGTTTTGTAATCGGAATGCCCCGTGCTCTTTGCGAATCGCAATTAACCCTTTTATATAGTTAACTGTCTCCATCTCTTTCTCTTTTTGATCCCAGTCTAATCGATTTATTTCATCATTTGCATTATAACTATTTTCATTTCCATTCTTCGTACGATAAAACTCTTGTCCTGCGTGTAAGAAAGGAATTCCTTGCGAAAGAATAACTATTGCGCTTGCTAGAAGGTGCCGTTTTTTCAAAATCTCTTCCGGTTCTTCATTACTGTGCACTAGTTTATCCCACATCGTCATGTTGTCATGACATTCTACATAGTTAATACTTTGTACCGGTTCTAGAAATAATCCTGTTTCTTTCACACTTAAAAGACTACCTGATGCTATATACTGTAAATGCTGACAGTCTACATGCCCACCAAACGCAAAACCACGTTTATTTACATTAAATGTGCTACCTTTTATTCCATCACGAAATTGATCATTAAACTGCGCGATATGTGGCATTTTTCTTGCATTATTTAACGTTGCTTTTTCTTCAAGAGGAAGCGGTGTTTGTAAATCCCATCCTTCTCCTAATAACAATGCGTCTCGCTTTATGTTTCGCACTTCTTTTTCTATTATGTTCATTGTATCAACATCTAAAATCCCCATTAAGTCGAATCGGAATCCATCAACATTGTATTCCGTCAGCCAATATAAAATAGACTCTATAATGAATTTCCTCATCATTTTCCGTTCAGACGCTATATCATTTCCAACTCCCGTCCCATTAGAAGGCATACCATCTTCGCCATGGCGAAAATAATAACCTGGAACAAGCTTTTCAAATGATGATAGTTCTCTTTCATAAACGTGATTATATACAACATCTATAACTACTCGGATACCGTTTTCATGAAATGTTTCAATCAATTGCTTACACTCTACTATCCTGTTATACGGATCAGCAAGGTTTGTAGCATAAAACCCCGTTGGCGTATTGTAATATAATGGATTGTAACCCCAATTATATGCGCCGGAAGGATTTGCCTCATCTACACCACCGAAACAAGATAACGGTAATAATTCAACATGTGTAACACCTAAATCTTTTATATGAGACAATCCTGTTAACGTCCCATTCCGTCCCGTCGTTCCCTCTTCCATCAACCCTCTATATGTTCCTTTTTTATTCACTCCACTATTTGGGTGAATAGTCGCATCACGAATATGCAGTTCATACAATATAGCATCTGTCATTGACTGTAATGGTGGTAATTCCTCTCGTCTCGTTACATTCGTCTTTTCCAAATCGATAACAACACCGTATTTCCCATTTGCAGTCGTTGACTTTGTGTATGGATCCACCGCTTCATTCCATATTAAATTAATACAGACGAGGAAGGTATATCGAGCCCCATCATGATCCCCTTGTAATGCATGAACCCAAACACCATTTTCTTCTCTATGCATGTCATAATCGGTATATTCTTTATCACTTTTATAAAATCTTACTTTTGCAAGCCTCGCAGTTGGAGCCCACACTTTAAATGTTGTTGCTTCTTTTTTGTATACAGCACCTAAATCTGTGCCTTCGTAATAATACTTCTCATCGAAAATTGCCGTTCGAATAACAGCGCCTATTTGTAAATCCGTTTCTTCGTTCCGTTCATCTCGTACTGTATAATACTTCCCCACATCTAGTGACTCTTCTATAAAGCACTCATACTTTGTTGCATCTGGAAGCGCAATAGTATGAGCAATCGGTAAATCTTTCACATTATTTCCTTCTTGCAAACGAAATGTCCGACTTGTTCCATACGCATGTGGGAGCAAAATTGTAATTTTATTCATTTCATCTAAATAGGCATCAAATGGACGTTTTACTTTCAGCATAAAAAAATCACCATCATTCTCAAAATTAAAATAAAGTGAATCTTTAATCAATTCAGGGTATCCCCTGCTAATTATTAGCCCCCACCAATCGGGCCTTTGTGTGAGTATACGAGCTGCAAATAATAAAGCTTTTCTTATTAGCAAGACTCTATACAGTAACTCCATTATTCTCTATAGTATATTCACCTGTATAAAAAACGTTTTCATACATTCTATTTTTGTAGTTTTATTTCAGCAATCGATTTATATTTCGGTGTTTCCTTCACGTGAGATTCGTATAAAGTAATTGTATCCGCTTGAAATGATATTTCAGGCACTTTTTTTATATTTTCCAAATGAAACTTTCTTTCTCCCATCCATTTACGAGCAACAGTAATATGTGGATGATACGGACGTGTTTCTAAAGAAAACCCATTCCCTTCACAAATCGCATGCACTTGCTTTTGTAACTGAAACAACTCATGATTCTCACTTACCTTCGCCCAAAAAATACGTGGCCTGTCTTCCATGCCAAATGTTGAAAATCCTTGTAATGTGAAAGGTAGTTCCTTTTTTTCTATAAGTGTTTGTAATCCATTCTTTATTCCTTTTAATTGTTCCTCTGTCGCACTTCCTAAAAAGGAAAGGGTAATATGATAGTCTTCCTTATGTACCCACGAGCGAAATGGTAATTCCTCCTCCATATCCTCTTTATAATTAGAGAGCACTTCTTTTATATAATTTGGTAAAGTAATTGCGACAAAATAATGCGGCTCCATTTATATCATCTCCTTCTTTTTATTGTTGCTTTTCTTTCTTATCTCATTCAGTTAAAAAGAAGCCGCCCTCTAAAGTAGAGAGCGGTCATTATTCATATATCCTTTATTTCGCTAATTCATGAATTGCTTGCGCGTAAATTGCTGTTGCTTTTAATAAGTCTTCAATTTCAATGTACTCATCTTTTTGATGCGCAAGTTCTTCTTTTCCAGGGAATAGCGGGCCAAATGCAACGCCAGCTTTCAATGAACGGGCGTAAGTACCACCGCCGATTGCTAATAGCTCTGCTTTTTCTCCTGTTTGTTCTTCATACACGCGCTGCAGCGTACGAATTAATACGTGGTCTTTATCGACGTGATGCGGACGAGAGTTAGAATAATCCGCTACTTCAAATCCATGAATACTAACGTATTCTTTTAACTTCGCAATCATTTCTTCAAAGTTAGTCGTAACTGGGTAACGTACGTTTAACCCTAAGTTGCCACCGTTTTCTTTCGTATAAGAAAGGCGACCGACATTCACTGTTAACGGACCGCTAACTTCGTCTTTATAAGCAATAGTAGCTTTTTCACCAAAAATATCACCAGTAAATGTTTCTGCTGCAAATGTCGCAAATGCATTTGCTTTTCCATCAAGTGAAACTGTAGTTAAGAAGTTTGCTAATAGTAAACCTGCATTTTCTCCTTTTTCTGGAGTAGATCCGTGTGCTGAAATTCCTTCTATTTGCAACGTCACTGTATTTCCTTCTATAGTTGAGTTCCCTATTTTTTTAGCCGTTTGTAAATACTCTTCATATGCTACTGTAAGTGCATTTACATCTTCTCCTGTAATAACCGCTTTTGCAAAATCAGGAACCATGTTTAAACGACGGCCTGACTCAAATGAAACGAGTTCATATACACCTTTTTTCTCTTCACTACCATTTTGCACAACTTGTATATCAGAAATTCCTTTTTCTGCATTAATAATTGGAAAGTCCGCGTCTGGCGCAAAACCGATTGTTGGCATTTCTTCGTTTTTAAAGTAGTGATCTACACATTTCCAGTTACTTTCTTCATCTGTTCCTAAAATCATACGAACGCGTTTTGAAAGAGGCAACCCTAATTCTTTCACAATTTTCATCGCATAATAAGCTGCCATCGTTGGGCCTTTATCATCAATTGCACCACGTGCAAAAATCTTTCCTTCGCGAATATCTGCACTATATGCAGGAGTCGTCCAGCCATCTCCTTCTGGTACAACATCAACATGACAAAGAATACCTACTAGTTCTTCTCCTTGTCCCATTTCAAGATGACCTGCATAACCTTCTAAATTTTTAGAAGAAAAACCTTCTAATTCTCCTTTATGTAACATGAAAGATAAAGCTTTTTCTACACCTTCACCGAACGGTGCGCCCTCTTTCGCCGACTCTTCTTCCCACACACTTTTAATTTGCAAAAATTGTTGTGTATCACGAATTAAATCATCTTTTCGTTTTGCAACTTCTTCTGTCCAATTAATCGCTGACATCACGCATCCATCCTTCGCTATATTATCTCTTTCATCATAGCAAACCGAAATCCCTTATGCCATACACGAAAGTTAAATACCGAACAATTTTAATATTTCAGATATTTCCCATTAGTTTTTCTTTTATTTTTTCAAAAAATTTTGCAGGAATTTGGCGTTTTACGTAGAATTTTATGTGTTAGTTGACTGATCATATATACAATGTCAACTACCAATATTTTTCTATATGAAATTTTGTTAAACTTTTGTAAAATTTAAGTAGATTAAAGCATGAATTTTATCATGTAGAGTACAATGGTAGTAACGACCTTCTTTCCTGAATGGGGTCAAAAAAACTAGTAGAGGAGTGGTTTTCTCTTGAAACCTACAACTACTCGTATGCTAACACGCATTAAATCAATTTATATGTACATCAATGAAAACGGAACGGTAACGACGAAAGACCTTGTAGATGAGTTCGGGATCACACCGCGAACGATACAACGTGATCTAAATGTGTTGCAGTTTAATGAACTCGTGTATAGCCCTTGCCGCGGTAAGTGGACAACAACAGGAAAGAAAGTGAGAATGACCTCATAACGAAAAAATAATTGTATGTAAATAAATACATACCCCTTTCTAACTCATTAGAAAGGGGTCTTTTCTGCGCCTAAAAACAGGACTACTTCTCAGTATCTACTTGATATGTTTTTAACATTTCTACTTCTTCATCTGTTAGCTCTCGGTATTCTCCAAGTTCTAGTTCTTCATCTAATACTAACGGACCCATCTCTGTTCTCTTTAGGTAAACAACCTTTTTCCCTACTGCTTCAAACATGCGCTTCACTTGATGGAATTTTCCTTCTGTAATCACAAGCTCAATTTCAGAAACATCATCGCTTTTTAATATTGTAAGTGCACCTGGTTTCGTTTCATAACCATCGTCTAAAATAACACCTTTAGCAAACTCTTTTACATCCTCTTCCGTTACAACTCCTGCAACGTGTGCATAGTATTTTTTCGGCACATGCTTTTTCGGAGATAATAATTGATGTGATAACTTCCCGTCATTTGTTATCAATAAGAAACCTTCCGTATCGATATCAAGTCGTCCAACTGGGAACGGATCAAAGATTGCATCTTCTAGTTCTAATAAATCTATTACTGTTTCGTGATTATCATCTTCTGTAGCTGAAATTACACCTTGTGGTTTATGCAGCATTAAATAAACAAACTCTTTATATTCTACAACTTCACCGTGAATCATAACTTCTTGCTCTTCTACATTTACATGAACCTTTGCATCTTTCACCGGCGTTCCATCAATCTTCACAACGCCGTCTTTCAATAATTTCTTTACTTCTTTTCTACTTCCGTATCCCATATTCGCTAATAATTTATCTAATCTCACGTTTTTCACCTTCTTTATTTATCATAGAAAAGGGGACGTATTTACGCCCCTTTTGATTTCAACTTTATTTTGAATCTACTGCCAAGTTTACGCTGGATTTTCTCTAACGCTTCTCCGCCAAATACTCTTTCAAGTACTCCTGTGCGAATTGCTAACAGACCGTAAACAAGACCACCAACACCTGCACAAATCGCAACTGTAATTAAAGCACCAATACGGCCATCTGGCGAAATCATGAAGGATAGAATCCACTGTGATAGTTTTACCGCCACGACCATTACAAGTGTTAATACTGCAATTTGGAATGTTCTCTTATATACAACACCAAATGAATAGTGTGCATGTTTTTGGATTTGTCTATTCGTATACCATACGGACGCTAAGAAACCGACTGCAGTAGCTAAAATCGCTCCTACTGTACCGAAATATCGAATAAAGATTACGTTACATACAAATTTCAAAATAACACCCATAACAAGTGCGACAATCGCATGTTTTTGTTGATTAATCCCTTGCAGAATCGCGGCTGTCACCGTAAATAAAGCAAATAACAATGCAACTGGTGCATACCACATTAACACTTGTCCACCTAATGGATCTGAATCGTAAAACGCAGTGTAAATTGGATAAGCCAGTGTTGAAATACCGACAACTGCTGGCAATGTTAAAAACATATTCGCCTGGAATGTTTGTGTAATTTGTAATTTTAAATAGCGATATTGTTTTTCCGTAAATGATTTTGTAATCGCTGGTACAAGCGTTAAACTAAACGCTGTTGCAAGCGATACTGGAATCATAATTAATTTATGCGTCCACATTGTGAAAATACCGAGCGCTCGCTCTGCGATATCACCTTGACCAATTGCCTGCATAATAGAGTTAAATGTCAATGTATCAATTTGTTGATATAAAGGAATTGTTAACCCAATTACAACGTAAGGAATTGCATACGCAAATAACTCTTTAAACAATTGAACGGTACTTACTGTCGATTCTGGTACAGTTTGTTCAATTAAATATTGATCCAAATATTTTTTACGTTTTAACCAGTACCAAATTAATACGCCGAGTGCTCCAACTGCTGAAACGAATGCAGCGAATGTCGCAACTCCGACTGCTGTTGCTACTGTACCGCCAAGTATTTTAATAACGATGAAACTACCCGCTAGTAAAAAGACGATACGAATAATTTGTTCAATAATTTGTGACACCGTAGTCGGTCCCATCGATTGGTGACCTTGGAAATAACCACGAATCAAACTTGCTGCCGGTACAACAATAAGTGCGAAACTTACGAGGCGAATAATCGTCGTAACTTCTTCTACCTTATTTTGTAAACTTTGTTTACCAAGCATTGCTTCTGCAAATAATGGTGCGGTCATGTACAGTACTAAGAAGGAAAGAACTCCTGTTACTATCATCATAACCATTCCCGAGCGGAACATTCTTCGGCTCGTTTTATAATCTCCAAGTGCATTATATTTGGAAACAAACTTTGAAACAGCAAGCGGCACCCCTGCCGTTGCAATACTTAAAAATATCGTATATGGAATATATCCATATGTATAGAGCGTTCCGCCTTCTGTGCCTACTAATGCATGAAACGGAAAGACGTAAATCATGCCTAAGAACTTTACTAAAAATGTCCCTAACGTCACAATAAGCGTTCCGCGCAGAAATTTTGAATCGGACATACGAAAATCCTCCTACTTCCTATATAACGCTGAACTCTAACTTTTGTATTGTACCACAATTCTCCCCTCAAGCAGTACTTCACTCTATTTTTCTTTTAAGGGAAAACATGCTATTCTTTTAGGCAGGAAATGTAGAAAATGAGGTCGATATATTATGCATTATGATGTTATTGTAATCGGTGGCGGGCCTTCTGGGCTAATGGCTGCAATCGGTGCTGCAGAAGAAGGCGCAAATGTCTTACTTCTTGATAAAGGAAATAAACTAGGGCGCAAACTTGCGATTTCTGGTGGTGGTCGTTGTAACGTAACAAACCGTCTACCACTTGATGAAATCGTTAAACATATACCAGGAAATGGCCGCTTCTTATACAGCGCTTTTTCTATTTTTAATAATGAAGATATTATTACATTCTTCGAAAATCTCGGGGTAAAATTGAAAGAAGAAGATCATGGCCGTATGTTCCCTGTATCAAACAAAGCGCAATCTGTTGTAGATGCACTTTTAACACGATTAAAAGACTTAGGTGTGAAAATCCGTACGAATACACCTGTTGAAACGATTGAATATGAAAATGGTCAAACGAAAGCAGTTGTATTACAAACAGGCGAAGTGTTAGAAACGAATCACGTCGTTATCGCTGTTGGCGGAAAATCTGTTCCTCAAACTGGTTCTACTGGAGATGGATACGCTTGGGCTGAAAAAGGTGGTCATACAATTACAGAATTATTCCCAACAGAAGTACCAATCCTTTCAAATGAACCATTTATTCGAGACCGTTCACTGCAAGGTCTTGCTTTACGTGATATAAACTTAAGCGTATTAAACCCGAAAGGAAAAGCTATCATTTCTCACAAAATGGACATGCTCTTCACTCATTTCGGCCTATCTGGTCCTGCTGCTCTTCGCTGTAGTCAATTCGTCGTGAAAGCACTGAAAAAGTTTAAAACGAATACAATACAAATGAGTATTGATGCATTACCAGAAGAAAATAGTGAACAACTATTCCAGCGCATGCTGAAACAAATGAAAGAAGATCCGAAAAAAGGAATTAAAAACGTGTTAAAAGGATACGTTCCCGAGCGTTACTTCCTATTCTTATTAGAAAAAAATGAAATTGACGGTAGCGAACAAGCTGGACAAGTTTCTCATGAAAAGATTCGTGCACTTGTGAAAGACTTTAAAGAATTTACTGTGAATGTAAATGGTACGCAGTCAATTGAAAAAGCATTCGTTACTGGCGGAGGCGTATCTGTTAAAGAAATTAATCCGAAAGAAATGTCTTCTAAATTCACGAATGGCTTATATTTCTGCGGAGAAGTTCTTGATATTCACGGTTATACGGGCGGTTATAACATTACATCTGCTCTCGTTACTGGTAGAATTGCTGGAACTACAGCTGGAGAAAATGCGAAAATGCAATATTAAAAAAGAAACAGGATTCCTGTTTCTTTTTTTATAGGTACATGAAATTATATCGGCGATTCTGCAAATATATCAGCGATTCCACGACTTATATCATCGATGTTTCAAAAATATCAGCGATTCTGCAACTTATATCAGCGATTTCTCAAATATATCGACTTACCGACAATAAGCGACAAATATCCCCCCCCTAACTTCCCATTACTTATTTGTTGCTTTATATACCTTAGTACCTTTATATTTTATATTGTTGAATATTTAAAAAAGGGTAAGGGGAAAACATATGAGAAAAAAAGTCATGGTGTCTTTAATGCTAATGACGTTTCTTTCTGCTGTAGAAGGAACGATTGTTAGTACAGCAATCCCTCGTATAACGAGTGATTTGTCAGGCGTCGAACTTGTTAGCTGGGTTTACGCAATTTATATGCTTGCCACAGCGGTTTCGACTCCAATATACGGAAAATTGGCTGATTTATTCGGTCGTAAAAAAGTTCTACTTATCGGAGCTACAATCTTTTTAATCGGCTCTGCACTTTGCGGTGTCGTTACATCGATGGAACAATTAATCTTCTTCCGTGCTCTTCAAGGTATAGGCGCTGGCGCTGTTATGCCAATCACAATGACGATTATTGGAGACTTATATAGCGAAGCGAAAGACCGCGCGAAAGCACAGGGCTGGATGAGTGCCGTTTGGGGGGTATCTGGTGTTGTCGGGCCGTTAGTAGGTGGTTTTTTAGTTGATTCTCTTTCTTGGCGCTATATTTTCTTCTTAAACGTTCCTTTCGGAATTATCGCTTGCTTAATGTTTGCCACTTCTTATAAGGAATCTGTTAAGTCTGCCGCCAAGCAGCATATCGACTATCTTGGTGCGACAGTCTTCTCATTAAGTACAATTGTTTTACTATACGCATTATTAACAGGTAGCAGTAAGCAAAACTGGGGAGACATTACAATCATCGGTCTATTAATCTTTGCGGCTGTGTCATTCATTATTTTCTTATACATCGAGAAAAAATCTCCGGAACCATTAATTCCGCTAGCACTTTTCTCTAACCGTACATTATCTACGATAAACATATTAACTCTTATTGCCGGTGCGATGATTATTAGTATTACAATGTACCTTCCAATTTGGAGCCAAGGTGTATTAGGAAAAAATGCGACAGAAGCTGGACTCATTTTAATGCCAATTCCTGTTATGTGGACGTTCGGTGCTATGTTCTCCGGTAACTTAGTTGGCAAATTACAAACGAAACAAATTATTTTACTTGGAGCTAGCATTTTATCAGTTGCTACCTTCTTATTATTTACATTGTCAACAAATTCACCATCGTTCCTTATTTATGTTGCAGTCGGATTATTCGGCTTAGGCATGGGGCTTGTGACACCTATTTACATGGTAACAATTCAAGCAGCCGTACCAGCTCATACACGCGGAACAGCCGTTGGTTTAAACACATTTATTAATACATTTAGTCAAACGTTAGGTGCTGCAATATTCGGTACAATCTTCAATACGATGATTCACGCACGTGGTATTAAAAACCTTGATCTTGTATCTGGCGGACACGGCGGAACTACAGCAAACGTAGCAACTGAATCACAATCTGCATTAGCAGCAAGTGTACACGTTATTTATATGAGTACTTTCGTATTAGCAGTATTTACATTAATTATTGCTTGGCTCTTATTAAAACCAGCTACACAAACAAGTGAGCAATAATAAAGAGGATGACCCAAATGGTCATCCTCTTTTATTATTCATTCTCCACAATATGTTTAAGCACGGACAATTTATTATCCCAAAATCGTTCATAATATGAGAGCCACTGCTTTAATTCTTCTAACGGCTCCGGCTGCAAACAATATATCTTCTCTCTTCCACTCTTTCTTCCACTTACTAAATTCGCTTCTGAAAGAATATGAAGATGCTTCACAACAGCCGTACGACTCATCGGAAAATGATCCGTTATTTTTGAAATTGGTAACTCTTTATCACTTAATAACCGTAACACTTCTCGGCGGGTCGGATCAGCAATTGCTTGAAATACATCATATTTCGCTGCTGACGAAGACATTTATCCTTCAACAACCTTTTTCAGTTTTTCATTTACAATCGCTACCCAGCCACCATTCATTCTATCGCGAATAATAGAGCTCTTCGCATTCGCTTTCGGCAGAATTTCATCAGGATGTTTCCAACCGCCGTGAATTAATGTAAATTCTGTTTTATTCTCTCCTAAGTCTCTCAAATGGAATGAAACAACCCAGCCATCTGTGTCCCATGAGAAAGATAAATGGTTTGGTTCATCAATTTCTAACACTTTACATGGTGACGGTCCAAATGGTGATTGAACATGAAACTCATGTCCTACCTCTAATTCAAAATCATTCGGCATAAACCATGATGCAATTCCTTCTGCAGTTGACACTACATTCCATACTTTTTGAATAGACGCGTTAAAAACGATTGTTTGTTTAATATCGTTTAATGTATTTTGTTGAGTCATTTTTTTAGCTCCTTTATCCGGCATTAAAACATAACACCTTTTAGTTGTATTTGAATGATATAACACCTTTTAGTTTCATGTCAACACTAATTCTTTTTACCGTTGAGAAATTCTCAACATTTTTTCAACAGGACAAACACCCTCTCAGCATTCCCTCATAATATACTCACAAAGGCAATAAAAAATAAAAACTTCTCTCAACATGAAACTCCATCATTCATATTGAAAGAAGTGCCTTACTTATATCATGCGTACATCGTCTCTCCTCCTTCCCTCAAGAGGCAATACGCAAGATATAAAAAATCAGAAGGAATATGCCCACCATTTGAGTAGGTAGTTATTTCTCTTCTCCTCAACATTTCCTTAGGAGCGAAATGACTACCGACTCACTTTTTTAAACAAAAATAAAAAGGGGATGAAAGCTATGTTCTATTGCATTAACTGTTCTGACATTCACCATGAAAAACATCCGAATGATAAAGTATTCAAAAACGGTTTTTATATTGATCCATTTTTAGGTGATCGTTATCACCTTGGTATGTGTAAAGATGCCCAAGATCATGAAACAGAGGCAAACCTTTTAACGACAAAGAAATTAGGCGCACCCCAATCTATTATGAACGTATTACCAACCCATGTTGTCCCAACATAAAGCATAAAAAAGAGCTGGCTCACCCAGCTCTTTTTTATGCTTTATAAACAATCATTGCTGAAAAACAATAAATTTGGTTTTCATCATCGTTAATAGAAACACCAACTTGGTACTTAATATCTACAAAGTGACTATCATCAATCTTTTTCAAAAACACATTTACAGCGTCTTCTAAGTCTTTTTCGTGACTTTCATCAAACACTTTCACACGAATCATGTTAACACCATCCTAGATCGCAGCCCTCCGCCGCTTGATTATTGCCACGGTGCGTATCTATGATGCGATAAAACTTTCCATTTTCATATATATATCCGTCTTCTAACACATATTGTTTATCTTCAGTATAGACATAAAACTTACCTATCATAAATTTACTCGTATATAATTCCAAATAATTTGATCTAAATTTAGCTACAACTTTATTTGTAATATCAATTTTTATTGTGTGCCCCACCTTCTCTCCCTCCTTTGCAAAGAACGGATTTAGGTATATTGTATTAGCGATTTTACATTTTATGCTTAAAAATAAGTGGATATGCCCCTTCTTCACCCTGTACTATTTTTCTAAAAAAGTTATCTATATTTATTTCACATAAAACCATAAAAAAATACATAAAAAAAGACCTTTTACATATTGACTCAAATGTATTCAATATGGTATTATATAAAATTTGACATTTTTACGAACTTATGTTATCATTAAAAGTGGTTACCACATATGGAGGTGGATGATTTGTTTCAAATTGGTGATAAAATCGTTTATCCAATGCACGGTGCAGGAATTATCGAAGCAATTGAAGAGAAAGAAATATTAGGTACTTCACGTCAATATTGTGTGATACGCATCATTAGTAAAGATATGCAAGTAATGCTTCCGATGGAACAATTAAAAAAATCAGGTATTCGTTATATCGTTGATCGAGGTACGTTAGATGATATACTTCTTGAATTTCAAAACGGGGAGTCAGACCCATCACTCTCATGGAAACAAAGATATACAATGAATATGGAAAAAATGAAAAATGGCAATTTACAAGATAGCGCAGAAGTGGTTCGGGATTTACTTCGCCGTAATAAAGAGAGAACATTAAATGCGAGCGAAAAACAAATGCTAGATAATGCACGAAAAATGATGATCAGCGAAGTCGCGCTCGTACAAAATGTTACTGAACATCAAGCAACAGAATTTCTTCAAGATACAATTAATCACTAAATTTAAAATAGCTGGCCGCTATTTTTTTTTGTAAAAAAAGGACGAAGAGTTTTATCTCTTCGTCCTTTTATATTACCCACGCCCAGCTTGAAACGATGGATATAACGTCATTCCACCATCTGCAAATAGCGTAATTCCCGTTACATAACTCGCCTCTGATGAAGCAAGCCAAGTTGCTACCGCTGCAATTTCTTCCGGTTTCCCAATATAGCCCATCGGTATCATACTTTCTACGTCAGCCCGCTGTTTTGGATCAGCAAACTTTTCGGCATTAATTGGCGTATTAATTGCACCTGGTCCAATATTATTTACTCGAATACCTTTTGGTGCATATTCTAACGCTAACGTTTCTGTCATAAGTTTAATACCGCCCTTACTTGCTGCGTAGTGCACGAATAGTGGCCACGGAATTTTCTCATGAACGCTAGACATATTAATGACAGATCCTTTAATGTCGTGTTCCACAAAATATTTAATCGCTTCACGGCTTCCTAAAAAAGCGCCTGTTAAATTTGTATTGATTACTTTATTCCAATCTTCTAACGGCATTTCATGCGACGGTACCGCGTTTTCTATTCCTGCATTATTAATCATAACGTCGAGCGTACCAAACTCTTTCACAGCAGATTGAATGAGATTCATAACATCTGCCTCGACCGTCACATCACCTTTTACAGCAATCGCTTCTCCGCCTACCTTTTTAATTTCTTCTAACACATCATTCGCTTCTGAATCTCGTGAGCGATAGTTAATAACGACCTTTGCTTTCTCCTTAGCAAACCTTACTCCCATCGCTCTTCCGAGACCCGTTGCTGATCCTGTAATAACGACGACTTTCCCTTCTAAATCACTATACATTTCAATACCTCCTTAACCTTTTGCAATTCCTAACATAATTCCAGCTGCAATAATAAAAACGATCCCAACAACGATACCTGTTAATTGACGTTTCGTTTTTCTTTCGCCTAATATAAGAATCCCGCCAAGCGTCGAAATAACAATTCCCATTTGCGATAGTGAAAAGCTTGTTGCGACTCCGACACGCGGCTGCGAAATGAATAAAAACATATTTCCAGCTGCCCAAATTAATCCTGGAATAATATTTCGTATCGCATATTTATTAAATGGATGATGTTTAAACGTAAGTAAAATACCTCCTAACACCATACCAACTGCTTGTGGTAATAAAGCCGACCAACCATCTACGTTAAATAGCCTAATAACTACTACGTAAACTAAATAACCGACTGTTGAAATTAATAAAATTATGATGCCCCTTTTAAAATTTGCTGCTTGCTCTGCATTTTTTTCTTCTTCACTTTGAAGTGACGTTAAAATAACACCGATAAGAATACAAACGAGCGCTAAAATTCCAAGGACGACTGAAATTGTCGTGGACCATTCATGAAATACGATAACGCCAAATAAAGTCGTCGCAACTAATTGCAGTCCTGTTGAAATTGGCATCGTCCTCGAAACACCCATTAAATCAATACTTTTCAATTGATTCGCCTGACCAAGTGCCCAAAATAAACCTGACACAATTCCAACTCCAATAACGGTAGGAGTTAATACTGGCTTTACAAAAATATAAACAACAATCGAGAAAATAAGTGCACCAAGCGTTGTGCCAAGCGTTTGACTATACGGTCCACCGCCCAGTTTCACGTTAAATAGCACAATACTTCCCCAAAATATAGCTGGTAAAATCGCTAAAAATATATCCATGGCTCATTACCTTTCTTTACGAAATGTCATCAGTTACCGCTCTACACTGTTAGAGTGTGCTTTCATTTTTTCTTTCGCTTGTGCGCAAACCTTTTCTGCGATCGCACTAGAAACATTTTTTTCTCTTTCCACTTTCTTGATCTTTATGTGATCTAAATTATCTTCCAAAGTAAGTGTAACTTTGTCATTTGGCGGATTATGTGCACCTTGAAAAGTAAGAAATTGTAGCGTCACTTCAAATCGAGGAACGAATTCGTCTTTCTTACCGAGACGCTTTATATTTACAACTGAATCACATTCATATTGATCTTCTGTCGCTTGCCTTATAACGGAGTAATATCGATTTAAGAGCGCACTCTCTAAAAGTTGTTCTTTCGATTCTTTCGCCAAAGAGTCGCTTGGAGAAAAGAGAAAGATAGAACATATCATCGTCATCATTACACATATTTTTTTCATAATGCCCTCCTTGTTCTATAAATTAGTGTTCTCAAAAATACCATAAAAAAACGACTTCCCCTATTCAGGAAAGTCGTTTTAATGAATCCAATATTAACCACCGCTCACTGGCGGTATGAGTGCAACAACATCACCAGATTGAATTTTATCATCTTCATTTGCGTATTCTTCATTAATTGCAACCATAATTGGCGCTGATACTGGTACATTATATTCATTGGTAACAATATCTTTTAACTCTGCAACCGTAATATTTTCTTTCTCTATTCGTAATTCACTTGTTCCTGCTTCTTCTTGCAAGTGCGCAAATAACAATACTCGAATCATACTTATAACTCCTTCCCAGGCTCTCCCGCCGGATATGGCGTTTTTTCTAATTGGTCACCAATCCACGAGTCACCATCTTCCCAAAACTCCTTTTTCCAAATGGGAACAATTTGTTTTATGCGTTCCATAATATATTCATTCGCTTCATAGGCCGCTTTACGATGCGGTGTTGAAACAGCCACAACAACCGCGATATCAGAAATTTGCAATGTACCTATGCGATGCGTAATCGCAACGTGTGTATCTGGCCATTTCTCCTTCACTTCTAAGCCTATTTTCTGTAGCATCTTTTCTGCCATCGTCTTATAAGCGACATACTCTAAGTATAATGTACGACGCCCTTTCGTAAACTCCCTAACCGTTCCAATAAACGTTGTAACAGCACCGCATTCACGGCGAATTACTTTCTTCGCTACCTCTTCAATCGAGATTTCTGTATCAATTACTTCATAATATGTATTTATCATTTCGCACTCCTAACCGTTTGTAAAAACCAGTCTATGTACAACTTTTCTTCTGTTATATGAAATACTTTATATTCTTCTCGTAAATTTACCGGCGCATTATACCACGTAATGACCGCTACTACATTTTCTACTTTATGTACAAGTTCAACGTCTTCCGCAGAACGAAGTAACACTATTTTCGGATAGTTCTCTTTTTTATAGCCCTCTATTAAAATTGTATCCACTTCAAAAAACTCATATAAGCGAATAATTTCTTGTAAGGACCATTCCTCTCTTAACGAAGAAAGTGAAAGTAATCCCGCACCTTCTACACTACTTACGACAGCACCGGCTTTTCTGTGTCTTTCACTATCTTTTTGTGCTACTTCTGGAAAACCTCCGTGCCCGTGATGTTTAATTGTAGCAACTTTCATTTCGCTTTCGGCTAAAGCATGCACAACTTTCTCTACAAGTGTTGTTTTCCCGCTATTTTGATACCCTACTATTTGTATGATTGAAGAGGCTTTGCCCAAGGCCAATCACATCCCTCCGAATGCTCTAACAATAATACGGATACTTTCATCCCTGCCTCAAATCCTCTCGTTCCTCCAGGCAACACGATAAACGCATTTGCATCCGCAAGTGAAGATACCGCACTCGATTTATCTAAACCGACCGGCATCGCTTGTAATGCCCCATCCACGATCGTCACGTTTGCTCTTACGAAACGAGTAAATGGATTTGGCTTTGGAAAATCTTTTTGTAAAATAGCATCAGCTCTATATACGTGAGGCTCCTTCGCATACAAATACGTTTTTATAATCGGATGCACAAATAATTCAAAGCCTACATAACAAGCGGACGGATTCCCTGATAAACCGAAAAGTAACTTTCCATCAACTTCAGCTACTGTCGTTACACTTCCTGGTCTCATCGCTATTTTATTAAAGAGGACATTCGCCTGTAATCTTTCATATATAGCTGGTAAGTAGTCATAATCTCCTACCGAAACACCGCCTGTTGTAATTAAAATATCAACCTCATCCATCGCCGATTGAACAGCTGTAAAACATGCATCTAGCTCATCAGCCAGTTGGCCATAATATCGGACCTTTCCACCAGCTTTCATAATTTGAGCGGCAATCATATAAGAGTTACTATTTCTAATCTTTCCTGGTTCTAACGACTCGTGTACTTCTAGTAATTCACTCCCTGTCGTTACAATACCGACAACAGGCTGTTTTACAACTTTCACAGTACTATATCCAAACGTCGCTAATAGCGCAGCAACACCTGGATTAATTGCAACACCTTTCTTAACGAGAACTTGATTTTGTTTTATATCTTCTCCTTTAAATGACACATTGTCACCACTATTAAAAGGACGCTTTAACCTCATATATGTTTTTCCGTTCTTCTCAAATCCTTCTGTCAGTTCTAGCATTACGACTGCATTGCAATCCTCTGGAATAGCTGCTCCCGTCATAATACGAACTGCTTCAAAAGAACCTACCTCTTCTACAAAAACAGACCCCGCTCCAATTTCTCCTATCACTTCAAATTCAACTGGATTCTCTTGATTCGCTTCTTTCGTATCTTCTGCTCGAATTGCGAAACCATCGTAAGGAGAACGATCAAAATGAGGAACGTCATGATCTGAGACAACATCTTGCCCAAGAATTCTCCCGTAACTTTCCGTAATAGAAACTTCTTCTACTTCACCATGCTTCGCATATTTCATTACCCGCTCTACTGCCTCAGCAACTTGAATTGGAATTCGTTTTTCTACCATCGTTTCTCACCTCATATTTGCAATTTTTTTTATCTCGATTAAACTTTATATATTAAACAGAAATTACTTCAAGGAGGAATTCCATGTCTTCATTCACACACTTTAATGACCAAGGACGCGCGAAGATGGTTGATATAAGCGACAAAAAAACAACCGTTCGAACAGCAATTGCGTGCTCTAGCATTGTAGTTACGAAAGAAATTTATGATAAAATCTCTCACAATGAAATTGGGAAAGGTGACGTATTAGCAGTTGCCCAAATCGCAGGCATTATGGCTGCAAAACGCACTTCTGATATTATCCCAATGTGCCATCCTTTATTATTAAAAGGTGTTGACGTTTCTTTCGATTGGCAACAATCAAATGAACAATATCGATTACTTATTGAAGTAAAAGTTAAAACAGAAGGTAGCACTGGCGTTGAAATGGAAGCTTTAACAGCTGCTTCTGCTACGGCTCTTACCGTGTATGATATGTGTAAAGCTGTTGATAAAGGTATGATTATTGGTGAAACGTACTTACTTGAAAAAACAGGTGGAAAAAGTGGCGATTATACGAGAAATTCGTAATCCTCTCCGTTGAACCTAAAGGATTTCCTTTAGGTTCAACCTATATATCTTGCATATAAACTTTTCGCTACATTCATATCATTTGTCCCATGAATAAACGCCCTACCATCTGTAAATAGAACAAATCGATATTCTTCTATCGGGAATGATAATAAATAAGGTGTTGCCTTTACCTCTACACTTTTTTGTAAGCGCTTTTTAATTTCTTCTAAATTAAAATCTTTCCGCATCCCTGGACGAATTTGTACTGTATTCCGCCCACATAACACTTCCGTTTTCGTTTGTGCTTCAAATGTTAAACTCGGATATGTACGTAATCTTCCACAAGATAAACACGTATCTTTTTTCTGCCTATTCACTTTAAATGCCATCTGCTGATTATTCCAAAGGTCAAACGATAGCATCGTTTCACGAAGCGCACCAAAGTCTTCTACTAATATTTTCAACGCTTCTGTTATTTGATGCGCAACTACTAACTGCACCGCTGGCTGTATAATACCAACTGTATCACATGTTGCTCCACTCGCCGGATGCTCCATTAAACAGCGGAAACACGGTGTTTTCCCTGGTAAAATTGTATAAGTCACTCCGTAACTTCCGACACAACCACCATATATCCACGGAATATTATACTTTTGTGAAATATCATTAATGAGAAGACGCGTTTCAAAATTATCTGTCGCATCTAATATTAAGTCTACACCATTCACTAGTTCTTCCATTTCTTGCACCGTTACATCAGTTACAACTGGATTAATTTCCACCTCAGAATTAATCTCTTTTAAATGTTCTGCTGCCGCTACCGCCTTCGGTTTATACTGCTTTGCATCTTCTTCTGTATATAATTGTTGTCTTTGTAAATTGCTCCATTCTACATAATCACGATCTGCAATCGTTACTTTTCCAACACCTGCTCTAACAATCGCTTCTGCATTTGCCGCACCTAGGGCACCAGCGCCGATAATAAGCACATGCTTCTCTCTTATTTTTCGCTGCCCTTCTTCTCCAACACCAGGAAATAATATTTGTCTTGAATATCGCTCCTGCATACGATAGCCCCCTTCCTTATCCTCCTATATAAGACATTTCAATTTTCGGACGATTTTTTGCACTTTCTTCTGTCCGTTCATCTGAATATCTATCTTTTCTATTCATCCATACATCTTGTATAACATGTAATAGCTCTTCATCCGAAAGATTATCTCTAAGAAGTTCCCTTATATCCAATCCTTCCGTCGCAAACAAACAAGTATAGAACTTTCCATCCGCCGAAATTCTCGCTCTCGTACAAGAAGAACAAAACGACTCAGAAACAGAAGTAATAAAACCAACCTCTACATTTGTTCCAACATACCGATATCGTTTCGCAACTTCACCAAAATAATGTGCTTCAGCTTGCTCAAGCGGATACACTCCATGAATTGTCTCAATTAATTCCCGCTTCGTAACTACTTGATCAAAATTCCATCCATTCGTACTACCAACGTCCATAAACTCAATAAATCTAAGCGTGATTCCTTGTTCTTTAAAATATGCAGCCATCGGTAGTACTTGATGATCGTTCATCCCTTTTTTCACAACCATATTTACTTTTACTTCAAGCCCTGCCTCTTTTGCTGCTATAATGCCCTTAATCACAGGTTTCGTATTAATATTTCGACCATTAATATTTCTAAATGTATCATCATCTATCGCATCTAAACTAACATTCACTCTATGTAATCCAGCTTCTTTTAATGCCTTCGCTTGCTTCGTTAAATGAATTGCATTTGTCGTTAACCCTATATCTACTAGCCCGTCAATTTTCACGAGACGTGCAATAAGTTTTGTTAAATCTTTACGAAGCAGTGGTTCGCCACCAGTAAGTCTAATTTTTCGTACACCGATGCTAACAAACACTTTTGCCAAACGTTCAATTTCATCAAACGTCAGTAAAAACTCATCTTTCAAAAAAGCATAATCAGGCCCAAATACTTCTGCTGGCATACAATATGTACATCTAAAATTGCAACGATCAATGACAGATATGCGTAAATCTTGAAGTGGGCGTCCAAAAAAGTCTTTAACCATCTCCTGCATCGCCACCCTCCCTTTCTGCCAAATTTCTTTCTTTTCATTCTATTATAATATATTTTCGAACTGCGATGTTTTTGCTAAGGTGAATAAAGTGAAACTTTAAACAATAGGAAGTTATCCATTCCCCTCT
Organism: Bacillus cereus group sp. N11; assembly: GCF_016483605.1. Taxonomy (NCBI): domain Bacteria; kingdom Bacillati; phylum Bacillota; class Bacilli; order Caryophanales; family Bacillaceae; genus Bacillus; species Bacillus cereus group sp. N11. Next base: position 174,875 of record NZ_JAEHBN010000005.1, read on the forward strand.
GATTAGCGAGAATTACTCTCAAATACTGGGATAAAAAAACCTTGAAACATAAAAGTTCCAAGGTTTTCTACTTATTAACTTAATCTAATAATCGTTAGAGTAGCTCCTGGCGTTGCCGTAGATAATGTAGCCAGTGCAACTACTCCAAATAATTGCAAACTAACGGCAGCTCCAGCAGGCAAATTAGCAATTATTGTTGCACTAAATGAACCAGTAGCCACTGCTGGGGAGTTTATCGTTCCCGCAAGCGGACTTCCATTTACAGTTATACGCGAACTTACAAGTAATCCTGCTGTTAAATTAATTGTATAGGCTATATAATAATTCCCTGCATTGGCAACTGTAAATACAGTATTTCCACCACTAACGGTTATTCCTGGTCCAATATTTTGATTGTTTGGTAATGGGATATTTGTACCGCCTAATAAAACAGAAATAACACTTCCTGATGTATTATTCGCAAATGCATACGTTGCAGTTGTACTAACTCCAGTCGCCCCGGTCGCTCCAGTGGCTCCAGCTCCGGTGGGACCTGTATCTCCAGTTGGACCTTGTGAACCGGTTGCTCCTGTAGCCCCCGTTGGACCTTGGATTCCTTGCGGGCCTTGAATTCCTTGTGGACCTGTCGCTCCGGTTGCTCCTGTAACTCCCGTTGGACCTTGAATTCCTTGCGGGCCTTGAATTCCTTGGGGGCCTTGAATTCCTTGGGGACCTGTCGCTCCAGTTGCTCCTGTAGCTCCCGTTGGACCTTGAATTCCTTGCGGGCCTTGAATTCCTTGTGGGCCTTGTGGGCCGGTCGGACCTATGTCACCTTGCGGACCTTGGATTCCCTGTGGGCCTTGTGCTCCGGTTGCTCCCGTCGCTCCTTGGATTCCTTGAGGACCTTGCGGACCTTGAATTCCTTGGGGGCCGGTTGGACCTATGTCGCCTTGGGGGCCTTGAATTCCTTGGGGACCTTGTGCTCCGGTTGCCCCCGTTACTCCTTGGATTCCTTGGGGACCTTGAATACCCTGTGGACCGGTTGGACCTATCTCTCCTTGAACACCTTGGATTCCTTGCGGACCCTGTAAACCCGTCACTCCGGTTGCTCCCGTTGCTCCTGTCGCTCCTGTCACTCCAGTTGAGCCTGTCGCCCCGGTATCTCCTGTTACTCCTGTCGCACCTGTTGCTCCTGTCGGGCCAGGTGGTCCACCTGATGGACCTGTCACTCCCGCCGGACCTGATGGCCCCGTTGGTCCGGTCGGTCCTGCTGGTCCTCCTGACGGGCCAGTCACCCCTGTTGGACCAGTTACTCCTGTTGGACCGGTAGTTCCTTCTCCCGTCGCTCCGGTTGCCCCCGTATCTCCTGTTGCTCCCGTCGGACCTTGTATCCCTTGAATTCCTTGTGGTCCTTGCACTCCTTGCGCACCTGTTGCTCCTTGAATCCCTTGAATTCCTTGCACTCCCTGTGTCCCCATCGGACCGGTTGGACCAATCGCCCCTTGTACACCTTGCACTCCTTGGGGCCCCTCTGGACCGGTTGCTCCTATTTCCCCTTGTATCCCTTGAATTCCAGTTGCTCCTTGTGCTCCAGTTGCTCCCGTTATCCCTTGCACACCTTGGATTCCCTGTATTCCTTGTGGACCTTGTGGGCCTGTTGCTCCTACCAGTCCTTGAATGCCTTGTATCCCCTGAGGACCCTCTGGACCCGTTGCTCCAACTGGCCCTTGAACACCTTGTATTCCTTGCGGGCCCTGAAGTCCCTCTGGGCCTTCTGGACCTGTTGGTCCTATCTCTCCTTGTATCCCTTGGATTCCAGTTGGACCTTGTGGCCCAGTCGGACCTATGTCACCTTGCGGACCTTGGATTCCCTGTGGGCCTTGTGCTCCTGTTCCCCCTGTCGCTCCTTGGATTCCTTGAGAACCTTGTGGACCTTGAATTCCTTGGGGGCCGGTTGGACCTATGTCGCCTTGTGGGCCTTGAATCCCTTGCGGACCTTGATCTCCAGTGGCCCCCGTTACTCCTTGAATTCCTTGGGGACCTTGAACACCTTGGGGACCCGTCGGACCTATCTCTCCCTGTACTCCTTGGATTCCTTGCGGACCTTGTAAACCCGTCACTCCGGTTGCTCCCGTTTCTCCTGTCGCTCCTGTCACTCCAGTTGAGCCTGTCGCCCCGGTATCTCCTGTTGCTCCAGTTACACCTGTTGCTCCTGTCGGGCCAGGCGGTCCACCAGATGGACCTGTCACTCCCGCCGGACCTGATGGTCCTGTTGGACCGGTCGGTCCTGCTGGTCCTCCAGATGGGCCTGTTACCCCTGTCGGACCAGTTACTCCTGTTGGGCCTGTAGTGCCTTCCCCTGTCGCCCCAGTTGCTCCCGTATCTCCTGTCGCTCCCGTCGGACCTTGTATCCCTTGAATTCCTTGTGGTCCTTGCACTCCTTGTGCACCTGTTGGGCCTTGAATCCCTTGTATTCCTTGCACTCCTTGTGCGCCCATCGGACCGGTTGGACCAATCCCCCCTTGAGCACCTTGTACTCCTTGGGGACCCTCTGGACCCGTTGCTCCTATTTCCCCTTGTATCCCTTGAATTCCAGTTTCTCCTTGTACTCCTGTTACTCCCGTTATCCCTTGCACACCTTGTATTCCCTGTATTCCTTGTGGGCCTTGTGGGCCCGTTGCTCCTACCGGTCCTTGTATGCCTTGTATCCCCTGTGACCCCTCTGGACCCGTTGCTCCAACTGGACCTGGCACTCCTTGTATTCCTTGCGGGCCTTGAAGTCCCTCTGGGCCTTCTGGACCTGTTGGGCCTATCTCACCCATCGGACCTTGTATCCCTTGAACTCCTTGTGGTCCCGTTGCTCCTGATGGACCTGGTACTCCTTGTATTCCTTGTGGACCTTGATCTCCTGTTGCTCCTGTTACACCTTGAGGTCCTATAGCTCCCTGTATACCTTGTGGGCCTTGATCTCCGGTTGCTCCCATTATTCCTTGAATCCCCTGAACACCTTGGATCCCTTGCTCACCGGTTACTCCCGTCGGACCAGGGATACCTTGAATTCCCTGTGGCCCTTCTGGACCTGTTGGGCCAATTGGCCCTTGAATTCCTTGTATTCCTTGTAGCCCCTGCGCACCTGTTTCTCCTGTACTTCCTGTCGGACCGGTTAGCCCCTGACCTGTTGCTCCAGTATTTCCAGTTGCTCCTGTTGGTCCTGTCACCCCTGTACTTCCACTCGGTCCACCCCCAGGACCTGTTGCTCCTGTCGGGCCAGTTGGACCTGGAGGGCCTCCTGAAGGTCCAGTTATCCCTGTTGGACCTGTTATTCCTGTCGGGCCTGTAATCCCTTGACCTGTTGCTCCTGTTGTTCCCGTACTTCCACTCGGTCCCTCTGTCCCTTGGATTCCTTGCACTCCTTGAATCCCTTGTGGACCTGTTGCTCCCGGTATCCCTTGCACTCCTTGGATTCCTTGAGAACCCTCAGGTCCGGTAGCTCCAATCGGACCCTGTAATCCCTGTACACCCTGTATCCCTTGTACTCCAGTCGTACCTGTTGGACCAATGGGCCCTTGTAATCCTTGCACCCCCTGTAAACCTGTCGCTCCAGTTTCTCCTTGTGGTCCTCTCAATCCTTGTGGCCCCTGCTGTCCTTCTGGTCCAGTCGCACCTATTGGTCCGACTGGACCTTGAATTCCTTGCACACCTTGAGGTCCTGTTGGGCCCATCTCCCCCATTGTGCCTTGAAATCCTCTTGGTCCTTGTGGGCCAGTCGGACCTTGTGGACCTGTTGGGCCAGTAATCCCAATGCCAGTAAATCCCGTTGGAACGGGAGGAAAAGTAGGGCCAATAAGGTTTGGTGAAATTCTGAAATTAGAGTTTAATGAATTTTGTTTATCGCGCTCTTTCACACTTTCACCACCTACATACCATCTTTTTTTGACATTAAACAAACCTTTTCTTCTTAATATGTATTTACAAAAACAATCTCAAAGACTATTTTTATTTCAAATAAATAAAAACCCCCTTAATTCCTTAAGGGAGTCCAGCAATTGAATCCATATTATCTGTATTCGGGACAGCTTGCGCTATACTCGATGCATTTACACTTTGCCCCATATTTGTTCCTGTTACAGTACCAGCAGGAGTACCTCGTGTATATGTTGTCGTCACAGAATCACCCGGCTGTAAACAAAGCTTCGTCTCTGTTCCTATTACTGTAACAACATCAATCCAAGTACATCCCATGGAACCACTATACGATTTCGTAGCAGTAAATGAAGTATCACTCAAATTGTCACCTGTAAATATATTCCCAGTATTATTAACAATAACAAACTCTTTTATATGCGCAGGCATAATTACACTCTACCTTTCCTCTACGAACCTAATGTACGTGTACTCGTTGCTAATGGCGGAAGGAATACTGATGTTCTAATCACCGCTTCTGGCTGCCTTTTTCCATTTAAAAAAATAGCCGCACTCGATCCTCCAGCACCCGCGTATATTTTCGCTACAGCTAAAGGTGAGATATCATAACAGTCGCCGACATTAACAGCTCCTGTATTATTAATAATTTTTACTTTACGCAAATTAATCCCCATTTCCCCCTCCTCCTTTTGTATACTGTATGCAAAAGAAAAAAACTTGAAACAGACTCGTTTCAAGTTTTTAGTAATTAACTATTTCATTTCGCCTTCATATTGAAGCATACCGCCAACCATATTCACTGTTTTAAATCCTTGCTCATTTAAATAATGGCATACATTCTCACTGCGCATTCCCGAACGGCAAATAAAGATATATTCATTCTCTTTATTAAAGAAGTCTACTTTATTTGGGATATCACCCATTTTAATATGTACCGCTTCTGGAATTTTCCCTGCTGCTACTTCTTCATCTTCCCTTACATCTACTAAAAATAACGTTTCTCCATTTTCTAAACGTTCTTGTACTTCTTCTGTTGTAATTGTTTTTACTTCTGTCATATGTCGTTCCTCCTTATATACAATAAAACCTTTCGTTTCTTCTTTAAACAACCATTTCTAATCAATTTTAGCATGCAAAAGAAGGAACGCAAAGAATGGAGAATTTATTTCTCAATTTCTCCTTAAAACTTATTCTTTACAAACATCTCTATCGCATTGTATCCTCAATATACTTGTTTTATGAAAGGAGTCGATTAAAATGACACTTTTTCTTTTCATTATGAGCATTATTTTTTTAACCGCCGCAATTATTGTACTCAGCATGAAAAATAATAAAAAGTTAAAATCTCCCCAAGAAATGTCATTCTTATTTCTATTACTTAGTATAGCGTTCTTCGGTATAGCAATCGCTACATATATTTTCCGTCTACAAATCATGTAAAAAAAGGTGCCTACTACACATATTGCACCTTTTTCACATCATTTATTTTCTACACAAAACTAGACACTTTCCGATTTAAAAATTCATAAACTTTCTTTTCAAATAAATGAATATCTAACGCTCCCGCCATATGCCCATTTATACTTTCTATTTCATAGACCTCCGCATACTTCCCTTGTTTTTGCAAAATGTCTACCATTTTATAATTGTAACGAGACGGCTGAAGTAAATCTTGTTTACACGGAATCATAAGTACATTCGCTTCTATTTTAGAAAGAGCCTCTTCCAAAGAAGAAAATCCATGCGCAATATCATGCAATAAAACTGCTTTCGCAGTGTACATCCACGAATTTGCATCTACTAACTCTATACTTTTGTATGTCACTTTATTTATCTCTTTCTCAAATGATGTTAGTGTAGAAAACTTTTCATAAGGTTCTACCTCAATACTGTTACGAGGAAATTCCGTTTCATAAAAATGCTCATCAAAAGCGTTCATAAACATCATTCTGTTTGCTAAATGAAGCCCCTGCATTGGCTGTGTTTCTCCATATTTCCCGCCCTTCCAACTTGGATCTAGTTGAATTGCTTCAATCGCATTTTGCGCTACATTTACTGACGTTATAATTGGATTTTGCGGGTTCGTAATAACGCCAATCATTCGCTCTACCATATGAGAGTAGTGAACAGCCCATTGCTGCGCAATCATTCCACCCGCCGACGGCCCTATTACAGCATGTAACCTTGAGATTCCCATATTTTTTATTAACTCATATTGTATACGAGCTACATCAAGAAAGGTAAACACAGGGAAATCCATAACATATTCTTCCCCTGTTTCTGTATTAATCGACTTCGGTCCCGTTGTAATTACATACGGGTTCTTCACCTGTACATTACAAAGATTATCAGTACATATAACAAAATATTTATTTGTATCAATCGATTTTCCAGGTCCAATTAGCCCATCCCACCAACCAGACTCCTCATCATGCACAGTATATTTTCCTGCTGCATGACTTGTTGCACTAAAATAATGACAAACCAAAATGGCATTTGACCTTTCTCTATTTAAAATACCATACGTCTCATATCCCATTTGAACAGGGATTTCCCTACCATTTTCAAATGTAAACTCATTTAATGCAAACTTCTCTTTTTTTACAATTTGCACAGACTCTCCCTCTTCCCGTTATAGTATGAACTGCTTACTAAAGGTTTTTTTCTATGCAAATCAATCTCCTTCTTCTTTTCATAAATAAATGAATAATATACAAAATTAGCCACAAAATAGCACTATATTACAAAAATCAAAGAGGGCATACATATGATTTGGAATTGGCTACGTAAGAAAAAAAAATCAAATTCAACAGAGACAAACGAAGCAGATAACCCGAAGCAGCAGCCTAGTAATCAAGAGATTGTGAACAAAGATCAGACTAGAAGTATGAAACATAATAAAGGTGATAGTAGCGAGCAAAAAAAATCGAAACAAGATGATTACTCTCATAAGAAACAGCAAAATTCTAAACAAGATGATCCTTCTCATGAGAAACAACAAAACTCGAAACAAGACGATTCCTCTCATGAGAAACAACAAAATTCTAAGCAAGACGACTCTTCTCATGAGAAACAACAAAATTCTAAACAAGACGACTCTTCTCATGAGAAACAACAAAATTCTAAACAAGACGACTCTTCCCATGAGAAACAACAAAATTCTAAACAAGACGACTCTTCCTATGAGAAACAACAAAATTCTAAACAAGACGACTCTTCTCATGAGAAACAGCAAAACTCGAAACAAAATGATTCTTCTCAGAATAAACAACAAAGCTCTGGAAGTAATAGTATTTATGATTTTTCGAAGCCAGAAAAAGACCGTATTCATTCACTACAAGATTTAATAGAGAAGCTCAAGAAGTCTAGTGATTTTGTTAATTATCACACATCTGATGATGAAACGATGCCATATTGGATTTCTTACTATCGTCCTTCACTTGATGGGGAGAAATTGCAAAAGTATTTAATGCCTACTCTTTTGGAACGACCTAATGCTTCACTAGAAGAACTGAAGGAACATATTCCGATGAGTGGTATCACAATTACGAATGACTTACAAAAAATTGAGGACATGGTTTTAAAAGGACATGCAATTATTCAATTGAAGCAGCAAGATCAAAAATGTATGCTTGCAAACATTGCAATTGATAATTATCGTGCACCAACCCCTCCTTTAAACGAATCAACTGTTATTGGGCCACAAGAAGGTTTCGTAGAGGATATTGATACAAACATTAATTTAGTTCGAAAACGTCTTCCTGTTTTAGATTTACAAACAAAAGAAATGATTATCGGCGAGTTTTCCAAAACAAAAGTTGTCATGATGTATTTAGACAACCTCGCTGAAAAAGATAATGTTGATTTTCTCGAGGAATCATTACGCGCTCTTGAATATGATCAAATTAATGATAGTGCTTATATACAAGAATTGATGGGTGAAAAATCGATTTTCCCTCTCTATATCAATACAGAACGCACTGATAGAGTTACAAAAGCACTCATTGATGGAAAAATCGCTATTTTTGTTGATGGTTCTCCAAGCGTGCTACTTACTCCAGTATCCTATTTCGATTTTTTCATTTCACCAGAAGACTATAACGTCTCCTGGATGTACGCTACATTTTCAAGGATTTTAAGATTAATCGCCGTTCTATTTTCAATCTGCGCTACACCGTTATACGTTGCAGTCTTAAATTATCATTATGAACTCATTCCAAGTGACTTACTTGAAACTTTGATTTTATCAAGGGCACAAGTACCATTCCCACCTTTAATTGAAGCACTCTTTTTAGAACTAGCAATCGACTTACTGAGAGAAGCTGGCGCGAGGTTACCGATGAAAGTCGGTCAAACGCTCGGTATTGTAGGCGGTATCGTAATCGGGCAAGCATCTGTACAAGCTGGTTTAACGAGTAACATTTTATTAATTATCGTTGCCTTATCAGCACTCGCTTCCTTTATTACACCTATTTATAAAATGGGTAATGCGGTTCGATTACTACGCTTCCCGTTTCTCGCATTTGCAGAAATAGGAGGACTTTTCGGGATTTCTCTTGGATTTATCTTCTTATTTACTCATCTATTCAGGCTTACGTCCTTACGTAAGCCGTACGCTTTGTTTTATCCGACAAGACAACAATCCGTTAAAGATTCTTGGATTCGTTTCCCTTTAACAATGATTGATACAAGAGATGTGCAAGCAAGACCACAACATGTAAAAAAAGCAGCAAAAGGAATTTCAACAAAACATAGATCGGACTTTGATGATTAAGAAATGAGGTGCATTCGATGAGTAAAGTTCAAGAAAAATATCAAATATCTCCTATCTTCGTTTTCTTCTTAATTCACGGTGCACAGTTCGGTGCTGGCGTTCTCGGCTTCGCTCGAATCATCGCAAAGGCCGCTGGATACGACGGATGGATGGGCGTTCTAATCACAGGACTCTGTATTCACCTCCTTATATGGATGATGTATTTTTTAGTAAAAGAAACAAACGGAAATTTAATTGATTTACAAAGGCAAACGTTTGGAAAGTGGATAGGGAATGTCTTTAATATCATCTTTGCAGCTTATTTTTTAATCGTCAGTATTTCGGTTATTCGAACGTATGTCGAAATTATTCAAGTATGGATGTTTCCTACCGCTTCCACCTTTATGTTAACACTCTTTTTGTGCTTAGTTAGCTATTACATTATCTCTTCTGGATTTCGTGTAATTACCGGTATTTGCGTCATCTCTGTTGGTGGTACATTAGGATATTTATTTCTAAGCTTATTCGTTTTGAAATATTCACATTGGGAGAATTTACTACCTATATTCACCCATTCTTTTTCAGACATTTTAAAATCCGCTCAACTGTCAATCTACAGTATGACCGGTTTTGAGATTTACCTCATGGTGTATCCATTTGTGAAAAAGCCTATGCAATCTCATAAATACGCTCAGCTTGGAGCACTATTTTCAAATCTTCTATATCTATTTAGCACCCTTTTAGCCTTTGCATTTTTTAGTGAAAAACAATTGTTAAAAACGATATGGGCCCAACTTTCTATGACCCAAGTCATTCAATTACCATTTATAGAAAGACTCGAATATATCGCAATTTCCGCTTATGCACTCGTTATTATTACAAGTTTTATCCTCCCTTTATGGGCGTCAATGAGAGCAACTCACGAAATATTCCGTGTAAAACAAAGAGGTATTTTAATCGCTTTTATCATTATCACTCTCATTGTTTCGCAACTTTTAACAAACAGACAAGATATTAATAACTTTATTAGTAATGCATCAAAAGTTAGTTTTTGGCTCATTTATGTATACATCCCAATCCTATTTATTATTGTGTGGGTGAAAAGAAAATGGAAAAAATCAAAAGCACAAGTAAATTAATACTTATTTCTTGTATAACATTCTTCAGTTTAACCGGATGTTTACAAAAAAATATTATCGATGATGTACAACTTATTCAAGGAAGCGTTTTTGATGTAGCAAAAGATAATAAAGTAAAAGTGACATTCGTTTGTCCCATTCAGAAAAAAGGAAATAAAGTTCAAGTTTTTGAAGGTAGCGCCAATGCGGTAAAACAAGTAAAAGCAGACACATCTTTAGAATCTTCTCAACCGTTTGCTAGCGGACAAATGCGTGTCGCTCTATATACTATAAGACTTGCCAAAAAAGGAATGTCTACTTCATTCGATACATTACTTCGAGATGTGAATATAGGGAACGCTTTATATGCTGCTTTGTTAGAGGGGAATGGTACTGAACTTTTAAAAGGCAAATATACAACCTCATACAACGTTGCAATTTATATAAAAAAGTTGCTAGAACATAATATGGAGACCGGTCCTTTACCAAGAGATAATCTGCATGTAGGAGCATTCCGTTATTATCAAGAAGGACAAGACTACTATATTCCAATTTTAAAGAAACATGGTGATAAAATAAAAATCACCGGAATTGGTCTTTTTAAAAAGGATAAATATATCGGTAAAATTGCGCAAAAAGATATGTTCATATTTAAAGGACTGTTAGAGAAACATAAATTAGATTCACATGAATTTAAAACAGATTCTGCGTACGTAATGATTAATAATATTCGTTCTGTTCCAACTTACGATATAAAGATTAAAAGCGGAAAGCCTTCTTTTTTCATTCACGTTCATCTTGATGCACGTATTCAAGAACTATCGAAACAAATTAACTTAGAAAATAACAAGAACACAAAAAACATTGAAAAAAATGTCCAAAAACAATTGGATGTACAGGCTGCCAAATTAATTAAGCAGTTCAAATCTTTAGGCGTCGATCCCCTCGGGCTAGGAGCAAGATATAAACACCATTATCGCCCATTCAAATTAGAAGAGTGGAGACAAATGTACAAAGATGTTCCAATTCATATAAAATACACCGTAAATATTACAAATTCTGGTGTGATTGAATGAGAAATGATTGAACTCCTCTCTCCGGCATGATACAACGGATAGAGGAGTTTTTATTTTAGATAGAGAGAGAAGATATTTATGGGGGAGCTTATGTCTAAAAAATTAGTAAAGCCTATTTTAAACGGTATTTTATTTCTCGGCGTCTTTTTATTTGCTCATACATACTTAAAAAATGTTTCCTTCACACGTTATTTACTTGTCGTTATACCGATGTTACTCGTTGGTATGTTCGGCATCGACCTTATTTTATCCATTTTAATAAAAAAAGAAGAATAACGAGCGAGGATGTCTCATAAGTCGAGATTTTTGACTAGATGACATCCTTTTCATTTTCTATTTTGGAATCAGCGCTACAGTACATGAATTTATATCAACGATTTTTCAAATATATCTACCATAACTCAAAATATATCAACGATTCGACACAAAATATCGATTTACCAACAAAAATTGACAATAGTAACAACCTATAATAAGAAGAGAATTTTTCAATATATTTTTAGAACATCCTTTTTTTATTTAATAATCACCTTATGTTACAATGAAATTCGGCACAAAGTGAGAAAGGATGAAACAACATGACAAACGAAAAAGGTTTAGATAAAGGGTACGAGCTTGTTGCAAAAATGCATGAAGATTTCGGACATCCTGTAACAAATACTCCAACAAAACTAACAGAAGAGCGCGCAAAAATCCGTGCAAGTTTTATGCAAGAAGAGCTAGAAGAATTTCTAGAAGCAACTACTGTTGAAGATCAATACGATGCACTTATTGACCTTATTTACTTTGCATTCGGAACGTTTGCAGAAATGGGCGTACGTCCAGATAAAGGATTCGAGATTGTAAACAACGCAAACATGGCAAAACTATTCCCTGATGGGAAACCTCGATTCCGTGAAGGCGACGGCAAAATTTTAAAACCAGAAGGCTGGCAAGCACCAGAACCACAACTTCGAGCTGAAATCGAACGTCAGCGCCAAGAAGCTGAAAAAAACTGCTAGGATTTCCTAGCAGTTTTTTATTATGTCTTTTTTTCTGCAGCTCATTAATGACCCACGTGCCCCGCGTGTCCTGCTGCTCCACTAATACTAGCTGCTCCTGCTGCTGCCCCTGCTCCTCCTGTTCCCATTCCACCTGTCCAAGGAGAAGATTGTTGCTGTTGTTGATATTGCTGATATTGTTGGTGCTGTTGGTGCTGTTGGTGCTGTTGACCTTGGTGTCCATGATGTTGGCCTTGGTGCCCATGATGACCGTGTTGGCCTTGATGACCTTGGTGATGGTGGTGACCTTGGTGTCCATGATGTTGGCCTTGGTGGTGATGTCCATGGTGACCATGTTGGCCTTGATGACCGTGTTGGCCTTGGTGAGTTTGATAAAGAACAGCTTGCGGATGAATGTGGTGGTGACCGTGGTGATGTACTTGTTGTTGGTGATGACCATGATGGCTGTGTTGACCTTGATGGTGGTGATGACCATGATGGCCGTGTTGACCTTGATGGTGGTGATGACCGTGTTGGCCATGTTGACCTTGATGGTGGTGATGACCGTGTATGACTTGCGGATACCCACCTACTCCTCCTGCTACAACACCTACTCCTGGTACAGGGAATCCTGTCTGTCCCCCTCCAACGAAAGAAGGAAATGTAGTTGGTACTCCTACTGGAATTCCAGTTTGTGCGCCAGCTACTGATGTCGGAAATCCTCCCGTTAACGTTGGAATTCCAGTTTGCATGCCTGCTACTGATGTTGGAAATCCTCCATGTGCTCCACCCATCCAGCTCGGAATTCCACCGTATCCTTGTTGCCCTGCTCCTCCCATTAACATCATTTGTTCATAACTATCCGATCCACCTCCGAAGAAGCCATGCGGTGCATTATTGTCCATCCCTTTCATTCCTTTCACCCCTTGTTTTCAATTTAACCTACCTTTTGTATCATATTTCCTAGTTAAAAATAGGTGTTTGTCTGCATAATAATTCCTCACCTTTTTCCTCATTCATGATAGAATCAATTGACTAATTATTCTTTCTCCACTTTAAAAGGAGGCATTTCTATTGAGAAACGTTACAAAAGCTTCAAACGACAATTTAGATTCAATCTTACATATAGATATTGATGTAATTGGAGACGATAGTAGACGAAATTATATTAAACACGCTATTGATAAGGAGCAATGCATCATTGTAAAAGAAGACAATTCTATTTTAGGTTTTCTGACGTATGATACGAACTTCTTTGGCTACACGTTCCTCTCATTAATTATTGTTTCGCCAACAAAAAGAAGACAAGGTCATGCAAGCTCATTAATCTCCTATATGTTAAGTAATTCTCCTACTCAAAAAATATTTTCTTCAACGAACGAATCGAATACAAATATGCAAAAAGTTTTTAAAGCGAATGGATTTATGCGTAGTGGAATAATTGAAAACCTAGATGAAGACGATCCAGAAATTATTTTCTATATAAAAAAGCCCAGAGCATAAAGGCTCTGAGCTTTTCTTTCATTCATTAGTTTGCAACAACGTTAACAAGTTTTCCAGGAACGACAATTACTTTACGAACTGTTTTTCCTTCGATTTGTTCTTTAATTGCTTCAAGTGCAAGTTGTTCCATTTCTTCTTTTGATGCGTCTTTACTCATTGTTAATTTTGCGCGAACTTTGCCCATAATTTGAACAACGATTTCAACTTCATCTTCTACAAGTTTAGACTCATCAAATGTTGGCCAGCTTGCATATGTGATTGTTTCATTGTAACCAAGCTTGCTCCAAAGTTCTTCCCCGATATGAGGTGCAACTGGTGCAATCATTTTTACGAAACCTTCTACATATTCTTTCGGAAGTGTATTAGCTTTGTATGCATCGTTGATGAATACCATCATTTGAGAAATCGCTGTGTTGAAGCGAAGCTCTGCATAGTCTTCTGTTACTTTCTTCACTGTTTGATGGTAAGCTTTTTCAAGCTCTTTATTTGGTGCATCAGTAATTTTCTCACTTAATTCACCGTTATCTTGAACGAACAGGCGCCATACGCGGTCTAGGAAACGACGAGCTCCGTCAAGACCATTTTCAGACCAAGCAATTGAAGCATCTAATGGTCCCATAAACATTTCGTATAGACGAAGTGTATCTGCACCGTGGCTCGCTACGATATCATCAGGATTTACAACGTTACCTTTTGATTTACTCATTTTCTCGTTGTTTTCACCTAGAATCATACCTTGGTTGAATAATTGTTGGAACGGCTCTTTCGTTGGAACTACACCGATATCATATAATACTTTATGCCAGAAACGAGCATATAGTAAGTGAAGTACAGCATGCTCTGCACCGCCGATATAAATATCAACTGGAAGCCATTGTTTTACTTTTTCAGGATCTACAAGTGCTTCGTTATTGTTTGGATCCATGTAGCGTAGGTAGTACCAACAGCTACCAGCCCATTGTGGCATTGTGTTCGTTTCACGACGACCTTTTTTACCAGTTTCAGGATCAACAACATTTACCCACTCTTCGATGTTAGCTAGTGGTGATTCCCCTGTACCTGAAGGACGGATGTTTTCTGTTTTTGGAAGAACTAACGGTAATTCTTCTTCTTTCACAGCTGTCATTGTGCCATCTTCCCAATGGATTACTGGAATTGGTTCACCCCAGTAACGTTGGCGGCTAAATAACCAGTCACGTAGACGATACGTTACTTTTTGATTTCCTGCACTTGTTACTTCAAGCCATTCAATCATTTTTGCGATTGCTTCTTCTTTATTTAGTCCATCAAGGAATGCTGAGTTTACGTGTGCACCATCACCTGTGTACACTTCTTTCGTAATGTCTCCGCCTTTTACAACTTCCTTCATTGGAAGATTGAATACTGATGCGAATTCATAGTCACGCTCATCGTGAGCTGGAACTGCCATTACAGCACCTGTTCCGTAAGTTGCAAGAACGTAATCAGCGATCCAGATTGGTAATTTCTCACCGTTTACTGGGTTAACTGCGTAAGCACCAGTGAATACACCAGTTTTTTCTTTCGCAAGTTCTGTACGCTCTAGGTCACTCTTCATTTTTACAGAATTAATGTAAGCTTCTACAGCTTCTTTTTGTTCTGCTGTTGTAATTTCAGCAACAAGTGCATGCTCTGGAGCAAGTACACAGTATGTTGCACCAAATAATGTATCAGGGCGCGTTGTGAAAACTGTGAACTTCTCATCTGTACCATCAATGTTGAAGTGAACTTCTGCACCTTCAGAACGACCGATCCAGTTACGCTGCATATCTTTTAAGCTTTCCGGCCAATCAAGCTCATCTAAATCTTCTAATAGACGATCTCCGTAAGCTGTAATTTTTAACATCCACTGTCTCATCGGACGACGTTCAACTGGATGTCCACCGCGCTCACTCTTACCGTCAATGATTTCTTCGTTTGCAAGTACTGTACCAAGCGCTGGACACCAGTTTACAGGTACTTCATCAACGTAAGCTAAGCCTTTTTCAAATAGTTTTAAGAAGATCCATTGTGTCCACTTGTAGTAGTTTGGATCCGTTGTATTTACTTCACGATCCCAATCATAAGAGAAGCCTAATGCTTTAATTTGATTACGGAACGTATTAATATTAAGCTCTGTAAATTCTGCCGGGCTGTTTCCAGTATCAAGTGCATATTGCTCTGCTGGAAGACCGAATGCATCCCACCCCATTGGATGAAGAACGTTATATCCTTGCATACGCTTCATACGAGATAAAATATCTGTCGCTGTATAACCTTCTGGATGTCCTACGTGTAAGCCTGCACCTGATGGATATGGAAACATATCTAGTGCATAAAATTTTGGTTTTTCTGTCTCATCTGGCGTACGGAATGTTTTATTCTCTTCCCAATATCCTTGCCACTTCTTCTCAATTTCTTGATGATTAAAGCTCATGAGATACCCTCCTTGAAATTCTATTTATTTTCACCGCCCAAAATACAAAAAACCTCTCATCCCTAGAAAGGGACGAGAGGTTATAGATTCCCGCGGTACCACCCTAAATTAATGTAAAATATACATTCGCTTAGATCCGTAACGTGGATTAACGGCAATTGCTACTATTAGTTTCACAACTGCAACTCAAAGGCGAGTTCATAACGAAACGTGGATTGACTTGCACCGACCGTCAACTCTCTAAACCAGCTTCTATTACTACTACTCCTTTTCACTGTTATTACAAATATGAGTTAATTTAAATATATTCTAAAACATGTTACATGTTCCGTCAAACTAAACTGCAATTTTTTCTTCAACTGTTTCTTCTACTTTTACTCGTTTGTCATAAATGCTCGTTGCTATAAGCGCTACTACAAGCATTACCATGATCGCGATAAACAATACTTCCATATTGTATAAATCAACAATTGCTCCGCCAACGACTGGTCCGAACATTTTCCCTACAGTCGCCGCACTATTTACGACCCCTTGATAAAATCCTAATTTATCTTTCGGTGCAAGTATATTTGCAATGGTCGGAACCGCTGGCCATACGAATAACTCACCAATCGTTAATGTTACCATCGCAACGAGGAACATCGTAAATTGCTGCGCTTGACTTAACACAATGAATGAAGCCGCAAAAATGAAAATCCCAATCATAATTTGTTGTTTTAAAGAACGCTTCATCCAGCGAATTAGCATACTAACGAGCGGCTGCGCACAAACAATCATCGCTCCGTTTATCGTCCATAATAAACTATAGTGACGAAGGCTAATATTTAATTCTTGCATATGTGTTGCAATCGCCCCTTGCCACTGTACGTATGTAACCCAGCATAAGGCATATGCTACACACACAATAAGAAGTGCTTTGAATCCCGGTGTAAGTGACCACCCTTTTTTCGTTTCGACTTCTTTTTGTACCTCTGACCCTTTTTTGTCTTCCATACCACGGAATCCAATAAAAGCAATTAAGAAGAAAACAAAGTATAAAATAAAGTTCGCTAAGAAAATATAATCAAAACGATACGACGCAACTAAACCACCGCACGCTGTTCCAATCGCAATACCAACGTTTTGTCCAACATACATCGCATTAAATGCTCGTCTTCCGCCCTCTGGCCAAACTGTACCAACCATCGCATACATCGATGGAAAGACCATTCCAGAACCAAAGCCAATTAATGCTAGCCATACAACATATAACGGCCAACCGTGGAAGAACACAAGACCTAAAATCGATACGAGTGTAATGACAATTCCTACTAAAATTGATTTATAACCGCCCCATTTATCAAATAAAACACCGCCGAGCAAGTTTCCGATTACACCAGTAAGCGAGTTGATCATTAATACCATTCCAGCCACTGATAAAGATTTCCCTAGATGATCATGCAAATAAATTGTATTAAAAGGCCATAAAAAAGAAGCACCCGTGACATTAATAATCATCCCAGCTACTAATAGCCATACTTTCCTTGGCATATTCTCCCCTCCTATTCTATTTTTTTCGTTCATATATAACAGTAAAATTGTAGTCGTTTTTAAATAGGAAGGCAACTGATTAATAGTTGATGAAATTCAGATAATGGTTTATCGGTAAATGAAATTATATTGATTGCTTCTTGGATTATATCAGCGATTATTAGAATATATCGACTTACCGACAAAAAATAACAACAGTAACAATATATAAAAGGGTAGACTGCATGAAATTTTCATGCAGTCTACCCTTGTTTGTACTACCCAATTTCTTTTTCTCGCTTCGCACGTTCTTTAGCGCTCCATTTAAATATTTTATCCAACAGAGAGTATATCCTCCCAGACTCTTTCGTTAATAAAGGTCCTAACGATGCCAATATTAACACGTATAAAGCTGAAAATGGTTTAATCGTCGCCATTAAGCCGCCCGCAATTCCAATATTCGCGACAATAATGGAGAATTCTCCGCGTGATACAAGCGTTAATCCGATATTCGTAGATGCCTTATGTGATAACCCTGCTTTACGTCCCGCAGCCATTCCAGCGATAAAATTACCGATGAGAGTAATGAAAACTGCTCCTAAGGCCAACCACACGGCTCCTCCAAGAGAAAATGGATCTATACTTAAACCGAAACTGAAAAAGAATATAGCTCCAAAGAAATCACGAAACGGAACGACAAGATGCTCGATTCGATCACTATGCTCCGTTTCAGAAAAGACAAGCCCTAATAATAACGCTCCAATCGCCTCAGCAACATGAATCGTTTCTGAAAAACCAGCCACAAAGAATAAAATAGCGAATATTACGATAATAAAAATTTCATTAGACGAAATATCTAATACTTTATTTAGGAACGGCGTAGCTTTTCGAGCGATTATAAAGAATAATAACATATAGCCTACTGCGATTAAAACAGATGTAAGAGCACCTACAAATGACGTTGCCCCTCCGAGTACTAACCCTGAAACAACTGACAAATATACAGCTAAAAAGATATCATCAAACATAATGATTCCTAAAATTAGCTCCGTCTCTTTATTACCAGATCGCCTTAAATCAACAATTACTTTTGCGACAATTGCACTCGAGGAAATTGTTATGATTCCGGCAATAATTAATGTTTCTAATAAGGGGAAACCCATTATATATCCGTAAAGCAAACCTAATATAAAATTAAGCGATATATGAACAGTTCCCCCAAAAGCAATCGACTTTCCGGATTTAATTAATTTTTTTATTGAGAATTCTAAGCCTAAATAGAATAAGAGGAATATGACGCCAACACGGCCGAGGAAGGAAATTACTTCTCCGCTTTCAATAAACCTTAAATCGATAAGCCCTAAATCTGGGGCATGAGGCCCCACTAGCATACCAAGTATAATGAGAAACGGAATAATCGAAAACTTTAACTTTGCAGCGAGGATAGCTGCAAAAGCTACTAATACTAACGCAGTTCCAACTTCAAAGACTAAAGTATCCATCGATTATGAGTCACCTCCCGCTGAAAGCAACTCATTAATAATTCTCTTCACTTCATGTCTTTCACCCGATAATACGAGCATATCACCAGCCTCAATGATAGAATCTGGACCTGGATTGAAAAATTTCTTCATATTCTTTTTCAAAATAGCAATGATTGTTACGTTATATGTTTTTCGAACATGTAAACTACCAATTGTCTTTTGTACGACTGGTGCGTTATTTTCTATTTTAAACCACTCAATTGATAATCCTTCAAAAGCCATCTCAATCGTGTCTAACGCTTGTGGCCTATAGACCATTCCGCCTAATATAGCCGCAATTTGTCTCGCTTCAGAATCGCGAAGAGAAATGCTTGAAATACTCTCATCATGATCCACATCAAAATGATACATTTCTCTTCTTCCATCATCATGAATAACGATAACCATTTTTTCATTACCTTTCGTAATTACTTCAAACTTACAACCAATACCCGGAAGTTCACTTTCTCTAATATTCATATTTTCCGCCCCCTAAAATTTTTAGTTACGGCTTTTACAAATCTACATCGATCTCCGTTTTAAACTTTTCATCTTTTGAAATACCTAAATATTTGAGCGTTTCTGATGGCGTTGCGTGATGGAAATGTTTTTGCAGTAGCGCAATCGCTATTCCTCTTTTGTACGCGTGAAACCCAAATGTTTTTCTCATTGAATTCGTTCCAATCTTCCCAACAATTCCAACTGCTTCCGCAGCATTATGAATCACCCGATAAGCTTGTTGACGCGTAATTGAATTTGTCGTTTTATTAGATTGAAATACGTAGTTTTCTCTTTGAGCATCAAAAGATTGTACGTACGCTAAAAGCGCTTCTTTTACTTTTGTATTTAAATAAATATCTTGTTTAAATTTTTCATCTTTCACAGGAAGAGAATAAAACTCTTTAGCAGTTCCATCTTCATTTAATACATCTTCAAACTTCATACTAAGTAGCTCAGTAATTTTTAATCCCGTGTTAATTCCAATAACGAATAAAAGATAATCTCGCTGGGAATGCTCTTTCAAATATTTTTTCATAGCCTCAATTTGGCTTATATCTTTTAGTGCCTCTACAACTTCCATACATGTATTCTCCTCATCTTATGAACGGTAATTTTCTCATCATGTTGTCCATTTTACCTTATCATGCTATGGGAATTCCATGTATTATCCATTTCCTTTTAAATTTTTTACGCTATACAATTGAAGCGATATACTTTAATGCACCTAAAAATTCTGGATATTTATGATTTGGAAACTTACTATTGTAAAAATACGTTGCGGTTAGAAAAATAACGAGGGATAAAGATGAAAATAGTAAAACTTCTTTGGACCTTAGCGCTATACTTATAACTTCAAATAAAGATCCATCTTCTTTCTGCAAGTTGGATTCCTCCTTTCATTTCCTGCTACTTTATACATTCATTTTATGTTACTTAATTATATTCTATAACACAATTAAGTAACATATAAATGTTTTTTGATATTTCTTTCTGAAAATAAAGAAAAATACCGAGCACCCTATGCTCGGTATTTTTGTTATTAGTCCTCTTTCGGAAGAACAATTCCTTTATACAATTGAACTGTAATGAAGTAGTAGATCGCATAAATGACTACGAAAATTACAATCGGTACCCAAATACGGAAATACGGATCAACTAAAATGAAACCAAAAATATTCATACCAACTAATACATGGGCAATACCGACAATTGCCGGGAATAAGAATACTAAGAACAACTCTTTATAAATCGATTTCGTTAATAATTCACGGCGCACACCGATTTTACGAAGCATTTGATAACGCGTAATATCTTTTGATGCACCAGAAAGAATTTTAAACATTAAACAACTTGCCATCATCGCTAAGAAAGCAATTCCAAGGAAGAAGCCCATAAATACTGTTCCACTCGCAACGCCATAGAACATGTCGTAAGCTTGATATTTACTATTTAATCTTTCAGCTGCTACATTTTTATATTTATCTAGCTGCAACTCGTCAAGTTTTTTCCATTCTTTTGTGTATGCTACAAAATCATCTGTTTTCCCTGTAAATACGATTCCTTCTTTACCATTTACAGTATCGTACATTTTTTGATCTACAATTTTAATTACATGATTCTCATATACGTAAAATGGGTGAATTGTTCTGAAAGCCTCGTCCCATTCTTCTGGAAGTTCTTTAGCGTTCGCATCTTTTTCATTCATTTCTCTAGAAACTGCACCTACCGGTAGTTCCTCTGAAACTTTCTTCGTATTCACTAAATCTTTCATCGACTTCATATTTGACATATCTTTTATTAAAGGACGATTTTTTTCTAAATCTTCTTTTACATAATAAACGTATTTACCATCTACTTTGTAACGATATTCGTTTTTCTCTTTAAATGTAATACCGTCTAAAATTTTCTTTTCTTCAGCTGTTGGGTTATGAACTACTGAATCATATATTACTAAACCATCTACCATTTTTATAACATTATTTTTAAACGCCATACCACCTGAAATTGCACCGGCTCCAAGAGCAACTAACATTGCTACTGTCGCAAGCACTTTCGTTAAACTATTAATACGGAAGTTTAATTGTGCAAAAGTAAAAGCGTTAAGCCCTTTTTCGCTTCGTTTTTTATTACTTTTTAACTTTTTAATAATAACAGGAAGAAGCGATCCAAATAGCATGTAAGTACCAGCTGTTGTTGTAATTAATGCAATAAGGATTCCCATTTCTCTTAGCTTTTCCATATAAATCATTGATGCATAGCCAATACCTAATAAAATAACCGCAAGGAATGCAACTAAACCTGTCATTTTTCCTTTTACTGCAACACGTTCTGTTTGTGCGTCTGCATGTACAAGTTGCAATACAGAAATACGTGATAATTTAATACTGTTCATAATTGCTGATAATACAAATAGTGCAAAGAAGAAGATGCAAGTAACAGTCATGGATGGTAAATAAAATGCTTTATAACCTTCACCCGCAAATTCGAGTTGTTTCATTAACAACTGACCAATACCTTCAGCAAGTCCTACACCAACTGCAAGTCCAATCGCAAGAGACGCGGCACCTAATACAATTGTCTCAATAAACATAAGTAATGTAACTTTATGCTTTTTTGCTCCTAACATCATATACATACCAAACTCTTTTTGACGAAGTGATAGTAAGAAAGAGTTCGCATATAAAATATAGAAGAAGGTTATAATTGCTAATAAAAATGAACCTGCTTGGAATACGAATCCAATTGATTTAATAACTGAGTTAGATTCGATAAACGCTTCATTCAGCGCTAACGTTTGGAACATATAAAAAATTGAAATCGACATGACAAGACCAACAAGTAAGACGATATAATCTTTCAGCTTACTTTTTAGCCCTGACATGGAAAGTTTGAATAACATGCCAAAGCCTCCTTTCTTACGCTTTTTGTGTGCCTAAGTCTGCAAGCACATCTAAAATTTCTTTATAAAACTCTTCACGTGTACCACCACGGTGAATTTCTTTATATAGCTCACCATCTTGAATGAATAAAATACGCTGACAGTAACTTGCACTATACGGATCATGTGTAACCATCATAATAGATACGCCTTGATCTTCATTTAAGTTTGTCATCGCATCAAGTAAACTCGCTGCATTTTTAGAATCAAGAGCTCCTGTTGGCTCGTCCCCTAAAATAATTGCAGGCTCATGTACTAAAGCGCGCGCTGCTGCTGAACGCTGTTTCTGTCCACCAGATACTTCAGATGGGTACTTTTGAAGAATAGCTGAAATACCTAACATATCTGCTACTTTTTCTACTTTCGGTCCAATGTTACGTGATGAAACACCTTGAAGTGAAAGTGGCAATGCAATGTTTTCGTAAATAGATAAGTTTTCTAATAAATTAAAGTCTTGGAAGATGAATCCTAACTTTTGTGAACGGAAATCTGAAAGCTCACCTTGCTTCATTTTTGTAATATCCGTACCCGCAATTTCAACAACGCCGCCTGTTGCTTTATCTAACGTTGAAATTACATTTAATAATGTCGTTTTACCAGAACCAGATGGTCCCATAATTCCTACAAACTCACCCTCTTGAATTGAGAATGATACACCTTTTAACGCGTGTGATTGGTTCTCACCTTTTTTACCGTACACTTTTTGAACGTTTTTCACGTCTACAACTGGTTTCGTCATATATATCCTCCTATGCTTGTTTTTCCATTACCTATTTTGCGCTTTTTGGAGGGGAACTGCTATTTGTTAACATTACATTTACCTTACACTTTTGTAATATAAAAAGGCTGAGCATGTAAGGTTGGCTTTTTTCCTTTAAATACAAATTCGTTCACTTTTTGAAATGGTACATCCGCAAATGAAATTATATTGACTTACCGACAAAAGCTGAAAATAAAAGTAGGCTGTTCCACAAAAGGAACAGCCTACTTCTCTTTTTATTTCTTTAAAGGTGTTACCGTCCAGTACGTAATAACACGCCAAATCCATTCTAGTGGACCCATCTTAAAGATTTTCATCCAAATCACACTAAACACAATTTGAATTGCGTAAATTGCAATACATACATATAACGTCTGCATGTACGTTAAGTTTCCCGCAAAGTTAAATGCACTTCCTGCAATTAAAATCATTGCAGTTTGTCCGATATAATTTGTTAACGCCATACGACCATAGTATTTGAGTGGTGCTAACAATGTTTGAACTGTTTTTAATTGAAGTAATAAAATTAATGCGCCCACATAGAAAGCTGAAATGACTGGTCCAACTGTAACACCAATTTTTAAAAATTGGCCTGCAGCATCCATTGTTCCGTCCTCATTCATAAGTATCATATTTACAAATGGCTCAGCAGGTACGTGCCCGTATTGATACCATACAGCTACGACACTTAAAACAAACATAATACCTATAAAAATAGCGACTTTCTTTATGTTTTGCGTGAGATTTTCAAATACACGATATTGGCCTGCAGCAAGACCTAATAAAATTAAGCCGAGTGGTAATAGTTCTTTAATCCCCATTACACTAAAAGCAATTGTTAAAATAAGGCCAATAACTAAGTTCACTTGTTTTTTCGCTTTATAAAATGGTAAAACGATTAACCCGCAAATTGCATATAACGTTAGCGCTTCTCCAGGCTGAAACATGTAATGAATCAAACCGAAAATAAATAATGCAACTACGCGGCGTAGAAATAAAATGTATCCATTTTTCCCTTTTGCAATTGCTCTCGTAATGAAGATATAGAATCCCACTCCAAATAAGAATGAGAAAATCGAGAAGAAACGACCTTCTACAAATAAGTATAGAAACCTTTGATAACTTGCATCCACTGTATTAGGGTCTGGAATTTTAATATTAAGTAGTGCAAGAATATTTACTAAAATAATCCCCAGTAGTGCGAAACCACGAATGTAATCTAACTCATCAATTCGTTTGTTTGTAATATTGTTCCCCATAAAGCAACTCCTTGTATAAAATTTAATCCTTCCTTACTCTACTGGAAAAGGACAATCGTAACTATCGGTTAACCTTACAGGAATCTTACATTATTGTAATATAATAAAATAAAACCAGGTCATATTGCGACCTGGTCTACTCTGATTGCTTCGATCTTTGAGGTTGTCCTTTTTTACTGTTGCGCTGTTTCACTTGCACAACTGGATCAAGCTCATTCGAAAACTCAGCGTTATGTCCATTTTGTGTTTTTTGTTCTGGGTTATTTTGATCTGAACGTTTCGCCATTACATTCACTCCTTATTAGTGCGGTGTAATAATCATTTGATGTTGCAATTGGCGAATTGCCATACGTGCTCTATTTAACTGCTCACGTTGCTCATCATTCGCATGTTGTTGCATCGTTTGTAAATCGTTATATGCTTGTTCTAATTGTAACTGTGCATCTGAATACTCCATCGTATTGTAATGCTCTTGTCTCATACCAAGATCTAATTGCTCTTTCGCATATTCCACCGCTTGTTCCGCCTGTGTAATATACGATTCAAGTGATTGACGCTCTGCCATAATTGTCCCTCCTTGCTTCAATTCCCCTTTAGTGTGTCCCTTCCATCTGAACCTTATGAGTATGTTATAATGGATTTTGTTTCATTTTGACTCGGCTTAGGAGGGAAAATAATGAAGGTTCAAAACCCTTTTCCATATACAAACGACAATAAACGTTATCATACATGGAATTACCATTTACGAAATGAATTTGGTGAAAAAATCTTTAAAGTTTCATTAGATGCTGGCTTCGATTGTCCGAACCGTGACGGTACAGTTGCTTACGGTGGTTGTACATTTTGCAGCGCTGCCGGATCTGGCGACTTCGCTGGTGATCGCCGCGATGATGTTATAACGCAATATCATGAAATGAAAGAAAAAATGCGTTCAAAGTGGAAAGATGGAAAATGTATCGCTTATTTTCAGGCTTATACAAATACACATGCACCACTTGAAGTGTTAAAAGAAAAATTCGAACCGCTTCTAGCAGAAAAAGACGTTGTCGGTCTTTCTATCGCGACTCGTCCAGATTGCTTACCGGACGATGTCGTTGCATATTTAGCGGACTTAAATAAACGCACGTACCTTTGGGTTGAACTCGGATTACAAACTGTTCATGAACGAACTGCCAATCTGATTAACCGTGCTCACGATTATCCTTCCTACGTTGAAGGTGTGAATAAATTACGTAAGCACGGCATTAGAGTTTGCTCTCATATTATTAACGGTCTTCCTCTTGAAGATTACGATATGATGATGGAAACAGCTCGTGAAGTAGCGAAGCTTGATGTACAAGGAATTAAAATCCACTTACTTCACTTATTAAAAGGAACGCCAATGGTGAAGCAATATGAAAAAGGACAACTAGAATTCCTTTCTCTTGAGGATTACGTAAGTCTCGTTGTTGACCAACTTGAAATGATTCCAGAAGACGTAATTGTGCACCGTATCACAGGTGACGGTCCACCTGATTTAATGATTGGCCCAATGTGGAGCTTAAATAAATGGGAAGTATTAAATTCCATCGATGCAGAATTTGTACGCCGCGGAAGCTGGCAAGGAAAATATGCAAATGAGGAGAAACAAAAATGAAATTAGAACGTGTATTACCGTTTGCTCGCACTCTCTTGCAAACGGCAGTAAAAGAAGGCGATTACGCTGTAGATGCAACGCTCGGCAATGGGCATGACACTTGCTTCCTAGCTGAAATCGTTGGAGATAACGGAAAAGTATTTGGATTTGATATTCAAAAAGAAGCTATCGAAAGTTCTACCATCCGTCTAAAAGAAAAAGAACTTTTTGAACGTACAGTTTTAGTTCACGATAGTCACGATACACTTGTATCCGTATTACCAGAAGATGCAAAAGGAAAAGTGACAGGCGCAATCTTCAACTTAGGTTACCTTCCAGGCGGAGACAAACATATCGTTACAAAGCCGAACTCAACGATTTCGGCGATCGAACAGTTATTAGAAGTAATGGCACCTGAAGGTATCATCGTCCTTGTCATTTACCACGGACATCCAGAAGGACAAGTAGAACGCGACGCTGTACTTAAATTTGCAGAAGAACTCGACCAAAAACATGCTCACGTTTTGCGATACGGCTTCATTAACCAACAAAACAACCCACCATTTATTGTAGCGATTGAGAAGCGATAAAGTGAAACTTTAATCAGTGGGGGCATCCCCCGCCGATTATCAGCCCTCACCAGTCGGGCATTTACGGGGTAATTATATCAACGATTTTTCAATTATATCTATCATAACTCGGGATATATCAACGATTTTTTCGATATATCTATCATAACTTACAATATATCAACGATTTCTTGGATATATCGATTGTTCGACAAAACATAACAAAAAAAGACGTGCACTCACTGCACGTCTTTTTGTTATTCTCCTATATAATGGATATATACAATGTTAAAGGAGACGAAAAAATGATTGGAATACTAGCAGGAATGGGGCCAAAATCAACTGGGCCATTCGTCGATACAGTTGTAGCAGAGTACCAAACAATATACGGAGCAAAACATGATATAGACTTTCCTCATATGATGATTTATTCTTGCCCAACACCGTTTTACATGGATCGTCCTATCGATCACGAAGCGATGAAAAAAGCGATTATTGAAGGAGCACAAAAACTCGAAAGTGCTGGTGTAGACTTTATTGCTATGCCTTGCAATACAGCGCATCTTTATTTTGAAGAATTACAGCATTCTCTTTCTATTCCAATTTTGAATATAGTCGATGAGACGTTACGAGCAATTCCTGAAACTGTAAAAAGAGTCGCTCTTCTCGCAACAGAAGCGACTGTTCAAGCTGGAATTTACCAAGATGGGATTGCAAAACGTAATATAGAATACCTCCATAATGAAAAATGGCAGGAGATGATTAATCAAATTATTACTTGTATCAAAAGCGGAGAAGTTGAAGAAGCCCGCAAATTATGGAGCGCGCTCGTTTTACAATTAAAAGATGAAATAGATACTGCTATTATCGCATGTACTGATTTGAATGTTGTGGCGAGTGAGGATTTTGTGGATTCTGCTCAATGTCTTGCTGAGGCGGTTGTTAGGATGTATCTATCAAATACTAAGAGATCTTCATAAACATAGAAAACAGCCCTTTTAAAATGTGTTTTTTGTTTGCTAAAAATCCCCAAAACTTTTAACTTTCTTCACAATTCTTTCAAAGTATCCACACTTAATCTCGCTATATTAAATAAGTAGTTATTCATATAGGGAAGGTTAGGGGAACTGAAAGTATGAAAGTAAATCGTTCGCTTCATTACATTTTTTGGCGTTGGCATTTTTATGCTGGGCTTTTTATTACGCCACTTCTTATTACGTTGTCACTGAGCGGAATTGGGTATTTATTTCGAGAGGAAGTTGAAGATTTCATCTATAAAGATTTATATTTTGGGAAGAGCGCCCAAACAGAATCTATTTCGATGTCTGATTCTATTTCCTTAACAGAGAAAAAATATCCACATTATAGCGTGGCGAAAATTAGTGAGTTTAATGGGGATTATAATACGAGGCTTACTATTGCAAATGAATATACTGGGCAACAAAAATATGTGTATTTAGATAGCAATAATCAAATTGTTGGGGATCAAAACGCTAGTGAAACGTTTGCCAATATCATGCGGGAATTACATAGTTCTCTTTTAGTTGGTGGTACTGTCGTCAACTATATTGTAGAACTCGCGGCATGCTGGACAATCTTTTTAATTATGACTGGTTTATATATGAGTATACGCCAATTCAAAAACACACCATCATCCAATAAGCGAGAAAAAGCAAAACGGCGTCATTCTATTATCGGTATTATATTTACAATTCCTCTCGTTCTGCTAGTCGCATCTGGATTGCCGTGGTCAGGATTTATGGGCAACCAAATTTATAAAATCGCAGCGTCGAATGAATCGATCGGATATCCCAAATTATATATGGCACCGCCTGAATCGAAGGTAAAAGAATTGCCGTGGGCAACAAGAAAAGAAGCTCCGCCTGAATCGAATTCAAATGAACCGAAAGCAATTTCTGTCGATGAATTACAAAAAGGAATTGAAATAAAAAAGCCATATGTTATCTCACTACCAGCTGATCCGAAAGGTGTATTCACTGTTTCAAAATCGAGCGGTTCTGGTATTACGGGTATGCATGTTGCACCAAATGAAGAGATAACAGCTTACTTTGATCAATATAGCGGAGAACTCATTTCAAAAACGGACTATCGTGATTATGGCTTATTTGCACAATGGTTCACTTACGGTATCCCGCTTCACGAAGGACATTTATTCGGATGGCCAAATAAAATATTATGCTTACTAACGACATTTTCTTTATTACTTCTCATTTATTACGGAATAAAAATGTGGTTAGCAAGAAAACCGAAAGGAAAATTAGCAGCACCGCCAAAGCAAAGAGATAAGAAAAGCGTACTCGTTTTCTTTATCATGATGGTTATACTAGGCGCTGTCATGCCTTTATTCGGACTATCTGTTTTAGTTATTTTTGCGATTGAACTTCTTATATATGTATTTTCAAAAATACGATCATAATAAAAAGCATTTGTACCCCCGTGTACAAATGCTTTTCATTTACTATTTTCTTTTTTTCTACCACTTATTAAAAAGACAATGTCTACTATAATAATCAATGCAATGATAACTTGAGCCACATAATCCATCGTTGTAGGACCGCCGGCTTTATTCATCATCATATACGTTCCAGTTACAAATGAAATGGAAAGTAGCACGAGTAATGTTACTTCCATATGGTCATATACCCTTTGAAACACTCTCTTCATTTCCACCACCTCTTTCCCATATTATAACAAGAAAACCACTCTACAAGAGTGGTTTTCTTCATCACTGCGCCATTTTCTTTCGGTACAACTTCCCGTTCCAATAGAAGAATCGTGAAGTAAGCCCTCCGTATTTTACAATGCGCCGTGCCATTTTGTGCATATTCTTTTGTGCTGATACTTTTTGGTCTGATAAATAAATACCAAGTAACCCTCGGCTAATAAGACGATGAAACTTCGCATGAGGCAAATCACCAATGCTGTTCTCTGCTTCTTCTACAAAATGTTTCATGCGATCTAATATCGCTTGCTCATTTTCGTAATAACTACAGAAATTCAAATCTCCGCCTATACGGTCTTCTTCTTGATCAATGAAATAATCAAGCAAAATATGAAGTCCTTGTACGTAAGGGAAGTATCCTTGTCTAATTTTCGCAATATCTTCATCATGTAATTCATCATGAAATGCATATGCTACAAGACAGAAGATTCCAAGCGTAGAACCGGCACATGCTGAAAATTCAAACCAGCTCATCTCGGGTAAGTTTTCTTTATGTGCTTCAAACCATGTTTTTAAACGTGGTTCTCTTTCTTCTAACTTCACGTGTTTATGAATTTGTAAATCACAATAATAACAAGCTAGTTCATGAAGAACAGGAGCAATTTTGTCATAGTGCTTCGTTTTCTTTAAAACATCTTGGCACGTTTCAACAAGTTCATCTAAATAACCACCATCATCTTGATCATCACGATAACGATAATAATTACCGCCACCTTCTACTTCAGGTGATAATGCCATTAACATCGATTCATGCAGCGCGGCAAAATCGTTCGGATCAAGCGATGTACTGCGATCACATAAATTATCTAAATAGTCGCTAATCGTTTGATACGCTACGATAAAACGAATACATTCCTCTCGGTGTTCATTTGCTAATAGCGCTAAAATGCCACCGCCCTCGCAATGAAACGTTTTATGCTCAATACTTGCGATTGCCTGACTATGAAGCTCATCATTCGGAATATGGTAGGCACGCTCTTTCCACATCGCTAGCTCATGGTGTACAACCGGAAACACATCACGGTATACTTTCGCCATGAGCGTTATGGGATTACTCGGTACGTTCACTTCTTCCTTCATCTCCTCTATTCATTGTACAAATAATTTACTTATTTGTTTCTATTATGTTATTGATACGTATTTCAGTAAATGACTGAATATAATTCAAAATTTCATCACGCTCATACTCATTTAATAATTCATGATAACAATTAGGCCATTCTTTATATGCCTTATCACTTATTTTAACATTATCAAACCACATGCGGACACGTGTTTTATCTACAAGTTTATCCTCACATGCTTGCATTAGCAAGAGCGGAACATCTGGAAAATCGTTTATTTTCTTATGAGCCATTTCAATAGACTTAATTAATTCACTATACCAACGTACTGATACTTTGCGCAAGAACAATGAATCATTCTCCATCGCATCTCTCACTTCATGATTACGTGTCGACATTTCCACTGTAAGATTCGTTGCAAATTGCAATTTTGGTGCAACAACATTTAATATTTTTGAAGCCGCTCGAAGCGGAGCAGCAGGTGCAGCTAATACGCCTAAACATGGCGAACTTAAAATGATACCATCTATATCTTCTCTCTTCGTTTCTTGCATCATACGAATCACGATAAGACCGCCCATACTATGACCGAATAGAAAAATAGGTACCCGGTATTTTCTAGCTTCTTTCACCCATAATTTAACTTCTTCTATGTATTCATCAAATGAATCAATATGTCCTCTATTTCTCGAAGTCGTTCCATGTGACGGAAGGTCTCCCATCACGACGTGGTAGCCGATATGATTCCACATTTCCGCGACCGCTTCGTAGCGTCCGTGATATTCCATTGCGCCGTGTACAATAACGACTACAGCTTTCGCTTCCTCCGCTTCATAATTCCACATACAGACCTCCTCCATTTCACTCTTTTTCATAATTTGATACACTAAAACTAGTCTCTAGGAAAGGAAGGCTTTACATGATATATCCTTATAAAGAAAAAAACCCCAAAATTTCGAGTAGTGCTTTTATCGCTGACTATGTTACGATTACAGGCGATGTTTCCATTGGTGAAGAAGCAAGTATTTGGTTTAATACAGTCATCCGAGGTGACGTATCACCGACTATAATTGGAGACCGGGTAAATGTACAAGATCAATGTACACTCCACCAAAGCCCTCAGTATCCTCTTATTTTAGAAGATGACGTTACAGTTGGACATCAAGTCATTTTACATAGCTGTCACATTAAAAAAGATGCTTTAATTGGAATGGGATCTATTATATTAGATGGTGCTGAAATTGGTGAAGGAGCCTTTATCGGTGCTGGGAGTCTCGTTTCACAAGGGAAGAAAATTCCACCAAATACGTTAGCGTTCGGTCGCCCAGCGAAAGTCATTCGTGAATTAACAGAAGAAGACCGTAAAGACATGGAACGAATTCGCACACAATACGTTGAAAAAGGTCAATACTATAAATCATTACAAAAATAATTTTCCTGCTGCCATAAGATTGGCAGCTTTTTTCATCCCGATTGGTGAAGGCTAATAATCAGTGGTGGATGAACAGAATCCCCCACTGATTAAAGTTTCACTTTATAAAAACTAACTTTTTCTTTACAAAACATTATTATTCCCTCAACAAAATCTTATTAAAATAGAAGCAAATATCTCCATATATATGTAGATGAGGGAGGAGAATTTTCATGAAGGTCAGTGGATTATATAAACTAGAATGTTACATTTTCAAAGGAATTAATCGCTACTTTGATCAAAAAACATTAAATATCTTTTTCAGCAATATTACTCATATCGGTGGTGCCACTTTCTCCATTGCACTCACACTTTTCTTTTTAATTTTCGCAAAAGGGACTTTGCATCAAGCTGCAATTGCAACTGCTATTTCTTTAGCAATTAGCCATATTCCTGTGCAAATATTAAAAAGATGGTATCCACGAAAACGTCCTTATTTAACAATTCAGGATGCAAAATATCCAGTCCATCCATTAAAAGACCACTCTTTCCCGTCTGGTCATACAACGGCTGTTTTCTCTGTGTTCATTCCATTTATTTGCTATAATCCAAGCTTACTTGTTTTTCTATTACCGTTAGCATTATGCGTCGGGATTTCTCGCATTTATTTAGGGCTTCACTATCCGTCAGACGTATTCGTCGGTATGTTCCTCGGCACTTGCTCTGGCATCATCTCTTTTTATCAATGCATCCCACTCTTCACGTAAAGGAGCGATATGATGAGAGTCGCCATATTTACCGATACTTTTACACCACAAATCAATGGGGTTGCGAAAACATTAGAGCGATTAACACGTTACTTTCAAAAAGAAAATATCGCCTATTCTGTTTTCGCCCCTCAGCATACCGCTGAAGATAATTTCGTAGCAAATGTGAACAAAATGAGAAGTATCCCGTTAACAATATTATATCCAGAATGCCGCTTTTCTTTTCCTACTCCGCGCATTAAACGGGAACTTCTTACCTTTAAACCTGATATGATTCACATTGCTACACCTTTCAACATGGGACTTTGTGGATTGTATTATGCAAAAAAGTTAAACATTCCAGTTGTCGGTTCTTATCATACTGATTTCGATGCCTATTTACGCTATTACAAAATCGAATTCCTCTCTAATATGCTTTGGAACTATTTAAAATGGTTTCATAGTCATATGCAAAAGAATTTTGTTCCTTCCTCTGAAACATTACATCAACTAAAAAATAAAGGGTTTCAGTCCCTCTCTATTTGGGGACGTGGTGTAGATTGCACACTCTTTCATCCAGCTTATAATACAGAGCTATTCCGAAAAAAATATAATATTACAGCGAAGTATGTCCTTTCCTATGTTGGACGGATTGCTCCTGAAAAAGATATTGATACGTTGCAAGACCTTATCGTTAAATCCGCGCATACTCGAAACGACATTCATTGGCTCATCGCCGGAGATGGTCCTCTAGCAGCAAACTTATGTGAAGCTGTCTCGAAAACAAATGTCACTTTTACTGGCTATTTACAAGGTGAAGATTTAGCTGAAGCATATGCTTGTTCTAACATAATGATATTTCCATCAGCTACTGAAACGTTTGGAAATGTCGTACTCGAATCACTTGCATGTGGTACCCCTGTCATTGGTGCAAATAGTGGCGGAGTTAAAAATATTATTACAGATGGAAAAACGGGAGTTCTTTGTCCACCAAAAGATGCGGATGCATTTCTATCATCCATTTATTCTTTATTACAAAATAAAGAAAAACTTATACAGATGGGAATAGCAGCTTCGTCTTATGCGAAATCCAAAAGCTGGGATGAGATTTTTCGTGGCTTACTTAATCAATATGAAGAAGTCCTTCAGCACACCACATCAGAATTACTCGCTTAAACACAAAAACTCCCTTCAAAAAAATGAAGGGAGTTTATTACACGAACACAAATTTTAGTTTAATAAATGATACATAAGGTTAAATATCACTTTATTCCTATATTCATTATAGCAAAAATAAACATAACTAAACAGACTTGTAATAAAAACCCATAAAAATTAATATATGGTTATACAGTGTTTTTACTGTATAGTGATTTTAAGAATTCCCCTTAAAATCAGCTTACTCACATACCTTTATACAGCAATTGTTCCCCAATTCTGTATATCAAAAAACCTTTCAATCATTTGAAAGGTTTTTTTGAGCTTGCACATATTCTTCTTTCGTATTTACATTTATAAACCATTCTGCATTTGCTTGTATATCTTCTCCGGCAACATATTTCACATTACATTGTAATAAAAGCTGCCCCATACTTCTTTTTTCTTCTTGAAGTAAAGTATAAATCTTTTCTTTCACACGGTTATGATACGCTGCAAGTAACGGTTGTTTTCTTCCATTAATAATAGGTACAACCGCATCATATTCATTGTTCGTTTGCTCTAATAAAATAGTAAACCACTCATGCGAAACATTTGGCGCATCGCAAGGCATAATAGCGTACCAATCTGCTTCTATATATTCCATTCCTGATACAATTCCAGCAAGTGGACCGTTTCCTTTATAGTGTAGAATATCTTCTATAACAGGAACTTGTACGAATTGCTCTACTCGCTCTTTTATATCAGAATGACTAATGACTACAACCTCTTGGAGCGTCCTTGTCATCACTTTCAAAATATGCTCAATAAACGTACTCCCTTGCCAGCTCGCTAACGCTTTCGGCTCACCAAACCTACTCGACATACCGCCCGCTAATACAATTCCAGCCCATTTACTCATTGGCGATGCAGCTCGAATGTAATATGACCTAACTCCGGTAAAATCAACTTATTCATCGCAAGGCGAACTGCTCCGCTAGATCCTGGCATTGAAAAGACAACTTTTCGCCCAATTGTGCCACCAACCGCTCTACTTAACATTGCACTACTTCCGATATCTTCTAAATAACTAATCATGCGGAACAACTCACCAAATCCGACAATTTCTTTATCTAATAAAGCTGATACAGCTTCAATTGTGACATCACGTTTCGTAATACCTGTACCACCATTTGTTAATACAACATCAACATCTTCCTTATGATAACCAGCTAACACTGCTTGCTGAATACTTTCTTTATCATCTTTTACAATTGCATAAGAAGTCACTGTATGGCCTGCTTCTTTTAACAATTCATGTAATAGTTGTCCGCTCTTATCTGTCTCTTCCGTACGTGTATCGGAAATTGTTACAATCTTGCAACGCACTTCTTTTGGCGCTTGTTTTTTATGTTCATTGACACTCATTTTTCTTCTTCCTTTCTTAAAGACTTTTCTTCATTTTATCATACATACCTTTACACAATTATGTATGAAGACGATGATGCATCATGATACAATATAAGTATAGTAATCCACAAAAAGGAAAATGAAAAACATTCTTTCTTATCCCCCTAGACTTCACATCATTAGCTAACCTTTAACTTTTCTTATATTTTCTACATAGTAGAATTCAGTTTTTAAAATTGCACTACCAAATAAATCGGAGGTCTACCTATTATGGAACTATACAAAAAATTAACAACAACATTCATCCTCTTATTCGTTGCTTCCATCACTGTCGGTTTTTCTCTAAAAGGAGCAATTCCATACGCCACATTAGTAAGTATTATATTCGCAACGCTATTTTTACTAAGCAGTGCCTTTTGCGCGGGTAAAGCACGTCAAATGAAAGGTTGATTGCATATGTTACATAAGAAACGGACCATTTGTAAATCATGTGAAAAAGAAATACAAACATATGAAAAATCACGGATTCATATGCCATTTCCAGCAAGTGGTATGACTAATATGAAAAAATATATTGAGCTAGACGGAGAAGTGTATTGTAAATCATGCATTCAAATTGTAAGTAAAACGAAATAAAAAAAGCTTTGCGCTCACTGCGCAAAGCTTTTTTTCATATATTATAGACCAGCTTGCTCTTTTAAAGTAGCTGCTTTGTCTGTACGTTCCCATGAAAGATCTACATCAGTACGTCCAAAGTGACCGTAAGCTGCTGTTTGTTTGTAAATTGGGCGACGTAAGTCTAGCATTTTAATAATACCAGCTGGGCGAAGATCGAAGTTGTTACGAACTAGTTCTACTAGTACGTCTTCAGATACTTTACCAGTGCCAAATGTATCAACTGAAATTGATACTGGTTGTGCTACGCCAATTGCGTATGCAAGTTGTACTTCTGCTTTGTCAGCAAGTCCAGCTGCTACGATATTTTTCGCAACATAACGAGCTGCATATGCTGCAGAACGGTCAACTTTCGTTGCATCTTTACCAGAGAATGCACCGCCACCGTGGCGAGCGTATCCACCGTAAGTATCAACGATGATTTTACGTCCTGTTAAACCAGCATCACCTTGAGGTCCACCAATTACGAAGCGGCCAGTTGGGTTAATGAAGAATTTCGTTTCTCCATCCATTAATTCTGCTGGAACTACAGCTTTAATTACATGCTCTTTTAAATCGCGATCGATTTCTTCCCATGTAACATCTGGATGATGCTGTGTAGAAATTACAATTGTATCTACACGTACAGGTTTACCATTTTCATCATACTCAATTGTAACTTGCGTTTTTCCATCCGGACGTAAGTATGATAATGTGTCATCTTTACGTACTTCAGTTAAACGGCGAGCTAATTTGTGAGCAAGCGAGATTGGAAGTGGCATTAATTCTTGTGTTTCATTACATGCAAAACCAAACATTAAACCTTGGTCTCCTGCACCAATTGCCTCAATCTCAGCGTCAGTCATTTGACCTTCGCGTGCTTCTAGCGCTTGGTCAACACCCATAGCGATGTCAGCAGATTGCTCATCGATAGATGTTAAAACTGCACAAGTTTCTGCATCGAATCCGTATTTTGCGCGTGTGTAACCAATGCCTTGAATTGTTTCACGAACGATTTTTGGAATGTCTACGTAAGTAGAAGTCGTAATTTCCCCCGCTACCAATACTAAACCAGTTGTTACAGTTGTTTCACAAGCTACACGTGCATTTGCGTCTTTTGATAAGATCGCATCTAAAATTGAATCAGAAATTTGGTCACAAATTTTATCTGGATGTCCTTCAGTTACAGACTCAGATGTGAACAGATGACGTTTTTTTGTCATGTGGTAAACCTCCCTACAGTAATTGTATATATTGTACGGAACTCATCCTTAATTTGCCACAAACTGCGACATACATTTATTCTCCCACACAAGCATACAGAAAAACCTTTCCTACTTAACATAGAGGAAAGGTTTAATTTGCTACTTGCATACTGCTTTTTGCCCTTTGCTCTTATCGTTCGAGACCATTAGCCTCGCACAGGTTTTAGCACCTATTCACATGTATTTACCACTACAAGTGAGGTTGCTGGGCTTCATCGGGCCTGTCCCTCCGCCAGCTCGGGATAAGAGAGTATCCGTCCCAACCTATACTAAAGAAATGATATTCATTTGTCAATTAATATTCACATTTTCCTGAAAGTTTTTCTCAATACGCCTGGAATGAAATATTAATAAGGAAATAATACATTCACACAAACAAAAATAAATAAATAGTATACATTATTTATATAATTGTGTTATACTCTTGATGGGGATTACGAGAAATATTTCATTAAATGAAAAGGATGGTATATAAATATGAGTACTGTGAATGTCCAAATCGGTTTACATGAATTATTGAACGGAAGCAATGCACAGATTCAACTAAGTGTTCCGCAATTAGTGGAAAAAGTATTAATGCGAAATGAAGGGAAATTAACTTCTACTGGTGCAGTTTCTGCTTCAACAGGAAAATACACAGGACGTTCTCCTAAAGATAAATTTATTGTGAAAGAAGCATCGGTTGCTGACAAAATTGCTTGGGGAGCTGTGAACCAACCGATTTCTGAAGAACATTTTAATAAATTATATACTAAAGTTTTAGAATACTTAAAAGAAAAAGAAGAGTTATTCGTCTTCAAAGGATTTGCAGGCGCTGATCGCAACTATCGCCTACCAATTCAAGTTATTAACGAATATGCATGGCACAATCTATTTGTACATCAATTATTTATTCGTCCAACTGAAGAAGAATTAACAACTCATGAATCAGAGTTTACAATTGTTTCTGCACCGAACTTTAAAGCAGATCCAGTAATTGACGGTACAAACTCTGAAGCATTCATCATGGTTTCATTCGAAAAACGTATCGTACTAATTGGTGGTACAGAATACGCTGGAGAAATGAAAAAATCAATCTTCTCTATTATGAACTTCTTACTACCTGAACAAGATATTCTTTCTATGCATTGCTCTGCAAACGTAGGTGAAGAAGGTGACGTAGCACTATTCTTCGGTTTATCTGGAACAGGTAAAACAACTTTATCTGCTGATCCAAACCGTAAATTAATCGGTGATGATGAGCATGGTTGGTCTGATAACGGTGTATTCAATATTGAAGGCGGTTGCTATGCGAAATGTGTAAACCTTTCTCATGAGAAAGAACCACAAATCTTTGATGCAATCAAATTTGGATCTGTTTTAGAAAACGTTGTCATTAATGATCAAACACGCATCGCTGACTATAACGATACTACTTTAACAGAAAATACACGTGCTGCCTACCCTATGCATGCGATTGACAATATCGTGTTGCCAAGTGTTGCAGGACATCCAAATACAATCATTTTCTTAACTGCTGATGCATCTGGCGTATTGCCTCCAATCAGTAAGTTATCAAAAGAACAAGCTATGTACCATTTCTTAAGTGGTTACACTAGTAAACTAGCAGGAACAGAGCGCGGCGTTACATCTCCGCAAGCTACATTCTCAACTTGCTTCGGTTCACCATTCTTACCACTTGATGCATCTCGCTATGCTGAAATGCTTGGTGAAAAAATTGAGAAACACGATGCGAAAGTATTCTTAGTAAACACTGGCTGGACTGGTGGCGAATACGGTGTTGGTAAGCGTATGAACTTAGGTTACACTCGCGCAATGATTCAAGCAGCACTAAGCGGTGAACTTGCAAAAGCTGAAACTGCTAAACATGACATCTTCGGTCTTGAAGTACCTCTTCACGTACCAGGTGTACCTGACGAAGTATTAATGCCTGAACAAACTTGGGCTGATAAAGCTGCTTACAAAACAAAAGCAATTGAACTTGCAAACGAATTCAAAGCTAACTTCAAAAAGTTCGACAGCGTTTCTGAAGCTATTATTAACCTAGGCGGTCCAATCGCTTAAGTTAAAACTTTCTGTTGGAATAACCCTTTACTCATATGAATAAGTGTCGTGTAACCGAAAAGTTTCGCGTACTCACCGACAAAACCCAATGCGGCTTAACGGTTACACACACTTACATAAAAAAGAAGCTTACGTTTTTACGTAAGCTTCTTTCTATCTATTTTTTATACAAGTACGGAGCTAAAAAAGGCTCTAACCGCTTCCAACCATCGCCGGATTCTCTATTCCATCTAAAAAATTCCCAACCACAATCTAGAATTCATATACTTACATTTTCACACATACAAATCACGGATTCAAACACACAAACTATTTCCCTACTTACTACATCCTTCTGTTCTCACACTGTATGGAGCTAAAAAAGTCTCTAACCGCTTCTATCCACCGCTGGATCCTCTATCCCATCTAAAAAGCAGCTTTTATCTTTTTATCTCTTCGTTAATTCTTTCTCATCTTTCATGCTATAGTAGCCTAAATTAACAACAATTAAGAAATAACCGCCCATAATCCCTACTGCAAAAGCCCACATCACCATATGGTGCTCAATTTCGTACATAATAATAGCACCCAAAATAGCAGCGGCAAAACGGTTAAACATACCGAGCGTCGGTGCTTTCGTTTTCTTTACAATGCTATCTCCAAGCTTCTCAATTCGTCTCCCTAAAAGCCAAACACAATACATACTTACGATAAGTCCAATTCCTGCACCTAGAAAATGCGCTGAAAACGGCGTTAACCTCCAGCCTAATAGCAGAATACCTAGTAAATAATACGATTGAATTTTAAACGATCTTAATGACATACTAATCATGCTGTACCCCTCTTCAGTAGTTTTAATCTATCCAACAAAAGCTGTATAACTCATTTCTTTCGAGTTCATACTACTTAAAATTCTCTTCACTCAAATTAAAAACAACATAAACCCAATGTTTATGTTGTTTAAATGTTTTCAGAAAATAATATTATACAAGATTTCGAACATCATATTCTTATAATTTGTGACGTTTTTCCAAACATTTTTCGTCCATTTATGAAAAAAGTGATATCAATCTATGAACATACGGATATGATGTAATAAATACACAAATAAAGGGGGCGTCTAATGATTTATTTTTTAATGGCTCTCATTCATCTCATTGTCCCTGCACTTATTGGAC
The DNA here is from genome assembly GCF_016483605.1 of Bacillus cereus group sp. N11. Classification (NCBI taxonomy): domain Bacteria; kingdom Bacillati; phylum Bacillota; class Bacilli; order Caryophanales; family Bacillaceae; genus Bacillus; species Bacillus cereus group sp. N11. Next base: position 214,967 of record NZ_JAEHBN010000005.1, read on the forward strand.
TTTCGCTATATTGGTACACGAAAAATCATAGTATTTTCTACGCTGTCCTCGGTGTTCTCCTTCCAGGTATTATTCTTATCACACTCTTCCGTATTCCATTTTTAAACTTAATTCCACTTATTACTGCTATCTTATTTCTCGTCTTCTTACCAAAAATAAAAAAATAGGAAAGCAGATCATAAGTGATCTGTTTTTCTATTTTGATATAGGTTCCTGTACGGTAGTATGAACTTTTACTTTCTCCAATTTTACAAACCATAGACCAAAGAAAATGATTATCCCACCGATCATTTGTTGTAATGAAATAGATTCATTTGCCCATATAGCTGCAAATAAAACCGCTACAATCGGTGTAATATACATATATACCATCGTATGGGATGCCCCAATTTTTTGAACACCGATATACCACATTACTAAACCAAATACTGTTACAAAGAAAATAGAATATAGTAAAGCAAATAGTGTCATCCCTTTTGTAATGTGAAACGGCATGACAAATACATGTGGACCACTTAATAATAAAAGCGGAATTGCTCCAACTAATGCCGACCATGCAGTAACACGTAGTGCTGAATATTTTTTAATTAATGGCCCTGCTAAAACAGGATAAAGCCCCCAGCATATTGATGTAATCATTCCAATTCCATTCCCGTAAAAAGAACTAGCGAGTGAATGCCCCGCTACTAAAACTAATGCTGCACCCACAAAGGCAATCATAGAACCAATTAACTTCCGAGAAGAAAACTTTTCTTGTTTCAAAAAAACCGCAAATAAAGTTGTAAAAATAGGTGAAATAGAAATGAGTAAAGAGGCATTTGTAGCGGATGTATATTTAACAGTTTCCATAAATAACGTTTGATATAGTACAATACCTACAAAACTAACAACGATTAATCTTGGTATATCTTTTCGCTCCACATAAAGCGACTTTTCAATAAAGAATGTAAGCAATAACAGTAACGGTGCCGCCGCCATCATCCGAATAGCAGTAAACTCAATTGCTGTAAATTCTACAAGCCCATATTTTGCAATGGTATAGTTAATACCCCAAATCATAACGACACTTAAAATTAATAACTCAATTCCCCATCTTCTCATGCGTATCCCCTCCGCAAAGAAAATTATACAGAAAATTCAATCATGTGTACATTTCATTATGTGAAAAAATCTTTTTATTGTATCAAGAGCTTTACTTTGACACATGAAATTATATCGGCGATTTTTTAAGTATATCGACTTATCAACAAAAAACGGCAATAATAACACCTTATGCAATAAAAAAGACGATTCCAAAAACATATTGGAACCGTCTTTTCTTTATTATACTCGAACATGTAACTTCATATTTGGATTATAAAACTGGCTCGGGCTTTTCAACTGAAGAGTTCCTCCACCTTCATGCCAATCAACCGTTAACTTATCATCCATAAATACAAGCTTTGTACGATCGGCGATAAAGCTAAGTGTACTTGATTCAATATCTACATCACGCTCATCTTTTTCAGCTACAGCTACTAAATCAATGATTCCGCTCATAACACAACCGCAACCTTCATTATCGTAAAATAATTTTATATATTTCGCTTCATTTGGAATCGTATCCATAATTTTTTTATATGCTGCTTCTGTTACAGTAACGTACATCTGTTAATGTTCATCCTCTCTTCTCATATCATTCATATATTGTACCACTATTTTTCTAAAACTTTGTATACAGAAAATTAAGACTAATATACAATGTATGTGATAAAGGAGGTTCTATCACTGATGTCTCAACTAAAGCGATATCCTATTTTATTAGGCCTATTAGGTAGCTTTTTTATTTCTAGCGGAATGATATTACAACATATACTTCCCTATTCTCCTTCTATTGGTTGGATTCTAGGTTTTATTTGTTTCCTATCCGCTTCTTATTTTGCCATGAACAATAAAAATAACTAATAGAGTAAGAATTAGTTTAAGGAGGATAACACAACATGCCAGCTTTAAAAGAAATAGAACAATCACTCAATCATATATTCCAAATCGAAAAATACGGTAAAGACATTGCCTTTAGTCGCTTTATCCCTGCTGTATATGATTCTATCCAATTTCCATGGCAACAATTTTTTGAAGCAACTTTTGTAGAGCTATTTAACGGTCTTATGATACGAGGGGCTGAAAATGTAAACAAAGTATTTTTAGCTGTATTCCCTACAGATGACGTTCTTGAAGCCTTCATTTCACAATCGACACCCGGTGATTTACTCTTTATGCATCATCCACTTGTAATGGAGTGCGGTGACCCGCTTGGAAAATCAGGCCGTGGTTTTATTCCCATTCCAGAAAAATATTTGCAGGCGATAAAAGAAAAACAACTTTCTATATATACATGTCACGGACCAATGGATTTTCATCAAACGTATGGAACAAGCATTTCAATCGCAAAAGCACTCCAAGCCAGTGTAATTGACGGATTTGCTTACGGTGGTCCAGAAAGCGAGCCAGTCGGTCTCATTTGTGAAATAGATGAAACATCAACAGAAGCACTCCAAAAACATCTAAAAAAACTCTTCCACATTCCTTACACAGACTTCGAAGGTAAACAACACGATTCCATTAAAAAAATTGCAATTATCGCTGGATGTGGCGATGTCGTATCTTTAATGAACGAAGCAGAAGAAAAAGGTGCTGAAGCATATATTGCAGGAGAAATCCATTGCCATATCGACAATGATTACGGTAGACATAAATACTCGCTCATTATGGATTACGTAAAAACAACGAATATGTCACTCATCGGTGTGTCGCACTCTGCCTCTGAATATTTAGTGAAAGAGACATTGATATATGATTGGTTTAAAGAGAACTTTCGTTTGGATATTACTTTAATTCCGCAGGAGAAATGGTGGTTATAAAAGGACGCTTTAATTAGTGAAGATGGGTACACACACCAATTGATTTTTTACAGAATAAAAAAGGAGATCGCTCTCAAGTAAGTAATCTCCCTTTTTCGAATATTTTATCATTACATCGGCAACATTACCTTTACCGTCGTTCCAACTCCAACTTCACTTTCAAAGCTCATTTTACCGTTGTGGTCTTTAATAATTTTTTCTGTAACTACTAACCCTAAACCTGTGCCCGTTTCTTTCGTTGTGTAAAAAGCTTCATTTAACTTTGGAATTTTATCTTTTGGAATGCCGCACCCCTCATCTTTCACCTGAACGACGATTCCATCTTCTACGGTAACTTTAATCGTAATCGTTCCACCAACTGACATTGCTTCAATCCCATTTTTGATTAAATTAAAAAATACTTGTTTTAATCGTTTTTCGTCGCATGTAATTGACGGTATGTCTTTACTGTAAATACCTTGTATGTGCACCCCTTGTTCTAAAGCAGGCTTACCCATAACCCGAATAACATAAGCGATAATTTCTTGTATGTTATGAGTTTCTGATTCTAGCGATTTAGATTTCTCAAACCCACTAAGTTCTGTAGTAATTGTATGAATTCGTTCTACCTCTTGCTTCATAATATCGCTATAAATCTTATCCTCGGGATGCTTGTTCGCTTGTTTATTCACAAGTTTTTTTAAAGTTGCTAAAGGTCTTCTAATCTTATAGCCAATAACTGTTGCCATTTTTCCAACAGTTGCTAGCTTTTCTGTTTGTTTTATTTCTTTATCCATCATCTCAATCGTACGAATGTAAGACTGGAATCTCAAAAATATAATCCAACATATAATGGAGAATACGCTACATAATGTCATTGGGATTAAAACGAGAGAAGATTGAATAATGATTCCAATAAGAGCGTACCTTCCAACAATTATCCCTATAACTAACCAAAAATATTTTTTACTCACGAAGATTGGTGCAAATAAAATGAAAAATCCTTCTACTATATTTCCACCATCAAACTCAGCATCACTACCAGAATAAATCATAATATTATGGATAAAATCTAATATATTATAGCCAATTAAAATGATATACTTTACCGCAAATGGATTCTTCCATTTCATAAAATATATGCCGATGCAAAACAATATCACCATCCAAAAATAGAGCCATAAACCTAAACCATCTTCGAATTTTCCTACTCCTTCTTGTTCTCCCCCTATTAAAGGTACGATAAATTCATAGGCAAGATCATATACAAAAAATATAATAAAAAATAAGCTTAAAAATACTTTGAGTGCCTTTATTTCTTCATTTTTAAATATATAGCCTTTATTCATATGGTAACTCCTAGCTTTTCTTCCACTTGGATTTCATAATTTCCAAACTTCATTGGAAGAATGATGTCTATTCTTGTTCCAATATCTCTTTCACTTACAATGCATAATTCACCAAGATGCTCGGCAACAATTCGATCCGCTACCGTAAGTCCTAGACCAATTTTATCTTGTTTCGTTGTATAAAAAGCCTCTGTCACATGGGCTAAATTTTCCTTCTTAATACCGTAACCACTATCGATTATACTTATCATCACATAATCTTTCCCTTTATTTTCTAATCGCAAATCTAAAATGCCACCTTGCTCCATTGCCTCCAGAGCATTATTTATGACATATAAAAAAACTCCTCTTATTTTTCGTTCATCACATTCAACTTCCACTGTTTTTTCTTCCACATTAGAAATAAGTTGAACATTTGATTCATTCATTTTTTCGCGAAGAGTTTTTACTGCTTGTAATACAATTTTTCCTACATCATGTTTCTCATAAATAGAAGGTTTACATGTAGCAACTTCCATTAACTCACTTATCATATTATTCATATTTTCTATTTCAAAGATCATTCGTTTATAAATAGGATCATCTTCATGCTTCTCTCGCTGTAATTGTGTAAATCCTTTTAACGAAGCAAGTGGATTTTTAATTTCATGCCCGACTGTCGCTGCCATTTTTCCGATCACTGCTAATTTTTGTGATTCACTAGCAATCTTAATACTTTCCTTTACAGCTGAAAGATATTGTAAAAATCGATTTAAAATGATGTATGCAGCTATTAATAAAAGTGTATACATAATAAGAAACATAAACGCTTTTACTTCCTCTAATACAAATAAATAAATCACATATTTCCCTATAATCGTAGCAAGTAAAAACACAAAATACTTTTTATTTAAAAATATAGGTACAAAGAAAATGAAAATAATTTCTATTATATTTACCCCATCAAATACCGCCTTATTATAAAGAATATACGAAAGTATATTCGCCATTTCTATCCCTATGTATGCAAATAAACATGCATATTTAACAAGGTTTGCTTTCTCTTTTTTTATTAAATATATATTCACGCCGAGTATTGCTGTTCCACAAATAACTTGCCATAGTATGTTATGTCCCTTATCCGTTAGTGATTTATTTTCTAATACGATTGCATAGAAAATTTGATATGCAGTAACAGTAACAAATAGCACCCATAAGAAAATTTTTGCATTCCTTTCTTTTTCTTTATATGATAGAAAACTTTCTTTCACTTTAACACCCCTTCAAAATAATATCTCGAAGAATACCATTTATTATAATAAATGATTTTCATAGACAAACAAAGATAAATCGAACATTTGAGGAAAATCATACCAACAGTGTAATATCTTCAGACTATATGCAAGCATAAAAACTACAATCAATAATACGTATATTATGGGAGGTGTTTTATATGGACGGCAAAAAAATAAAAAGACAGCACAGCTCCAATCCTTTACACGCGAAAATGAAGGAAAGGAGATGACAACAAATACAGGTGTTAAAATTTCAAATGATGAAAACTCTTTAACTGCCAGTGATCGTGGCCCTACCCTTCTGGAAGATTTTCTTATGCGAGAAAAACTTTCTCATTTTGATCGTGAACGAATTCCTGAAAGAGTCGTTCATGCACGAGGATTCGGAGCACATGGCATTTTTGAGTTATATGAATTTTTAGAAGAGCTAACAATGGCACACTTTCTACAAAACCCTTCAAAAACAACACCACTTTTCGTTCGTTTTTCTGAAGTAGCAGGATCAAAAGGAGCCAATGAAACGAATCAAGATGTTAGAGGATTCGCTGTTAAATTTTATACAGAAGAAGGGAATTTCGACTTAGTAGGAAATAACATACCAATTTTCTTCATTCAAGATGGTATTAAATTTCCTGATCTTATTCACGCCCTTAAACCAGAGCCACATAATGAAATTCCACAGGGCCAAACAGCACATGATACTTTTTGGGACTTCATCGCCAATAATCAAGAATCAGCTGCAATGATGATGTGGATTATGTCCGACCGTACAATTCCAAGAAGTTTTCGAATGATGCAAGGATTTGGCGTTCATACATTTCGTTTCGTTAATAAAAATGGAAAGTCGCGATTCGTAAAATTCCACTGGAAGCCAAAGCTCGGCGTTCATTCGTTAATTTGGGATAGAGCATACTAACACATATAAGGGGGATACTTCATGTTTGTTACGGTCGAGAAAGATGTTCATATTTTTGTGCAAGACGTTAATCCCGGTCCCGGTAGTAAAACTGTTTTTTTCGTCCATGGCTGGCCTTTAAATCATCAAATGTATCAATATCAACTCAATGTTTTACCGGAGCACGGCTTTCGCTGCATCGCCATGGATATACGCGGAAATGGGCAATCTGATAAGCCATGGACTGGTTACACGTATGACCGATTAGCTGATGATATTGCAATTGTTCTGGAAGCACTCCAAGTAGAAAATGCTACGTTAGTCGGTTTTTCAGTCGGCGGTGCTCTTTCTATTCGCTATATGTCTCGCTACAATGGGCGTCGTATTTCTAAGCTCGCATTAATTGATGCCGTCTCTCCTTCTTTCGTGAAAAATCAAGAGTCCCCTTACGGTGTACCAAAAGAACAAGCAGATACCCTCATTCATCAAATGTATGTAAATTTACCAAAATTTTTAAGTGATGTATCTTTATCATTTTTCAATAGAAACTTAGGAGCTGCAACCCTTGAATGGTTTTCTTATCTCGGTATGCAGTCCGCTTCCTATGCTCTCATCAAAATTTTGCAAGCAGCTGCAAACGAAGACGTAACGAAAGACTTAAGTAAAATTAACGTTCCAACAAAAATATTCCACGGCGTTCACGACCAACTGATCCCATACAAAAGTGCTGAACTCACGCAAAAACGGATTAAAAATGCTCAACTACATGCTCTTACAAATAGTGGTCACGGCTCTCCAATCGACCAAGCAGATGAATTAAATGCAGAACTTATAAAATTTTTAAATTCATAGTTTCCTTACAGCAAATTCTTTTTTATTAACTATCTTTTTTGTTTATCCAATTAAACCGGCCCATTCGTAAGTAAGAATAACTACGATACGAATGATACATTTTGTTATCTTCTCATCTCCTTTTTTAATTTATCCCATCGAATATCATTACAACTTATTTTTCCGTTAATATAATTTATTTTTCAAAGAAAGTGAAAGTATATGCCCTATAGGTTATTTGTTGAAGTGAATGAAGTTTTTACAAATGAAATTCACACATTTCTCACAAATCAATCAATAAAACGATTACATTTTTGTTTATACTAAATGTACAAGTAATACTCCCTAAACCCAGCTTGTCTGGTTACCCCGTTAAATACTATGAAAAAAGGACTTGTATCCTATACAAGTCCTTTTTTGTTTCCCCTATTTAAAGAGTATATCTTTACTATACTGCTTTCCAGCAAGTAAATCATATTGAATCATTTTATATTGCTCTAACATTTCTTTTTGTTTCTTTGTTAAGTCTTTAATCTCTTCGCCATTTTTATCAACTTTTAATTCATCTCTAAGCACTGGGATTTCTTTATATAATCCCGATAAAAATTGATAAAATGGTGATTTATTTAATCCTGCGTAATCAAAAACAAGATTTGAGAAATACATTGGACTTACTAAACCTAAGTTGTCATTTGGTATATCAAAATTTGCATACATTAACAATGGTGTTTCTGCCATTGATAATCTTTCACTTACAGTTTCTTCATTCTCTATATATCCAGCCTCTTTATAAATAGCCTTATTTGTCCCTAGTACTGGTAAATGATCTCCAAAAAAGACTAATAAAGTAGGTCTTTCTAATTCATTAAGCTGGTCTATTAAATATTTTAAAGCTTCATCGGAGCGCCTTACACCTTCCGTATATATTTCTAATTCTGCCTTCGATGCATCTTCTGTTAATCCATTAACTTCTATTTGATTTTCTTCAAATCGTCCCGGATTATACGGAAAATGATTTTGCATCGTTACGGCATGAATAAATGTAGGCTGTTTTCTCTTATTCAATTCATCTATTATTTCTTTACTCATAGACAAATCACTAACATTGTCCCCAGCTAATTCTTTATGCTTCATCGTATCTTCTGCATTAAAGTTATCAAATCCAAATACATTATATACAGTATCTCGTTTGTAAAATGAGCGATCAAAAGCATGAATTGCACTTGCATAGTATCCTTGTTTTTTCAATTCACTTGCAATAGATGGGATTTCTTTCTGACCTGTAACAGCTTGTTGATACGGTATAGAACCGGGCATTAACAAACTCATTGAATAACTCGTTAGCGCTTCAAATTCGGTATTCGCTGTATTCCCCCCAAATGTAGGAGCTATTGTTTGTCCACCTGGAAAATTCTCAATATAATGATGTAGATTCGGGACTGGATCTTCGCTAAATGAAAGATTCGTTAGTTTTGTAGGGTCCCAAAAAGCCTCGCTCATCAGAAATATAATATTCGGTTTCTCAGCTTTTTTTTGTTCACTCACATTAACACCATATTGTTTCTTTATGTCATTCGCAATTTGAAGCATATTTTCCTTTGAATATTTTTCTGGTTCCTGAATAACTGTCGTATCTAAGTTACTTAAAAATCCTAAAACCAAGCCATTTTGACCATAGTTCATATTTTGATTCCATAAAGGGAAATATACCCCACCCTTTACAAATAACTTATTCACAAATGTATTAGGGTAATTACTAAACGCATATACCATAAACAGAGATGTACATATTAAAACAATTCGCATACCGATATGGATTTTTATAGATTTAATATGCTTTCGAATAGTAAAAACAACAAATGCAAATACAACTATACTAATGATTCCTATTAATATATTTTTCAAACTAAAATAATCCATAACCATTGGTATAACTGACTGCATATGCCCTATTTGTGTAAAGTCAGATGGATATAGCGGCTCTCCTCTGAACATACTCTTGAAGTAATTAACAATCCCTAAAATAATAAAAGAACAACTAGTTAACATTACACTTAGTAAAATTTTCCCAATTGAATTATAAACTAAAATATACACCATATAAATGAGTAAAACGCTGAATAGGCACTGTGTATACTGCAAATAAATCCAGTTATTCACAAGCAAAAAATTCATATATTCTTGTATGAATATATAAATAAAAACTATTAAATGAGCTATTGGCAGCAATAAAATATGAACTCTTATAGCTGGTCTAAGTTTATTGATTATCCCTTTATTCAAATAATCAATAAAAAATAGTATGCTCCATAAAATTATAGTAATTATACTTAACGTGATTCCTTCATTAAAAAATAACTTCGTCTTCTCTAATTCGAAATAGCCTAATGTAATAACAAACAACGTTTCTAAAAAAACAGTCCATATTCCGCTAATAATGAAAGAAAGTAATGGGCTCTTTCTTTCTTGCTGAACAGAAAAATTATAACGAAATTCATTTCTTCTTTGTTGCTGAACTACAAAATCCAAACTCAACTTATTTCCCTCTTTTCTCTTCTTGTTTTCTTCTCTCTATTTCACCCCGCATCAGTAAAAAACATTATACTTATGATCTTCATATCTATTTTTATTATATATATATAACCTTAAATACCCCTTAAAAAATAACATTTTTTCGTACTTTTTACAACAAAATAGATTCTAAAAAGCACAAAAATACTGCATATACAAACTATATTACAAAAGGATTCTATCCTCAAAAAAAGTTAAAATTTACCGTTATTTTAGGAGATATAATCTATTTATTATGCAAATTAAAATCCGAAGCAAAACCTGATCAAACTTGCAGGTTTTGCTTCGGATTTTGATTTCTATTTCTTTATTCCTTACAAACTAAGAGGACAAATCATGATGCCTTTAAGAACGTGTTGAAACATCTACTATAAAAGAGAAACTATCCACATTCTCCATATAATACATACGATTACTATAAATACAAAATCAAAAAAATCTAGTCCCGGACCCTTTTCCATATGCATATGTAGCCACATATGAACCCATTTCATTTTTTATACTTATGAATATTTTTCTGTGTAAATTGATAAATGAGCAGTTGCATGATGTAAAAACCGACTACAAAAATGAATACTAAAATGAGAAATCTAATCACGAAATTCCTTCCTATTTTTGTAGCGCTTTTTCGACGATATGGTTCTTCAAAACCCACTCCTCAAACTGAGCACTTCCAAATTCCCAGCTTAAATCACGAGCATGTACAGAAAAAACGTAATAACCAGCATATTCGTCCATAAACCTTCCTAACTCTACATCGTCTTTCTGAATACCGTATACTCCAAAATTAAAATACACATCCCATACGTCTTCATTCTTCCTCTTATAAGCAATCGATTCCATATCACATTCTGTTCCGAAATAATCAAGATGTAAATGTACGCTGTCATCATATTCGTACTTCATTTTATCACCCCTTATATTTGTACTTCTTTATCACTCAAAAAATTCCTGCTATCTATACTCACATATGGGCACTTACCTACATATCATGCTTGTAGAGTGACTTCTAGGAGGTGTTATATAGTGAAAAAATTAATAGCTGTTTTTTGCATCATGTTACTAACTGTTTTCACTTTTGCTGCTTGTAGTAGTAAAAAAGAAGGGCCAAAAGATCAAACTCAAAACATTCGCGTCGGCGAAGTTACCCATTCTCTTTTCTATGCACCGTTATATGTTGGGATTGAAAAAGGTTTTTTTAAAGATGAAGGACTAAATATTGACCTACAAACAACAGCTGGCGGAGATAAGACGATGACCGCCCTATTATCTGGTGGAATTGATATTGCTCTTGTCGGTTCTGAAACGTCTATTTACGTTCATCAACAAGGAGCAAAAGACCCTGTTATTAACTTCGCACAGCTTACACAAACAGATGGGACATTTTTAGTTTCACGTAAAAAACTAGATTCTTTTAATTGGAATGACGTAAAAGGTGTTACGTTTTTAGGTCAGCGTAAAGGCGGCATGCCGCAAATGGTTGGAGAATACGTTTTAAAGAAAAATGGCATTGATCCTCACAAAGATACGAACTTAATTCAAAACATCGAGTTTGCTAATATTGCAAATGCCTACGCATCTGGTACGGGAGAATTTGTACAGCTCTTTGAACCGACTGCAAGTATATTCGAAAAAGAAGGTAAAGGTTATATCGTCGCTTCGTTCGGAAATGAATCTGGTACTGTTCCTTATACATCGTTCATGGCAAGAGAAAGTTTCTTAAAGAAAGATAAAACTGCTGCTGAAAAGTTCACACGTGCGCTCTATAAAGCGCAGCAATGGGTTGATACACATAGTCCCGAAGAGATCGCTGATGCCGTTTCTCCGTTATTTAAAGACACTTCAAAAGACATTACAGTAAAAGTAATTGAACGGTATAAAAAGCAACATTCTTATGCGACAAATCCGCTATTAGATGCGGAAGAATGGAAACAGCTCCAAACTATCATGAAAGACGCTGGTGAATTACAAAAAGAAGTCCCACATGAAGCGCTCGTCAATACGAAAATTGCCGAAAGCGTTATTAAGAAATAGAGGCGAAGTGTATGAGTTTTTTACAAATACGTAACGTTTCTCACTGCTTTTTCGCAAAAGAGAATGCCAAACTGATTCTCGAAGATATGAGTTTACAAGTGGAAGAAGGAGAATTTATTTCTATACTCGGTCCAAGTGGTTGCGGGAAAACAACGCTTCTCTCGATTATCGCCGGTCTACTTGATCCAATTGAAGGCATCGTATTTTTAGATGGTGAACCAATTACAACAAAAAGTCCATCTATGGGTTATATGCTCCAGCAAGATTACTTGTTTCCGTGGAAAACAATTGAAGAAAATATTATGCTTGGACTTCATATTCGAAAGATTTATGATGAACGAACGAAAGAACATACTTTAAAGCTTTTAAAACAAGTCGGTTTGCATGATGTAGAACAGCAATATCCTCGTGAATTGTCCGGTGGTATGCGTCAACGCGCTGCACTCGTTCGAACATTAGCGACTGATCCAAAAATTTTATTGTTAGATGAACCATTCTCCGCTCTCGATTATCAAACAAAGTTAAAACTAGAGGATCTCGTTTTCACATTATTACGTAACTTTAAAAAAACATCTTTACTCGTGACACATGATATTGAAGAAGCAATTGCGATGAGTGATCGTATTTATTTACTACAAGCGAATCCTGGGAAAATTGCAAAAACGTTCGTCGTCCCAGAAAGTATTCGCTCCTTATCACCGTTAGAATCGCGCCATCACTACGACTTCCCAGCCCTTTTCCAAGACATATGGAAGGAGCTGGAGCGCCTTGGATAATATAAAACAGCTACATGAACAATTTCGAAAGAAAGAACGCAGGCGTGCATGGATTGCTCGCTCGCTACAACTTTTATTGCTCATTCTTTTCTTTGCATTATGGGAAATAGCTAGCAAAAACGAATGGATTGATCCTTTACTCTTTAGCTCTCCGTCGAGTATTTGGGATCTCTTTCTTAGCAAGTGGATTGATGGTTCGCTTTGGATTCACATATGGACGACACTACTTGAAACAGGAGTAGGCTTCATTCTTGGAACAGTACTCGGCGCTATTATTGCCACGTTCCTTTGGTGGATACCACTTTTAGCTCGCGTTCTTGATCCATATCTCGTCGTCCTAAATGCAATGCCCAAAGTCGCACTCGGGCCTATTATCATTGTAATCTTCGGTCCTAATATTTCATCGTCTATTGCAATGGGCGTAATCATTTCCATCATCATTACCATTCTCGTTATTTACAGCGCATTTCAAGAAGTCGATTCTAACTATATAAAAGTAATGGACACATTTGGCGCAAATAAATGGCAATGCTATAAGCAAGTTATACTCCCCTCATCGTTCCCTGCAATTATTTCAACGCTAAAAGTGAACGTTGGATTATCATGGGTCGGTGTTATTTTCGGTGAGCTTCTCGTTTCTAAACAAGGGCTTGGCTACTTAATTAGCTATGGATTCCAAGTCTTTAACTTCACACTCGTCTTACTGAGTGTGCTACTCACATGTGTTCTCGCAACACTGATGTATGTATTTGTAGAAGCATTTGAAAAACTTCTAATCGGAAAACGAAAAAGAAGCTGACTCAAAACGATATGCTAGAGTCAGCTTCTTTCTTTTACCTTTTATCACACATTTTTGTTTCATTTGTAACATTTCCATCGGCAACCGTAACTGTATGGAAACAGTCTTTCACACGTACTGTAACGACATTATCTTTTCGATCTATTACATGATAATCGTTGAACTTTTTATTTAGTGCACTACGAATTTGCTCCCCTTCAAAAATCGGAAAACCGTGAGACATTACCCAAATGAGACCAGCAACAGCAAGAATCGTTTTCATACGTTTCATTACCTCCTCGAGAGTAAACTTATAGTCCCTACAACACGCGCATTATAATTGTGTCTAAATTGTGACATTTTTATACTAATTCTCTTTTATAGCACTAGTTCCTTCTTCTTTTTTAAAAAAGACAGAATTTTCAACTTTCTCAACATAAAAAACGTAAAGAACTAAAATTCTTCACGTTTTCTCTTGGCTAAAATATATCGGATACATAGCTCCCATTCATGTCCAATTGGTTACTCTATCGTTTTCGAAACATCATATAATCCAGCTAACACTTCCGCTCTCATTTTTACAAGCTCAGGGAACTGATAGAAAAACGCAATTTTTTTATATTTTAACTCCGTTCCTTCTTTCACCTTTTTTGAATCTTGTAAAATAAACGCTGTAAATGTATCTGCAATGTCTTCTGCTACATTTGTCGTCCCGTAAAGAGAAACAAACTCATTTTGTTTCTCTTTAAAAAATTCAATTTGAGCTTCTTCGCTTTCTTCCACTTTCTTTTCTGTCCACTCCTGCTCAATTGGTTTCCAGAACAAATTGTGGAATTGATTTATATAAGAGCTCTCCTTCGCACATCCTTCTTGCAAGAAAAGAGATTTACATTTATTTTGGTATGATGAAATATCTTTTTCTTCTTCAAAAGCCTTTAAGTATTTTTCATTTACTGATATTTGTTTATGCCCGAGTGTTAATACGTGTGCTGTCTCATGTATTAATGTTTTCATCACTTGATCAATATTTACTGCAGAATCAAGCGTATCTAAACTAAGGGTCCACTCTTTCGGATACTCTACATTCGGCATAACGTGGGCGACAATTCCATCGTAACCATCTGTTACCATGTCAAACTCTTTTATGTCAGTGCGATACTTAGCTGGAATAAGAGTGCTATACATCTCCCATAATGATTGATGATACGCTTTATCTTGACGTTGTTTTAGTATCTCTTCTTTCGCTTCTTTATCTTCTGCGAACGCCTTATTCAATCGTTTCCGATCTAGTTTATCGAAATACGGATCTACAATTTCATCACCATCAATATAATAAGAAGCTAAAAAGAAATAATTTTCATCATCCTCTTTTTTCATTTCCGCTTCTTTCATATCATTACTTGAATTTCCTTCTAAAACATAATCCTCTAGTACTTCAAGTTCTGAAAGTCCATCTATTTTTTTATATACTTTTTGAAGCGTCTTATCACCTATTTGTGCACATTCTTCTGTCGTTTTGCACACATCTTTTTTCTCTCTTTTTGAAGTTTGCTCCGACATATCACATCCAGCTACTAAGCCCGTTGAAATCATAAAACACACTAACTTGCCATACAGTTTTTTCATACGCCCCTCCATTATTCCATTCTACAAAAATATCATAATCATTTTTTAACGAATATGCGATAATTAATTATAAAAACTGTATGGAGGTTTCCCATGATTCGAGCAGTCTTATTTGACTTAGATGGAACACTATTAGATCGTCGCCAATCTCTAGAGCAATTTATTCGTGATCAATATAATCGTTTCGCCTTTCATTTGATAAACATAGAAAAATTCGAGTATTGCTCTCGTTTTCTCGAGCTCGATAATAATGGTTACACGTGGAAAGATAAGGTATATTCCACTCTCCTTTGCGAATACAACATTACCACTTTAACGCCAGAGCAACTGTTGCACGACTACATTACAAACTTCCGACATCATTGTATTCCTTTCCCAAACATGCATGAACTACTTCAACAATTAAAACAGCGAAACATTAAAATTGGTATAATTACAAACGGCTTTACTGAATTTCAAATGAGCAACCTTCGAGCATTAAACATACATACGTATACAAATACAATTCTCGTTTCAGAAGCGGAAGGAATCAAAAAACCTCATCCTGAAATTTTCGAACGTGCTTTACAAAAGCTGAATGTAAAAGCCGAAGAATGTCTTTACGTTGGAGATCATCCAGAAAACGACGCGCTCGGTTCTGAACAAGTAGGAATTCTTGGCGTTTGGAAGAGAGATTTATTTTGGGGTGACTTCGAGCATTCACGTGTGATAGATGATTTATTAGATGTTCTTTCATTTTTAGAGGTAGAGATAAAAACAAGATAATAGTAAATAAATTATATAAGCGATTTACCGTCAAAAAGAGGAGGCCGTTATTTAAAAACACCTCCTCTTCCTTAAATTATGTAAAGATATATTTACATTCTCGAACAAAAAAAGAAACCGGCCATTTTACTTCGTAAAACAGCCGATTTCTTCTATATGTTTCATCGTACGCGCTAATACATCGTCGCGCATAATAAAGCTAAATTTTCTATCAGTTTTAATGTTATCAGGAATGTCTTTTAATAAAACAGACCCTTTCGTTTCTTCGTAATGCGTATGTTCTTCTACCGCACTAATTGTTGCAAAATAAATGTTTTTAATGATTATTTTGTCTTTTCCAGATACTTTATATTGTCCTAAGTAAGTTAAATCCGAAACTATGCCGCCGGTTTCTTCATGAACTTCTCGAACCGCCGCTTCTTCCGGTGTTTCCCCTAGTTCTACTTTACCACCTGGAAATTCAAGACCGCGACGTAAATGATGCGTTAATAACCATTGATCCCCGTACCGGCATACAACCCAAACATGCTTTGGCTCAGGAGAAAATGGATAACGTTCAAACGATAATTGTACAGTGTTGTGGTAATAATCTTTAAATTTGTACATGCCATTACTCCCCTATTGATGGTTACAAGTTTTTCCTACCACAAATTGTAGCATATTCTCGCTTTTCTGCATAATATTATCCAATTACAATCCATTGATTATTCCCATTTGTGCGACTAATTCTTTCGTCTCATGATTTCCTAATTCGTAAATCATTTTATATGCTTTTTGTAGTTGTTCATCATATCGATCATTATTTGAATCGTGATGATATTCAACAAATGGAACGTGAGACCGTACAAATGAACCTAAATCCTCTACATATGCTTGATCAAAGTACGCTCTTAACTCCGTAATTTCCTCATCATTTGCGTAAACTTCAAAATTGTACGTATCTGCCGTCTTCACTTGTGAAATTTGACCATTACCTATTGATATATAATATGTTTTTTTCTTCTCCATTTAACACCCTTCTTTCATCCTTTTAGTTTCTATTGTTTTCATCAATTACAAAATTATGTAAAATAAAGAAAAGGAGGGATTTCATGTTCAAAATATTAATTATCGGTATCATAATCGTCCTAGTCATACTAGTACTCTCCGTCATGACGATTAATAAAGGCTATGCATACAAACATTCCGTTGATAAACCAGAAGATAATCCTTATACAAAAAATAATAAGGAGGATTCATAATCTGCTTCGTGTACTTCGCATTGCAATCGCACTCACTGTGATCATAATGTCGATAATCGGGCTCTATACAGGTCAAAATAACTTTCTACCACTTTCACAATTTTTATTAGGAGCTCTCCTGTTCCTCATTGCAATGGAACAAATAAAAAAGAAGGATTCAGGAACAGGATTCATTTGTATTGTTGCCGGTACTTTCATTTGGATTGTTCTTATCATTAGCTATATAAAATAAAGGGGATACATGTATGCTAAAAGGATTGCGAATTACTTTTTCACTTATTGCTTTATGTATAGCAATCTATAGTTTCTTTACTAGTAATAGAGAAATTATGCCTTATATGTTCATCTTTTTAGGGATGATGGCTTTCGTTATTAGTATAGAGGAAATCTTAAAACAGCAAAAAGGTGGTAGTATACTTGCTCTGTTAGCAGGAGCTGGTGCTTTATTTCTTGGCTTCTCAGAAATATTTCGATAAATAGTCTCTTTAAAGGAGGTATACAATGCTAACTGGATTACGCTATTTTTTCATGCTTCTCACACTCTCTCTTTGCACTTATTCTCTTGCTACCGACAACTTCACACTTCTCCCATACATGCAATTTGCTCTCAGTTGTTTCTTTATTCTTCTAGGAATTAATGAACTGAAATCCGGAAGAAAATCAATGGGTATCTCGCATTTTTTCGTTTCTAGTCTTATGCTCTTCATTGTAATATCGAACTACTTTCACTAAAGATAACATGTAATTTCCAATCACCTACTGCCTTTCATTTCTTAAAAATGCTCATAAGTGAAACTCGTTGTTTTTCTATACAACCTTTACTTTTCTCTTTTACAAATAAAAAAACTGCCTTTTCACAGGCAGTTTTTCTTTATCCAAATACTTTTTCAAGTTCGTCTTTATCTTGGCTTAACCAGAAGTTCATTAAGCGTTGTGCTCCTTCTAAATCGTGAAGCTTCGCTTGGCCACATTGTGTTTCGTTTGCAGCTGGAATTTCTGTAATTTGAACCGCATCTTTTAATGTTAGTTCTAATAAATCAATGATTTCACGAACTGTTGGTGTTCCGCTTACAACAAGATAATATCCTGTTTGACAACCCATTGGTGAAATATCGATAATATCAAAATGCGGATAACGATCAATATATTTACGTAAATTAAATGCTAATAAATGCTCTAACGTATGAATAACATCTGGTTTCATTGCTTGTTTATTCGGTTGGCAAAAACGAATATCGAATTTATTTACAATACCGTCACTACCTACGTTATGAACTCCGCAATGTCTTACATAAGGTGCCTTTACAATCGTATGATCTAATTCAAAGCTTTCTACTGATGGCATACAACATCTCTCCCGCTTTTAATTTAATTCCGTTATATCCAATATGATATAACGGAAATTCACATTAGTAAAGTATTATGTACAGTCGTGCTATAATACTTTAAGAATATGCTGAAAAGGAGACCATTATGAAACAGATTTTCATTGGAATTATACGCTTTTATCAAAAATTCATTTCTCCGGTGACGCCGCCAACGTGCCGCTTTTATCCGACTTGTTCTCATTACGGATTAGAGGCGTTTCAAAAACATGGCGCACTCAAAGGCTTTTGGCTTACTTGTACGCGTATATTAAAATGTCACCCTTTCCACCCGGGAGGATTTGATCCTGTCCCAGATAAAAAGGATGACAAAGTAAATTCTTAATTGTCGTAACCATTCACAACTAAATCTAATTTTCCTGTATCAGGATCTATAACAAGACCGTGAACAGGTACTTCTTCCGGAAGTAACGGATGATTGCGAAGTATTGATACACTATGTTCTACACTTTCTTCAACACTAGAGAACCCTTGTAGGAATCTTTCTAAATCGATTCCAGAATAACGGAGTGTATCTAATTTCTCATCTGTTACACCGCGCTCTTTCATCTTCTCAATTGTACTGCTTGCTTGAATTTTTGCCATACCACAATCATGGTGACCAACTACACAAACTTCATCGGCACCAAGTTCGTATACAGCAACTAAAATACTACGCATAATACTTCCGAATGGATGGGAGATAACAGCGCCTGCTACTTTAATAATTTTCACATCACCGTTACGCATATTCATCGCTTTCGGTAATAATTCAACAAGACGAGTATCCATACAAGAGATAATTACCATTTTTTTATTTGGAAATTTTCCTGTTTCATACTCTTCGTATTTTTTCTCTTCAACAAATTTTTCATTGTATTGTAAAATCTCTTCTAATGACTTCATAGTACAGAACCCTCTTTTCTCTCATTTACATTACATATGTAGTGTACCAAAATTTGAAAAACTCAAAAAGGATATTGCATTATAGTAAAAATAAGATATTTTCAGATAACCGACATAATTCTTTCAAAATATACACACACCTTTGTAACAAGTCACACATACTTTAAACGTATTTTCACTATAAACTGATTGTAGATAATGTAAAAAAGGAGTGAATATTTATTATGTCCGACGTTCTGTTACTAAGTCGTTTTCAATTTGCAATTACTATTTTTTATCACTTTTTATTTGTACCTTTAACAATCGGACTTGTTATTTTAGTAGCATGTATGGAAACTCAATACGCCCGCACATTGAATCCAACATACCGCAAAATGGCAAATTTCTGGGGTAAATTATTTACAATTAACTTCGTAATGGGGATTATAACCGGGATTACGATGGAATTCCAGTTTGGAACAAACTGGTCTGAGTACTCCAAATATATGGGAGATATTTTCGGATCCCCTCTCGCAATCGAAGCACTCGTTGCCTTCTTCTTAGAATCTACGTTCATGGGAATATGGTTATTCGGTAAAGACAAAATTTCACCAAAGTTCCGTGCCTTCTGTATGTGGATGGTTGCACTTGGAACAAATATTTCCGCACTTTGGATTATTACAGCAAACGGCTTTATGCAAAATCCTGTTGGCTATGTAGTACGTAACGGCCGCGCTGAATTAAATGATTTCTGGGCACTTGTTACAAATCCATATGCTTGGAACATGTTCTTCCATACTGTAATTAGTTGTTATGTCGTTGGTGCTTTCTTCGTTATGGCCATTAGTGCCTATCACTTGCTACGTAAAAATGAAGTGGAATTCTTCAAAAAATCATTTAAGTTTGGTTTAATGTTAGGCTTATTCGCCGCAACTATTACACCGTTTATGGGACATCAATCTGGTGTATCGGCAGCTAAATATCAACCTGCTAAAGGAGCTGCGATGGAAGCAGTTTGGGAAACTGGAAAAGGACAAGGTTTCTCAATCATTCAAATTCCTGATGTGAAAAATGAAAAGAACTTTGAACTACTTACAATTCCAAAACTCGGAAGTTTCTTCTATACAAACTCATTTGATGGAGAAATTGTTGGTTTAAAAGATATTCCGAAAGAAGATCGTCCAAACGTTAACCTCGTGTACTATAGCTTCCGCTTAATGGTCGCACTTGGCATGTTCTTTATGGCATTAACTTGGTTCGGCTTCTATTTAAACCGAAAAGGAAAACTAGAAAACTCAAAACGTTATTTAAAAATTACAATGTGGTCTGTCTTACTTCCGTACATTGCGATTAACGCTGGCTGGATTGTCGCTGAAGTAGGTCGTCAACCATGGACAGTTTATAAACTCATGCGTACAGCAGAATCTGTATCACCTATATCAGTTCCACAAATTTGGTTCTCATTAATTAGTTTAATATTGTTCTACACTTTACTTTTAATTGCAGACGTATACTTAATGCTGAAGTTCGCAAAAAAAGGACCATCTGCATTAGAAGAGCCTGCTACTGAAGGAGGTACAGCTCATGTCTCATGATATGCTTGCAATCATCTGGTTCGGTTTATGGGGCGTAATTTGGACAGTTTACTTCATTCTTGATGGCTACGCACTCGGTAACGGAATGATTTTCCCATTCGTTGCGAAAGACCGACAAGAACGAAATCAATTACAAGAAGCAATTGGACCATTTTGGGGTGGTAATGAAGTATGGTTAATTACAGCTGGTGGCGCAACATTTGCTGCCTTTCCAATCACATATGCAAATATGTTTAGTTACCTATACACACCACTATTTTTAGTATTACTTGCACTATTTGCTCGTGCTGCTGGACTTGAATTTATGCATAAAGATGATTCACCAATTTGGCAAAAAACTTGTAAATGGGCATTTACAATTGGTAGTTTCCTAATCGCTTTTTTATTCGGTGTTACATTCGCTAACCTATATTACGGACTACAAATCGGAAAAAATGGCTATGAAGGAAATCTACTTAGCTTACTAAACCATTACGGTATTTTAGGTGGTCTGTTCTTCACTGCTATATTCGTCGTATCTGGTGCTCTTTGGGTTATGATTAAAACGACTGGTGAAGTATCCGATCGTGCTTATAAAATCGCAAGACCATTTTCAATGGCAGCTGCTATCATTTTAGCTATCTTCTATGTAGCAACTG
This sequence comes from Bacillus cereus group sp. N11, assembly GCF_016483605.1. NCBI lineage: Bacteria > Bacillati > Bacillota > Bacilli > Caryophanales > Bacillaceae > Bacillus > Bacillus cereus group sp. N11. The sequence goes on from NZ_JAEHBN010000005.1 coordinate 236,468, forward strand.
CAAATCGCACAAACTTATTCCAAAACTTTACGGAATATCCGGTACTATTTATTCTTCCAGTACTTGTAATGTTAATGAGTGTACTCGCACTTATTATGGTGTACAAACATAAAATCGGCCTTGCCTTTACATTTGTTTGCTTAACAATCGCAATGTTTATGACAACTGGCTTTGCAGGTATGTTCCCAAGAATGTTACCTTCTCGCATTAACGACGCCTATAGTACAACGTTATACAACGCAGCTGGTAGCCAATTAAACTTAAAAATTATGTTCTTCGTTGCAATAGTTATGGTACCAATTGTTATTGGCTATCAACTTTGGAGCTACAGTATTTTTAAAAATAAAATCCATAAAGACTCTGCTAAAGGATATCACTAAGATAAAAAAGACACTTCGTTTGAAGTGTCTTTTTTACGTATGATTTTCGATAAAGTGAAACTATAATCAGTGGGGATTTTGTTCATCCCCACTGATTATTAGCCCACACCAATCGGACATTTCCGGGCAGTTGATTCCCTACCTAAATACTCAGCACAAGCCGATCTGTGAGGTGGGAGTCTTACTGCCCGTAAATAGCAGGATAAGATGTTATACTTTCAATCTAACAACTATGATACAGAAGAATCACAAACAGCTCACAACTAAATTGTATCATAGGGCAAATTCATCATTTTATGCAATTTTACATATTGCACTATAAGGTAAATTGTATCTCTTGGTCATTTACATCATTATCCCTTACATCTGCTGTACTAATCCCGCTAAATGTTCTCACATTTAATCCAGTGTTCGATGATCCCGATCCATTATAAGCTTTCGTCTTTTCAATCGGTTGCACGTTATATTTATCCCCTAAATTAATCGTCCCATTGCAGTTTTCAATAATAACACCTTCAACAACTGCCGGCATATTGTCACCTACTTTCATTTCCTTACTTTCATTTTATGAAAATCGCCTATAAAAATAGCATGTTTCAATAAGAAAAAGCACTCAAAATGAGTGCTTTTTCTCTAAGCATGAATGGCAAGTTTGGAGACAGTTGACTTCTTCAAAATTTTATTAGGGGTAATATTTTGAAAAAGAAAGCCTTTCATATTTAACTTAACACCACTGGAATATATAGTAAATTGATAATATTTATACGGAAGATTGCTAATGTTTAGTATAGATAGTTTCCACTATGTTAACAGTAAAAACTCATCTCCACTAAACAACAAAAAGCGCCCTCAAAGAAGACACTTTTCATAAACAGACACTATAAAACAGAATTATTTATCCCGCATTAACGGGCAGTAAGACCCCCACCTCAAAATTCAGCGAAAGAAAAAAAGTTAGGTGGGGGATCAACTGCCTGTAAATGCCCGATTGGTTCAACTAATAATCAGCTGAGGATGAATCCCCCACTGATTAAAGTTTCACTTTATTGTTATACGATTGTTAGATACAAAAAGTAGAGGGAAATGCTTGTACAAAATTCTGCTTTATAAAGTCTGTCTACAACTTATATTTTAATCCTCTTCATTTGAAAATAAATATAATATGCACAATTACATACAAAAAAGAAAAGACACTCTACCGAGTGCCCCTTCAACCATTTTACTTTTAACATATCGCCTTACATACATTTTAACATATGTATCTATATAATTTATTGAGAAAATTCAAAATCCTTTTTCTTTCATTTTCACTTATGAAATCATGTAATATAAAAGATATGTCAAATTCTTATACAAGTTGAGGTGTACTATATTTATGCTGTATTTTGGAATTATTCCTCTTATATTGTTTATTATTTTTCTTATCTCTTATTTAAAAGATCCGCGAAAAATCATAAACGGCTTTTTATTTAATGCCTTTATCTGTTTTTTCCTTCTTTTTTGCGTAATCGCATCTTTGAACTCAGATAGTGCTGTCTTGCGTTACATTATATTTTTACCTTTTTTAGCCCTCCTCATTATGCTTCCTTTCGGTATTATCGCTTTAATGTTTGGATTATTTCTTAATGCAAGAATTTTAATGAAGCGAGAAGGAAGACGGTTCACTAACTGTTTAACGCTCCTTGCTGCATTAGGGATGTTATTCTTTATGTTACTCCCTATTATAAATCCAGCAAGTTTGGTCTCATCACATTTAGAGCCTATTTTTGCAGGTATTTCTCTTATAAGCGTATATTTCTTTATACACTTATCTAACTTTTTAAGTGCTTATTTTCTATACCAATTCAACAGACCAAGACGTAATCAAGATTTCATCATCGTTCTCGGTAGTGGCTTAATTAATGATAAAGTACCACCTTTACTTGCAAGCCGCATTAATAAAGCTATCGAATTTTATTGGAAACAAGCAGCTGTGAATACACCACCAACAATTATTTTCTCTGGTGGACAAGGTCCAGATGAAGGGCTTCCTGAAGCAGAAGCGATGCAAAATTATGCGGTTGAAAAAGGAATTCCTCTTGAACATACAGTGCAAGAAAATCGTTCTGTAAACACATATCAAAATATGTCGTTCTCTAAAGAAATTATGGATTCTTTAAAACCTGAAGGTAAGTATAGAAGTATTTTTACAACGAATAATTTCCACCTTTTCCGCGCTGGTATATATGCAAGACAAGCTGGCCTGAATAGCCAAGGAATTGGATCAAAAACCGCATTTTATTACTGGCCTAATGCAATGATTCGTGAATACGTTGCGATTGTCGTAATGGGACGTAAACGTCATATGAAGTTTTGCGGAGCTATTTTAGGATTCGCTTTATTCGTGTCAGTACTTAGCTTTATATTTTCTTAATAGCATCCCATCCTTTGAAAGGATGGGATTTCTTATACTCATTTCAAAAATATTTTAAAGATAATATGGCGATAATATTCCCTCCATACATCCATTAAAGGAGAATTTTTTCAAATTAAATGTTAAAATGAAATTTAGGTGTGAATGATGTAACAAACAAGAAACTAGTTTGAAACGAGGAAATTATATGGAGAAAACTATCAAAAACAAGCCCAATAAGCTAAAAATCGCTTCAAAAGCTTTGATGATTATTATTGGGGCATTTATTACAGCGTACGGATTAGAAGCTGTCTTAATTCCAAATAACGTATCCGACGGTGGTGTAACTGGTTTAAGTATCGTTAGTTCAAGATTATTTGGATTGCCATTAGGGGCTCTAATCGCAGTTATTAACATTCCTTTCGTTTGGTTAGGATATAAGCAAATCGGTAAAAGCTTTGCAATTTATTCCATTATCGGGATTGCTTCATTAGCAATAGGTACCGTTGTCATGCACGGAATACCAACTATTATTGAAGGCGATACATTATTAGTTACAGTTGTTGGTGGTATTATTATCGGTTTTGGTATGGGACTAGCATTACGTAACGGCGGAGCATTAGATGGAATCGATATGCTAGCTGTATTACTTTCTCGCAAGTTACCTTTTGGAACGAGTGACCTTATTTTATTCTTAAACATGTTCGTGTTTATTTTCGTATCAACAGTATTCGGTCTTCAAGGAGCTATTCTTTCGGCAATTGCTTACTTTATTGCTTCGAAAGTGATTCATATCGTTGAAGTTGGTTTAAGTGGTTCGAAAACATTTAAAATTATCACAAAAGAGCCTGAATTAATGGTAGAAACAATTCGCGATCGTTTAGGCCGAAGCGCAACGTATAACGAAGTATACGGTGGTTATTCAAGAGAGAAATTCAAAGAAATTTCTTGTGTAATTAACCGTTTAGAAGAAAGTAAAATGAAAGATCTTATTAATGAAATCGATCCAAATGCCTTTATTACAGTTTATGACGTAGCAGAAGTAAAAGGCGGTAATTTCAAGAAACGTGATATTCATTAATCGTTATGAAAAACGAGGCTGTGCCAACATTTTGGCACAGCCTCGTTTTATTATTAAGTTGCTATCGTTGTCAATTTTTGTCGGTAAGTCGATATATTCCAATAAGCGCTGATATATTTGGAGTTGTGGTCGATATATTCCAATAAGCGCTGATATATTTGGAGTTGCGGTCGATATATTCCAATAAGCGCTGATATATTTTTACTTTCCCCCCTTATGCCTAAATCGTACCACCTGAAAGGAATTAATTTCCACGACATAAAAAAGACCAAAAAGCAATTTACACTTTTCGGTCTCTATACTATCTTCTCTTCGTAATTTTCCCAGAACCACCGACCCTCGTTTTCGGAGGAGATGTATTCCTTGGCGGGGTTTTAATAGATGATTTCGGCTTCACATCTGATCCGCTTGAACCACCTGGTGTTTTTGTAATTTTCCCTTTGCTTCCGGTAGAAGGTGGAGGCGTCGTATTATTTCCTTTTTCAGTAATACTTCCCTTATCACCTACTGATGACTTCGAATCTACATTATCGCCTCGCTTAATGATAGATCCTTTCCCCTCCTTCGTAATTGGAGGCGGGGTTTTCTTTTCTTCTTTCGTAGGTGGCCTTTCCGGAATAACTGGTTTATGATTTTGTCTGTCATTATATCCTCGATAATCACCAGATGATGATTTTTTTGAACCGAATATATCGTTTAATATACTCCCCATAATATACCCTTGCAAGAAGGATGGTTGGTAATTTTGACGGACAAACTCTTTATTACTTATTTCAATTAACGTATCAGACGGTTTCTCTTTATCCTTTTGCAGATTATAAATCTTATCAGAATAAACGAGGAACATTTGATTTTCGTCTTCTTTAGATGCTTGCTTCGGTTCTCTTTCATTAATGAGTTCCTTTGCTACTTCAGGAACAGACCGATTGGCGGCCCTATACACGTAAGATTCTTGTTTACCTTCCTTTGCAACAGACTCGAGTGGATAACGGTCTTGAATCGACTTCGTCTGCCCGCCTTGACAGCCTGATAAGGCATAACCGGCAACAACAAGTAAAATAACGATAGCAAGTATAGGGATCACGAACGATTTAATCATGGTAAACAATCGGTTTGACATGATTACGCCCCCTTACGTTGCTCTTATAATTTGTACATCAGCAGGAATGATAGCTTCTCCCTCATACATCATTGTGCGACCATTTTGCCATTCAATACGTAATAATTTTCGGTTATCAGATTGAAATTCCCATACGTACTGTTCTTCTGAAGCAGCGAATGGTGTTTTCCCCATTACAACAACACGTCCGTTATATTGCTCTTCCATATGATACTCAGTATCATCCATTTCAATTGTCGTCGGGACTTCATCAATTGAATCTAAGCGACCATCAATTGGTGTATATAATTTGTAATACGTATTTTCACGATCTTCAATTTTCAAATAACGAATATCTTTTCCATCTTGCAGTGTTAAAACAATTTCCTTACGAGAATGCATGCTCGTTTTTCCAGTTAATTCGTACATAACTAATGAAACTTCAATCATATCGCCAGGAGCTAACGTTAAAAGACTCTTTTCCGGCTTCAGCGGCTCTGGACTTTTCATTATATTTTTAATTCGTTTAAATAAGCTCACAATCTACCCCTCCTTTTCTCTTTATAAACAAGCCCCTAAAATAAGTGCACCAACAATATGTAATGATCCAGCTAACATCGCATGCGCAACGCTGCCTTCTTTCGTACCTTCTTCTAAATCTAAACCAGACATTTTCTTTAGCACAAATTCAATAAACATTTCTACCACTAATAAAATAACGAAAGAAACTGCTGAAGCAAGTAGTGCTTGCCATAAGTCATTTGCTTTCGTTATTGATTGAGATAAAATGTAACCTTGTGCGAATAATTTCATGACAAAACGAGTTGTTACAGCTGTATTCCCATTTTTTATTTCTTTTAAATCATTGTATTTTGTAAAAATTGAATCAACCCACATAATTGCAAATAAAAGTACTGCACTCGCTCCAGTCCATACGAGCATGGCTACTACATTCATCCATGTCATTGCAAAACCTCCTCTAAATATAAAATGAAACTTTAATCAGTCGGGCGTTTTCCATCCCCTACTGATTATTAGCTCCCACCAACCTTCTTGCTTTCACGAAATGTTGAGGCGGGAGTCTCACTGCCGACAAATAGCGGGGAATAGAAAACCGACATGAATTTGTTTAGACATGTCGGTTCATTTGTCTCTATTCTATATTATTTCTCATACTGCTTCATAATACGAGCTAATTCATCGTCAACAGCAGAATTTTTGTTTAAGCTTGCGAATTCATCATCTAATGACTTTTCTTTTTTGTAAACTTCACCGCTTGCTTCTGCTTCAGCTTCTAATTGAAGAGCTTTCTCTTCCATACGGCTTAAACCAGCTTTTGCTGAATTTGAATCAAACCCAGACATCGCCTGATTAATATTCTTTTGTGCTTTCGCTGCATTTACACGTGCTACAAGTGTTTCACGTTTATTTTTCAGCTCTGTTAATTGCTTACGCATTTCTTCTAACTTTGCACGAAGATTATCAGCAGCTGCTTTATTTTGCTCATAGCTTGCTTTATACTCATTCATTTTTTGCTCTGCATTTTGTTTTTCTTCTAGTGCACGGCGCGCAAGATCTAAGTTACTAGCTTGAACAGCCATATGAGCTTGCTCTTCACGTTTTTTCACAAGTGCTTCTTGCTCTTCAAATAATATTTTGAACTTTTTCTCAAGTGCAATTTGAGCTGCTACACTCTTCTCAGCTTCTTGTACATCCGCTTGCATATCGCGTAAATATTGATCCGTCATCTTAACTGGATCTTCCGCTTTTTCAATCATTGAATACACATTCGACATTGTTAAATCTCTTAATCGTTTAAATACAGACATCCAAATTCCTCCTATGATATACCTCATATTTCAAATTCACTACTTGGAAAACTGAAAAATCTTCCTTTACAGTAAAGAATATTCATTTTACAGCCTATGTGTTTATTATAACAAAACTAATATGTCCTTACATGTTATTTCCAAAATATAGCCAATATAATATGACATTCCAGATATAATATTGTTTTCCTAATATATTCTCATTAAAACCCTCTAAAATTGACTTATTTTTATTTACTTTCACTAAATTACATTATTGTAATGTTACTGTAAGCTAACTCGATAGTTACGTTCCGATATTTCTTATACACTAATACCAGAAGCAACAAACAAGCTTCTCAAACTGTAAGAACTAATACAAAAACTGTATTTACTATAAAACATATGACAAGGAGAAATCATCATGAAAAAATTAGTAGGAATCGGATTAGCAGCAGCAATTTCATTCGGAGCATTATCAGGTTGTTCTTTATTAGGAGAAAAGGCAAACGGCTTTGTATTGTACGGATCAGAAGAGCAAGTAACACAAATTGCAGATAAAAACAAAAAAGAAGTGAAAGAAAAAGACTTCTATAAAATGAAACTTACAACGTTAGAAGATAAAAAAGTTCTTGTAATGGATAAAAAAACTGGTGAAGAATTAGTGAAGAAAGAGTTACTTAGCAAAGTGGATGCAAAAGACGACACGAAACCACTTGATAAATTACCAGCTGTAACAACAGAACAAGGTGTATTATTCTCAAAAAACAAAATTGAAAATGCTACAATTGATGGCGCGAAATTAAAATATGAAGGCAACACAATTATCGGAAGTGGCCGTGCATACGCAGATATGTTCGCGATTGTTGATGATGCAACTTACAACAATGTAAAAGGTGAAGAAAAATCGGTGGGTGTATTAAAATTTGATAAGGACCCGAGTAAAGAATTCCCTGGCAAAAATGGTGTAGAAACATCACAACTTGTAAAAATTAAAAAGTAAGAAAAAAGCTTTGCGAGATTCGCAAAGCTTTTTTTCTACTTGTGAGCAATTTGCTCCATATCCGGACTACAGGTTTGCGACTGGCATGACTTATTTAAAGAACATGCTGCGCATTTTCCTTTTTTACTTCGCTTTGCGAAATTAACTAACGTATATGCTGCATAGCCAAAAATGATAGCTCCAATTATAATATTGACCATCATCATACATCTCCTTTTAGAATCCGAGTAAAGATCCAACTTGGTATATAATAAGCGTTAATACATAAGCAACTACGAGCGGATAAACGACTGAGAAAATCGTCCATTTCGCTGATCCCGTTTCACGTTTAATAACAGCTACTGTCGCTAAGCATGGAACGTATAATAAAATAAAGAACATAAATGCATACGCTGATAATGCTGTATAATGTGCTCCCATTACGTTTCCAAGCACATCTTCTTTAACCGCATAAATAATCGCCATTGTAGAAACGACAACTTCTTTCGCTAAAAATCCTGTTAAAAGGGATGCTGCAGCTTGCCACGTTCCAAAGCCTAGCGGTGCAAATAGCGGTGCGATAAATCCACCAATCATCGCTAAGTAACTGTCTCCCATATCAACACCAAATCCTGATGGACCTGCATAATTTAATAGCCAAATGACAACCGAACCACCAAAGATGAATGTACCAGCTTTACGAACAAACCCTTTCCCTTTTTCCCATGTGCTAAGCCATAACGTTTTCGCTTGTGGCACGCGGTAAGGCGGTAGTTCAATGACGAAAATAGATTTTTCCGCTTTTAAAATAGTAAGAGACATTATTTTTGTAACTAATAACGCAAGGACAATCCCTGCAACGTATAAAGAGAACACAACAGTTGCCTGACTATGAGGGAAGAACACTCCCGCAAATAATGCATATACAGGTAAACGTGCTGAACAAGACATAAATGGTGTTACTAAAATTGTAAGTAAACGCTCTTTCTCCTGTTCAATCGTTCTCGCTGCCATAATACCTGGAACGTTACAGCCAAAACCGATAATCATCGGAATAAAAGCTTTACCGTTTAAGCCGAAGAACTCCATAATTCTATCCATTACAACTGCAATTCGCGCCATATATCCTGAGTCTTCTAATAATGAAATGAAAAAGAATAGTGCAAAGATTTGTGGAACGAATACTAACACAGCACCAACACCGGCAATAATACCTTCTGTAACGAGTGCTTGAATAAAATCAGAAGCTCCAATACTTGTAAGTCCAGCCGTCACCCAATCCGTAAGCTGCCCACCAAAAAACTCATCTAACATATCCGATAAAGGTGTACCAATCCAAGTAAACGTAACCTGAAAAATAAAAAACATAACTGCTAAAAAGATTGGAAGTCCTAAAATTTTATGTGTAATTAATCTATCAATTTTTTCTGAAAAAGGAATTTTCCCTTCTTTCTCATGCTTCATAACATTTGTTTTTAACTTTTCAATATACGCTTCACGAGTTTTGTAAATGTGCTCTTCTAACGTACAATCAAGTTTTCCTTCTAAGCGAGATCGAATGGCTATGAGTTCCTTATAAATTGGTAATGCTTTCATTTCTTTTTCTACTACTTCGTTATTGCTTAAAAATTGAAGTGCTAACCATCTCGGATGCTCATAATTTGCTGTCTCTAAAAGAGCTATTACTTCTCCGATTCCTTTATCCATTTGTACACCATATGAAATAAGGAATGGCTTTTTCTCGTTTTTGTCATTTTCTTTAAGAGTCGCAAGTAGTTCTTCACAGCCTTTTCCACTTCTTGCAACGACAGGAACGACTGTTACACCTAATAGTTCTGATAATCGTTTTACATCGATCACAATTCCTCTTTGCTTCGCCACATCAACCATATTTAAACCGATTGAAACTGGCTTGCCAAATTCGAGCAACTGCAACGTTAAATGCATATTTCGTTCAAACTGCGAGGAATCTACGATATTTAACATATGATTAAATTCTTCTGTTAATAGAAAGTTTGTTACAACACCTTCATCACGTGAAACTGGATTTAAATCATAAACGCCTGGTAAATCAATCAATGTGCCTTGCTTATCTTTTAATTTACCAACCTTCTTTTCTACTGTTACACCGCTCCAGTTTCCTACATATTCATAAGAACCAGTAAGTGCATTAAATAATGATGTCTTCCCTGTATTCGGATTCCCTAGCAAAGCTACCTTATTCACGCTAATTCCACCTTTATCATTTTCGCGTCACAATGACGAATACTAATTAACTGTCCACGACACTCCAATGTACAAGGACCTTTAAACATCGCTTTCTGTTTCAGGCGAAGTTCGCTTCCTTCCGCTAGACCGAAAGCAGCTAGTCTACGCTTTAATAGCTGATCTAAAGACTGAATGCTTTTTACTAACACTTTCTCTCCAATTTTAATATCTACTAAGCTCATAACCTTCCCCCTCAGAAGAGAATGATAATTATTTTCAAAAAAATTATACCACACCCAATTTCTCTTGTACTATACCCTTTTGCTTCATATTTATTAACATTTCGCTACAATTGTATTTCAATTATTGTCATGCTGTATTCATTTGCCATTCTCATCCATTTCGCTTACAATAAACAATAGCAAATAAAGAATCTCGTTATCACTGGGGGAGCCATGCCGCTGAGAGGGAACACTTCGTTCCGACCCTTCGAACCTGTTAGTTAATGCTAACGCAGGGATTGTGCAAACGTCCGAAATACATACCTCATTTTTATTTACGTATTTCGTATCCTCCTATGATATCTATTCTTTTTTGTACAACTTGGATTTAGGGGGAGACAACATGCGTAACACTAATTTACAAGCGATGATCGAATCTGCTATTCTTGCAGCCTTCGCCATGGTCATCGACATTTTACCATTATCAATTAAACTTCCAACAGGCGGTTCTATCTCATTCGCTATGATTCCTATTTTTATTATTGCTTACCGCTGGGGCTTTAAATCAGCTTTCTTAGGTGGTTTAGTTTGGGGACTATTACAAATTGTCGTAGGTGATGCCTACATTTTAACACCAGTTCAAGCATTCATTGAGTACTTCATTGCCTTTGCTTTTATCGGATTTGCCGGGTTATTCTATCGTCCAATTCAAAATGCACTTTTAGCATCTAATGCGAATGGCAACGAACAATCAAACTTAAGTAGCCATAAAAATAAACCTTCATCAAAACAAAACCAAGGAAAGAAAGTAATTGGATTCATTATCGTTGCTACATTTATCGGTAGTCTAGCTCGTTACTTCTGTCACTTTATTGCCGGTATTATTTTCTGGGGACAATATGCACCGAAAGGTCAATCAGCTGTGCTATATTCATTAATCGTAAATGGCAGCACAATGCTTGGTTCTTTTATTCTATGTACAGTTTTACTTATATTTTTATTTATCACTTCACCACGCTTATTCAAAAGCATCAATGCTTATCAAATAAATGCAAACAAAAAGGGCGCTTAACTAGCGCCCTTTTTTATATCAAAATTCTCAATGAGTAATATCAATAATAAATACAATAAATGCACAAAGAAAAATAAATACCATCACACCTAGTAAATTGCTATTCATGGCTAATCTACTCCTTACATAACCTCTTTTTCTAACAAGATTATATCTCTTAAAAATAAAGATTAGGTAAAGATAATATGAAAATAACTTAAAAAAAAGCGTAGCATGTATGATCTACGCTTTTTTCGGTAAGTAGAAGTAAAATAACACACCGTCTTCTGTATTCTTTACTCCATATTCAGCTTCGTGTAGTTCTAAAATATTCTTTGAAATGGCAAGCCCAAGCCCCGTTCCACCTTGTGAACGATGACGCGCTGCATCCACGCGATAAAAACGATCCCAAATTTTATCTAATTGCTCTTCTTCAATATGAGTACCTTTATTTTCAATACACACTTTTATACGATTTTTCTCATCTATTGTAGAAATAATAATATCCTCTTTATTCGGTGTATAACGTATGGCATTCGTAATGAAGTTCACGATGACTTGTTCAATCCGGCCTTGATTTGCGACTACTTCAAATGGACCTATGTTTTTATGAACACGAAGTTCTTTTTTCTCTATTTCTACAGAAAGGTGTTCACATATATCTTCAATTACTGTATCGATATAAAATGAATCCATTTTCATTTTATATGTACCTGACTCAAATTTAGCTAACTCAAGCATATCTAAAATTAACGTATCCATTTTATCTACTTCTCGTTCCATCGCTTGAAAATAGTACTCTTTTTTATGTTCAGCTACCCCATCCTTTAAAATAGAAATACAGCTTTTCATAATACTTAGCGGTGTTTTTAATTCATGCGAAACACCAGAAATGAATTCCTTCCGCGTCTTTTCTAGCTTTCTTTCCTTTTCAATATCTTGTTCTAGCTGTCCAATATGCGAATGGAGTTTATTCGATAGCGTATTAATATTTTTCGATAAATCACCAATTTCATCTTTTGAAGTAATTGGTATTTTTTCTGTGAAATCTAAATGCGCTATTTTTTTGGTCGTATCATTTATTTTTAATAACGGTTTTGCGATTTGTTTTGAGTAATAGAACGAAGCTAGAAATATAAGAACGACTACAAACGCAACAATGTAAATGTAATAATCTTGCACCATTTGCACAGCTTCATCTACAGGCTGTAAAGAAGCCATTGCATAAATATATGTTACCGATCCGTCTTTTTCTTTTATTGGTTTGATTAATAATTTATATTTTATATCATTTTTTTCATAGTCCATTGTTTGTGTTGCATATTGTATGTGTTTGTTTTCCTTTAGTAATAAATCAGCTTGAAATTCTTTTATGTTATCCAAGAATATACTATTTTTATAAATTGGATTCACAGGACCTTTTACATCTGGGAGCTGTACTTTTGTAACACGTCCTTCTATGTAAAAGCCTAATTCCTGAGCAGCTTCTTCCTGAACAGCTGGTTTCTTTTCCTTAACAAGTTGCTCCCCAGCTGCTCTCCTTTTCTCCTCATCTAATTTAATTTTCTCCTGAAACGCTTTTTCTAATGGCTTATTAGATCCATTTAAATTTTGCTTACTTAACGTGAAAGAGAATGGAATAAAACTATCTTCTTGTTTCATCCCAGAAACAGACATTATTTGTCCTAAAAACTGATCTGATGATTTATTATCAATCTCCTCTATATTGACGAGATTGTATAAGGGAATCTTGAATATTTGTTGTCCAAACTCCTTTTGTTTCCTACGGTCTATCGTTACCTCAAAATAAAAATCATCCACATGTTTTAAATTCCCATTCTGATCTAATGTCGTAATCCACGTATTATTTTCTCTAAAAAAGTCTTGCTCCAGTTTCTGAATTCCTTCTGCATTTCCTGCGTAATTTAAATAATTCTTTTCAAAGGAATTTAAATTCACTTTAATATCTTCTACTTTTCGATTCGCATAATATTGTTTGAAAAATATCGTTTGTCCAATAAATATCGTCGCTAAAATTAACATACATAATGCTGTTGTGAGAGTAAATAATTTTAGTACAATCCCTTTTCTCATACATTCCCCTCAAATTTATATCCAGTTCGTACTACAGTTGTAATGTACTTTGCTTTCTCTCCTAATTTATTTCGCAAATTACGAATATGGCTATTAACTGTTCGATCATCGCCAGCAAATTCGTATCCCCAAATTCTTGAAATTAATTGTTCCCTTGTTAGTACAATCCCTTGGTTTTTCATGAAATACACCAATATTTCAAACTCCGTATGCGTTAAACTAACATCTACCTCATCAACAGTAACAGTACGTGATGGAAAATGAACGTGGATACCATGAATTGATAACGTATCATCTTCATTCTCTAAAGGTTTCTTCGATGCTTTTCTACTTTCTAATAATCGTTTCGCTCTTGCTAATAAAATTGGTGGACTGTACGGCTTCGTCACATAGTCATCTGCTCCAAGTTCAAAACCAAGTAACGTATCATCTTCATCTACGCGCGCCGTCAACATAATAATAGGCACCTCGGACGTCTTCCGAATTCTTCGGCAAACAGACCATCCATCGAGTTCCGGCAACATAATATCTAAAATAACTAAATCAACCTCTTCTTCTTCAAATACAACTAAAGCTTCTTTCCCGTCCCTTGCTTCAAACACTACATATTGTTCACTTAAAAAATAGTCCTTTAATATTTCACGTAATATATCTTCATCTTCAACAATTAAAATGTTTTTTGACATAACGTATGTATCCCCCTCTCGCCTTCAGAAACTATAATTTTATTTTGAATAACTAGCAGTTAACTTCGCCTCGATAATATATCTATCCGGTGCATCTCCTATATAATCAAATGGGTAACAAGTTGTTAGTGTTAATAGTGATTCTTCTTTTTTTATAATAACAGTACGATCATCCGCATGGGTAATCCACGTCTTTTGAATTTCATATGTGTAAGTTTTATTATCATACTCTAAAATAAGAGTATCCTTTTCTTTCAACTCTCCTAAATCTGTAAATACAGTATCCCGATGCCCACTTAATACAGTATGTCCCCCTCCAGATGGCGTTGTCGTTAAATCGCTAACAAACATACCAACTCCTTTTTTGAGCGTTGCATCATTCGCTCCCCAATATATAGAAAACTTCTTCTTTATTTTCGGTATATTTAACATTGCTACTTTTTCTCCTTCTTTATGTTCTATTTGAGAAGAAGGCACTTGAGAAGTTACAGGTGTTTCATGAGAAAGTTGAGTATCTTGTATATTTTTAAGTTTCTTTATTTCTTCTGCCGTTAATTCTTGCGCAGAGCTTTTTCCTTTATACCATTCCACAGCGTAATATGATCCCATGAATAGCCCTATGGCCATCAATATGATACCGATATAATTGAGTAACTTCATGTTTCATCCCTCCATGCAAAAAATGGTAGGAATAACCTACCATTTTTAATATATGAAATTATCCCATTCTTTATAGGACAATATTTTATTTACGCCTTAACTTTATTACGACGATTCAAACCAAATAATGTACCTACCGCTACGAGACATGCGCTTAATCCCATCATTGCTACATTATTAGATGCTGTATTTGGTAATTTTTCACCTTTTACAATTGGCTTCGCTACTTCTTTTTTTGCCGCATCATTTTTTTGTTTTACTTGTGCCTCTTCTTTTTTCCTTACTTCATTCTTTTGTTGCTCTTTTATCGCAGCTTCTTTTTTAGCCATATCACTTTTCTCTTGTACTTGTGCCGCTTGCTTTTTCTCTTCTTCATTTTTTTGCTGCGCCTTAATTGCTTCTTCTTTTTTAGCTTTATCTTGTTGCACTTGCGCTGCTTCTTCCTTTGTTACTGTTCCAGTATCCGCACTTGCTACTGAAGAATATCCTACTGTTAAAAGTGCCATTGCACAGATTGGTAATAGTTTCTTTTTCATTTTATCTCTCTCCTCTTATACGTTTTACATCACTTCGCATCGGATGTATCACTAGAATAAACAAGAGATATAAATATAAGATGCAGATGAAATATATTTCATTTAAAGATTTCATTGTAAAAAATAAAAAAACATCGCAATATATACGATGTTTTTTTGGGTGCGTGTCTCAATATTTACATGTTACTTTCGCGTGTTTCAGAAGTAGAGCGGGCCGGAGCGATAACTAATTGTCTCGGCTCAGTTTTCTTGAAGTGATTTTTGACGTTACACTTACGACGTTGAACAACCCACGCTTTAATAGGATTTGTTAAAATAATCTTTTGCTCTTCGTTAGGGGCCTCTTCTTCCAATCTACAACTTTCGCTCCATTTACGCCATTTCATTGTAAATTGCGAAGAAGAATGATCGTCTTTACGATCAAACAAGTGCAAAAAATCCATTTCTCCAGCTAGCATTACGGTGTTACTAGTCGCTAAAAAAGAAAAGGTTGTCCAACGTTTCTCCATGCCCTCCTACTCCTTCTTCACATATAGAGTACCTAAAACTTAATTTACCTAAAATATGCTTGCCTTTTACCTTACACCCTTAGTTTATCCAAAATACTATTATGCAACTATCGATTTGTCTTACAACTACCTTACAGTTTTGTAAGAAACGAAAAAACCTTCACTATATATACGTGAAGGTTTCTTAATTCTTATCTATATGATTTTTCATATTATCAAGTCCAGCTTCTTTGAGCTGTGATATCATACCGTGGGAAATTGCGCCTAATACTAAAGTCATTCCAATTAGTGAAATGCGAATTGCAGGTACATCAATTATGTAAGCCAACATACCAAGAACAATTGTTAAAAGCAATGCTTTTATAAATGTTACACTTGTATACTGTTTCTTTTTCATCATAATCACCCTTTGTGGAAGCGTTTTCTTAATGTAATCAGTATATCATATCATCTGACTATTTTGTGGGGATTTTTGTAAAAACCTTATGTCTTCTTTGACTTTTTTCTTTCTATCCTTTACAGTCGAAATGTTCACAAGTTTTACACTGTAGGAGGATTCAAATGAAAATTGAAATAAAAGACACTTTAATTTCTGAAGAACAATTACAAGCAAAAGTAAAAGAACTAGCACTTCAAATCGAGCGTGACTTTGAAGGAGAAGAAATCGTAGTTATCGCCGTATTAAAAGGTTCATTCGTATTTGCTGCTGATTTAATTCGTCACATTAAAAACGAAGTAACAATCGACTTTATCTCTGCATCTAGCTACGGAAATCAAACAGAAACAACTGGAAAAGTAAAACTATTAAAAGATATCGATGTAAACATTACTGGAAAAAACGTAATTGTCGTAGAAGACATTATCGATTCTGGTTTAACACTTCACTTCTTAAAAGATCACTTCTTCATGCACAAACCAAAAGCATTGAAATTCTGTACGTTACTTGATAAACCTGAACGCCGTAAAGTGGACTTAAAAGCTGAATATGTTGGCTTCCAAATTCCAGACGAATTTATCGTTGGCTACGGCATCGACTGCGCAGAAAAATATCGTAACTTACCATTTATCGCTTCAGTTGTAACGGAGTAATATAATAAAATAAAGTGAAACTTTAATCAGTGGTTTTTTTCTCCCACTGATTATTAGCCTTCACCAATCGGGCTTTTACGGGCAGTTAATCTCCCACCTGACTTCCTCGTATTCGGCGAAATTTGAGGTGGGAGTCTTACTGCCCGTTAAGCGGGGTAAACTTCCATCAATTACTGATGGAAGTTTATTTTCTATCACAATTCGTAAAAGACAAAGGGAGAGAATAAAAATGACAAAGACAAAATTTGAAAAGGTACTCCTCATCGTAAATCCAAAAGCTGGACAAGGCGACTTACATACAAATTTGGCGAAAATCGTACCACCTCTTGCGGCAAATTTTCCTGACTTACGTATCCTTCATACGAAAAAACAAGGCGATGCAACAAAATATTGTCAGGAGTTTGCTAGTAAAGTAGATTTAATTATCGTCTTTGGCGGTGACGGAACTGTATTTGAATGCACAAACGGCTTAGCCCCTCTTGAAACTAGACCTACACTTGCAATTATTCCAGGCGGAACTTGCAACGACTTCTCGCGCACACTTGGTGTTCCACAAAACATTGCAGAAGCGGCAAAACTTATCACAAAGGAACACGTAAAACCAGTTGACGTTGCAAAAGCAAATGGACAACATTTCTTAAACTTCTGGGGCATTGGTCTCGTATCTGAAGTATCAAATAATATCGATGCAGAAGAAAAAGCAAAGCTTGGAAAAATCGGCTACTACTTAAGCACAATTCGAACTGTAAAAAATGCTGAAACATTCCCAGTAAAAATCACTTATGACGGACAAGTATATGAAGACGAAGCTGTCCTTGTTATGGTTGGAAACGGTGAATATCTTGGTGGTATTCCTTCCTTTATTCCGAACGTAAAATGTGATGACGGTACACTTGATATTTTCGTAGTCAAGTCAACAGGCATTCAAGCGTTTAAAGATTATATCGGAAAGAAACTATTTGAAGACTCAAATGAAAATGATATTTTCCATGTAAAGGCGAAATCCATTCATATTGAAACAAAAGAAGAAAAAGAAGTAGATACAGATGGCGAAAGTTCGCTTCATACACCGTGTCATATTGAATTGTTACAAGGACACTTTACGATGATTTATAATCCTGCGGTTGTATAAGAAAAAACGAGTGCTATCACTCGTTTTTTCTCTTCTAATCTAGTTATGTTGTTGAATCATTTCTTGTATTTCTTTAACTCTCTCCAAAGTAATTCCATTTCTTTGTTCGATCGCTAAAGGATGCTCGGTTGGCTCTAATTCAACATACGGCGCCATTCCTACTTCTCTTATATGTACATTTGTTTTTAAATTTAGTGTTTCTGGATAAACTGGTATTTCTACAGATAACCAACCAAAGTAAGGATCACTATTTTCTCGGCCTCTTTCATCCCACTTCTCTAATACTTCATCATAACTTTCTTTACTAAGTGATGCCCACACAGTCCAAATGAAATTTTCGTGATAATCAATTATAGGAATCTCTAAACATCCTCTAATAAAATAATGTTCATCATCCATTACACAAAGATCTGATGTTAAATGGAACCGTCCCTCTCTTTCATGAGGCGCCACCTCGTAATAATATGGCGCTTCACTTCCGTAGCATAAAGGAAGTTTAAAACGATTCATCTGTACTTTTTCTCCGGATTTTCTTCTTCTTTTCATTTGTTATTCTTTCTCCTATCCTTTTCAGTCACAATCAAATTCTACCCAATTTTTCCAATGCGTATTAGCATTTTTATTCACAATAACACTTGAATCTTTCTTCTCTATTGCAGCGGCTACTGATTGGAAGAATTCATTTTCACTTACTTTTTCTTCTTCAACATGTTTCCATTCTTCCGTTTCATAGGCTACTTGCCAGTCGCCTTCTAAACCAAACTCTTCTAAAATTTCTTCTTTATCCCACCATAATAATTCTTTAGCTTCATCATTAGTAGCAAGCATACGCATGAAGTATGTTGGATACTGCTCTGTCGTTTGTACTTCTATTCCATTATTCGCATAATCTTCTTCTGTAAATTGATATTCAAAATGATGCTCACGAATCTTTAAACTGCCGTTATAAATATCCAGTATAAATTCACCTTCATCATCAAACAACTCATAATCGCCATCATTTAATTGCAAAATGCCATCATCACCCATTGAATGAGTAATACTATCTCCATATACTTGAATATCATTAAATACACCTAATGAACCTGTACCAACAAATTGAAACACCATTAACCAATCCTGATTCTCTTTAAAGAAAAGAGAGAATTTCACTTGTGAAATATCCATATTTTCATTATCTAAGATAGGAAATTCATACTTACTTTGCTTTCTATCTAATAACCTTAAAATATCTTTTTGCACATTTATCACCTTTTCATTAATATTATCTAACATTTACCGTGCTCTCATGCAGCTGAAAAAATTCCTCTTTCATTGAGTAATAAAAACTCTCAATCTGTTACTTGAAAAACTTCAGAATCTATATTTAATATTTTTTATAAATCTTGATGATTAAAGTTATCTCTTAGACCATGCATATGATAATTAGCATGTATACCATCAATATCTTCTGCTAATATGCTATGCATGTACCATCCATGCTCTTGTAGCATATTTTCTTCCCATGCATCTAAATCCTCTTCTAAATCTTCATCAAGCAAATTCGGATCATACCACACGTCCTCGTAATCTCCAGCAATTAAAAATCTCCAACCAGATGGTAACCCTAAATACTTCTTTATTTCAGGTGCCCATTCATCAATATGTTGAACGTGTAAAGGAAGAAAGAAATCTTCTTCTGTCCCCATTTCTTCACCAGCCCAAATGTACCAACCTGTCGTTCCGTTTTCTACAGGCATTCGTAACCCATTAATTGGAACGGTACCACTTTTCACATTTTGCGCTATTCCTAACTTAAAGTTATCTGGTATTCTACATACTCCGCCCCATATTTTTCACATATGCGTAGTTGCTCTTTTATGCATTTCTTCATCCTCTTAGCATACTCCTCATTTTTTGAAATATAGATTTCTTTGCTGAAGCACGCTCTAACTTCCATAACCCGCACGGATTATAAAATGAATCCTCTTGTTCATAACGATTATCTATATAATGAGATAGATGATACACAGGAGCATTTTCTGTGAAGTTAATTGTATCTCCATCTTTCAAATTAGGTTTTTCCAATATATTATGTAGGTTAAAATCATTTAATAAATCTACAGCTACTTCCGGCTCTATTCCTCCGTCTAAAACAACGTCTGGTAGATTAAATGCTTGCATTCCACATGAATAATAACCGTCCTCTTCATCTCCAACTAAAGTTACAAGATGTGAATACATAGGGAAGATTTCCTTATCCTCTGCAAGCTCTTGCCATTCTTCTTTTGAATAAGCTACACCTGCTGTTTCAACTTTTAAAGCAAGTCCACCTGCATTTAAAAGTTCCATTCCTACATCAATTACTTCTTGTAACCTCTCTGTATCGTCAACTTTTGCAATAACATACACTGTATAAGTATGCTTCTCCAAATCCCGAAGCAATTCTTCATCAAAACGCTCACCACTTGCATAGAAGAAAGCCTCTCTCAAAGAAGGATCTTGTTCATATATATCGATTTCAAAGCCAATCTCCTTCTCCTTATGGTGCATACTATTCCCTGCTAACATATAGTTACTTTTACTCACAACTTCTTGTATTAATTCTGTTCTATCTTTCCATAAACCAGGTACTCCAATAACGATTTGTGTCTCCATTAACATGCTCCCTTTCCAATTAAAATCACTACAATATTTTGGATGATAAAAAAGCATAGCTGAATTACTAAGCACATTCTACTAATCTTCTTTAAAACCCTTAAGAAATACGTAGTAAGCATTTCTTATATATATTGCTCTATATAAAATCCTAGTTATTTCTATATTGTATTTTATACTATCTATTAATTAGCGCTACTTACTTTCATTAAAAATCTAATGAATTCTAGAAAGAAACTCAACTAAAGAACATAAGGTTTTAAAGAAAAAATATCTATTCCGACTCTTTATCGACACTTTTCGATTTTCTATTTCATAATCACTCAAAATGAATTACAATATATTCATACAAAAAGATATCGTAAACTAAGTGTAATATCTACCTTGTTTATTAGTATTAAATAAACAAAAAATCCCGTGTCCAAACTCAACACGGGATTTTTTCATTTACTAACAATCCGAAAATAAGCACGAACCGTCAACAAATAATAACCAATATAAATAACGCTATACACGCCAATGCTAATTAACAACGGGACTGCAATTTCATATGGAATAACTGTCGCTAATCCTTTCAGCGCAAATAAAGTGTGTAATATACCAAGTACTAAAGGAGTGAAGAAGATAAATCTCATTTGTTTTGCGATTGCCTTTTTCATTTCTTTTTTCGTAACACCGAGTTTTCCAAGAACGATGTACCGTTCACGGTCTGCATGTGCTTCTGTTAATTGTTTGAAGTAAATGATAGATCCTGTTGCAAGTAAAAATACAAGTCCTAAGAACATACCACTAAACATCATTAAACCTGATATTTCAATACCATCACGGAAAATAGTATAGAAATCACTGAATTGTTCTCTTCCTTCTGCATCTTCTTCCGGTATTACTTTCTTTAATTTCTCTGTTAACACTTTACTATTTCTTTCATCTTTCACATCAATATTTTTCACAGTATGAGCTCCAATTGCCTTCTTCGCTTGCTCATACACTTCATCCGGAACGACAACTAGAAGTTCATATAAGTTTGTAATATTTTTTGCTTGTACATCTTTCACTTGTACTGGTGCTACTTCTCCAATTGGGAAGATAGCTTCTCGATTTTTATATACGCCACTATCCCTCTTCCCTTCACTGTACATGCCATCAAATGCATACGCTTCTGTCTTCTTTAAAGACACAGTTTCTTCATTTAAATACTTTGCAATTTTATTAAATGCTGACTGTGCGATAATTTCAGTTGTTCTTGCATGTAAACTATCTTTATTTGAAATATTATCACCGTATTCACCTATCACTTTTACTGTCTCTAACTCATATTGATGAATGACTTCATTCTTTTCTTCTTTTAAAATCTCATTCACTTTACGATCCACATGATTATCTTTCACTTCATATGAATAACTAACTGGCTTATATTTTTTTGCTTGCATGTATGTGTTGTAATACATCGTAACAGAAGTTCCAACCGCCGTTAACGTTACTGCGCTTAATACTGCAATCGTCGCTAACGATTTCGCATTTCCTTTAATGCGGTATAGTAACTGAGATGTCGTCACAATTTGCATTCCGTTATAGAATGAAGATTTTTTGTTTCGCACTCTTTTTAATACAAAGACTGTAAAGAACATAAATAATAAATATGTTCCAAGTACTGTTGCTAATAAAATGTAAAGAGCAAGTGGCATAAAGTTATCACTGTTTGCATTTTTAATAGCCGTTACTGATAAGAAATACCCTGATCCAATTAATAATATAGAAATGATAGCCATTATTTTAGAACCTTTTGGCATGACTTCGCCTTCGTTATCTGCACGGAATAGCTCAATTAACTTAAATTGATAAATAACGCGGTACCCTTTAAACGATGTGTATAAAATAATGAAACAAAAAATAACTGCTGTATCTATAACCGCTCCAATCGGTACTTCAAAGTGAACTTTTACACCTAACTCCATCATATTTACAAGTAAATTCAGGAACCCTTTTGAAAGTAAACTACCTATTATAATTCCGATTACTAACGATAATAACCCCATTAACATGTTTTCATAAAAAAGCATTTTACCTATTTCTTTCTTTCGAATACCAAGTAAAGAATAAAGACCTATTTCTTTCTTACGCTTTCGTGTAAAGAAACCATTCGAATATATAATAAATATAGCAACGAAAATAATAAGCATTACACTCGCAAGCTGGAATCCTCGTCCTATGTTATCTCCAGCTTCACTTATTTGTGAATTGTATTGCAACGCCTTAAACGTAAAATAAATGACAATACTAAAAATCATAGACGCAAAGTATATAAAATAATCTTTAAAATTTCGTTTTATATTCCGAAGTGCAATGCTAGATAAGTTCATTTGTAGCACCTCCAGATATGGAAGACATCACATCAATAATTTGTTGGAAGAATTGTTTGCGTGTCATACCCCCGCGGTGTAATTCTTTATATAACTTGCCATCTTTAATAAATACAACACGTTTACAATAACTTGCCGCAAATGCATCATGCGTTACCATTAAAATTGTTACACGATCTTTCTCGTTTAATGTTTTCATGCTTTCTAATAAATCTGTCGCTGACTTTGAATCAAGTGCACCCGTTGGCTCATCCCCAAAAATCATGCTTGGATTTGTTACAATCGCTCTTGATGCTGCACAGCGCTGTTTTTGTCCACCTGATGCTTCATGCGGATATTGATTTAAAATATGATCTATTCCAAACTTCTTCGCAATCGTCTCGACTCGTAATTCTACTTCTTTCGCCTTCACTTTTGATAAAGCGAGTGGCAGTGCAATATTCTCTCGTACTGTTAACGTATCTAACAAGTTATAATCTTGAAAAATGAATCCTAAATGATTACGACGAAATAGCGCCAATTCATCATCATTCATCTTCACAATATCTTTTCCATCAATTAAAATCTCACCTTTTGAAGCTGTATCAATGGTAGAAAGGACATTTAAAAGTGTCGTCTTACCAGAACCAGACGGTCCCATAATACCGACAAACTCTCCTTCTTTTACCTGTAAATGAATATCTTTCAACGCTTCAAACGTATTCCCGCCTGTATCATATATTTTCGAAATCCCTTTCGCCTCTAACATTGTTTTCATCTATCTGTACCTCCTGTTATGATTCTTGATGTTCTCTTTAAGCAACAGAATTCAGTATAGATACATTTTCTTAACAAATAGTGACGGGGTTTCTTAATATTTTCTTAAAAAAGAAATTTAATAATCATAAAAAAGCCTGCAGTTGTTACACTGCAGACTTTCAAATGTTTAATAAATTGATTAACCTAAATATGCTTGTTGTAATGCCTCTAAACCATCTTTATAAATTCCATGGAATAGATTAATTGCC
This sequence comes from Bacillus cereus group sp. N11, assembly GCF_016483605.1. NCBI lineage: Bacteria > Bacillati > Bacillota > Bacilli > Caryophanales > Bacillaceae > Bacillus > Bacillus cereus group sp. N11. The sequence continues at coordinate 260,400 of NZ_JAEHBN010000005.1, forward strand.
TCTTCATCAGTAACCGCTACAGGAGTGAAGCTACCAGACCATTCAACTAATGATGTGTTAGCATCTTTACCTTCTTTCACACGAATTGTAGATAAATAGTTTGTCACAGGGAACGGTGCTTGCATAATTGAATATGTGTAGTAGCGCTCTTTCTCATTAAATGCTTCTAAACGCTCTACAATCGCATCGCCATCAGGATTAGCTAAATGGCGTACACGCCCGCCTTCCGTTACTTTACTGCTAGGAATATACGGTAACCAATCTGGAAGTGCATCAAAACCTCCAATTAATTTCCATACTTGTTCAGGTGAAGCTGGAATTTTAATAGATGTAATAGTGTTTGCCATTTTCATTACGCTCCTTTTTATTTAACGTTAATTGGTAGTGGTGCATGAGCTGCAACTAGTTTTTGTTCACGCATTTCTTCCCAGAACGCTGCCGGAATCACTGTTTTCAATGCAGCTTGGTCTTCTGCAATTCGTTCCGGTTTACTTGCACCAGGAATAACAGCTGTAACCGCTGGGTTAGCCAGTGAAAACTGTAAAGCAGCAGCTTTAATGCTAATTCCATGACGATCTGCAAGGTTTTTCATTTTATTAACTTTTGCAATGATTTCTGGTGACGCTTTTTGGTATTCGAAGTGAGCACCTCCAGCAAGTACACCTGAGCTATATGGTCCACCAACAACAATGTCCATATTGTTTTTTACAGCTGCAGGCATTACGCGTTGTAACGCACGCTCATGGTCTAATAATGAATAGCGACCCGCTAGTAAAGAAACATTTGGTTTTGCTTCTTCTAAGTCCAGCATAAGTTCAATTGATTCTACTTTGTTTACTCCAAGGCCCCAGCCTTTAATTACACCTTCATCACGCAATTGAGTAAGTGCACGGAATGCTCCTGTTCGAGCAATTTCAAATTGTGAAATCCACTCATCTCCATAAAAATCTTGTGCTACATCATGAATATAAACAAAATCTAGACGATCTGTTTTTAAACGTTTTAAACTATCCTCAATAGAACGAAGAGTTGCATCCGCACTATAGTTATTGATGATTTTATTTTTACGACCAAATTCGAATAGTCCGCCCTTTTCACCTAAATCACGTGTAGATGGATCTTCCAATTCATCTGAAATAATTCGACCTACTTTTGTACTTAAGAAGTAATCATCACGATTTCGTTTCGATAGTGCTTCACCAAGACGAATCTCTGCTAAACCAGATCCATAAAGTGGCGCTGTATCGAAGTAACGAACACCATTATCCCAAGCAGCATCCACTGTTGCGATTGCTTCTTCTTCTGGAATATTACGGTACATATTACCTAGTGGTGCCGTACCAAAACCAAGTGTGCCTTTTAATAAATCTTTCATTTAAAATCTCCTCCTAAAATCTATTTAAAAATAATGAATGGATATCAATTAATGTGAAAAGGAATGACTGATCAAAAGCGATATAAAGGGTTCGAACAGTCAGAGAAGTATGCACTCCAAAGCACGATAGTTATTAAAAAAACATAGATACTTTGTAGTTTCATATTACTCATGTCCCTCTTACGTATGTAATTATGTCTCATCTAAGACCCAATAAAAAGTACGCACTTTAAAGTGTTATAGATACTAATAAGTAACAATTTTATGTTTCAACGTCTGTAGCTCCAAAATAAAATGATTAAAATTGATTTTATTAAAAAAATCCACTATTCCTGTGGAGGTCACTATAGAAGTTATCAGTGGAAAATGGAAAGTTAGTATTATTCCTTATAAAAAAAAGGCAAAACGAACCGAAGTATGTTCGTTTTGCCTTTTTATCTTCTTTAAAATATTACATTACATTTCGAACAAAAAGGAGCAGAATTTCCTTTTCTAATTTTCGAATCACATTTTGGACAATATACATATCGCTCTTCTATCTTTTGCCGCTCTATCATATGTAAGGATACTATTCTCATACTACACATAACCCCAATTAATATAAGACTAACAATGAGTAGCATAACTCTCACTCCCCTTCTACATGTTACCATAAAATAACAAACCCGATTCTCTCATCAAGAATCGGGTTTATACTTACAGTCCTAACTTTGCCTTTGCACCGTCAGGAATTTTATCTATCGTTACTTGCACTTTATCATGTAAAAACTGTCCTCTTGTAAGCACATGCCAGTACGAACCTTTTTGTAATTCACCTACTCCATCAATCGTTACTTCTTTTTCTTTCCCATCCTTATCGTAAGCTTTCACCGTATATTCACGGCCTTTATTTCCACCTAACTCTTTTCCATCCGTATCAATAATTGCATAATGATTCTCTATATCAAGAAATGGGTTCATCTGATCTAGCAACTTACTTCCATTTAATAAATATGCCGCCCCTGCGACAATAACAAGTAATGCTCCAAAAATAAATCTTTTCATCTATATTCCGCCTTTCATTATGTTTTCTTTAAGATGTTTCTAAGTATAGAGCTTATTTCTTAATAAAAACTCGTACGGTTTCTTAACATTTTCTTAAACTAGAAGTGAAATATTAATTAGAAAGATCAAAACAATAAAAAGTAATTTTTTACACCGTCATTGACGAAATTACACTTATAGTGTAATTTTACACTGTGTTAAAAAAGGAGCTGCATGATGAATAAACAAGAATTTATTGAACTCGTTAATTCAAAATTAAAACTCATCCGTGTTGAAAATGATTTATCACAAGATAAAATGTCAGAAATTATTGGTTTATCGAAGAAAACATTAGTGGACATTGAAAAAGGAAGACGCACACTAACATGGTCAGGTGCTGTTTGTGTCGTAACACTCTTTGAGCAGAGCGATACAGTCCAGATGACATTTGGGGATGATGTGAATGAGATTATAAAAACAATCGCTTTTACACATTACAATACAAACTTCCCGAAAACTTTAGGAGGAAAAGTGTGGTGGCGACAAATAAAAGAATTAAACGGTTATCAAATACAACAAAATATTTTATCTCAACATTATAGAATTTTAGATAAAGAAGACCGTAGAATATGCCATTCATTCGAACTAGATGAAATTGAACAACGATTTATGGAAATGGCAAAAACATCTCAATAAAAATATTTTATTTATACGAAATAATGAAAGGAATAAAAGGATATGAAAAAAATAATGATTACAACGTTATCCCTTGGCCTACTACTTGGATTATCAACTGTTGTTCTTGCAAATACAGGCTCAAAAACTGAAAGTTACGCGGCGGAGCTTGCGCATTTCAAATTAACTAACCCTAATATCACTCGCTCAGAAGTACATTCAATCATGAAGCAAAGAGAAGAGTTGGATGAACTATATAAACAGGTAGATGTATTAGAACTAAATTATGGCATTCGTGTTGATAATACAAAAGATCCTCATACAGAACCAAAACACCGTGATGATTTACCAAAGTATCAGCGTGAGAAATGTATTCAGCTAAGTATCAAAATTTTGGAAAAAGAGCTTCAATTTTTAGATACTCAATATAAAGCTGGCCTCATAAAAGGAGATGTTTATACAATAGACAAAAACAATTTTAATCACTTTAAAGACAAAGAGTTGCAAGAACTAAGTCAATAAAATAAATTCCGGAGTATAATTCAAATGAAGAAACAGATACATATCACTATTTTAAATACGTTAATCATTAGCACGTTAGTATTCAATTTATTTATTTTCACATCAAGAATGAGCTTTTTGCCTTGGTATATTGAAGATGGCTGGGGATACTTAGGTTTAATATTTACATCCTTTATTTTCTTAATTGCCTTCTTTATGTCCTGGCAACTTCACAAAGGTGGAGAAATCACGGCCTTACAAAAGTTCATTCCACTAGCTTCTGCCATACTTTCAATCTTCGTTCTAATCACTCCATCAAGTGATTTTATGACGATATTAGCTAATCTGATCAATACAATCCTATTAACACTTTATATAACCGTATTTCAGACAAAGCCTAATGTAAGTGATAAGGAGCTATTACACTAAAAGGGAGAGTTATTCTACAAAATAACTCTCCCTTCTATACTACTCTCAATAAGTCTAAACCTTCATTCTACTTACTCATCACTGTACTTCTTCTTTGCCTATACACATAAACACCACTCGCAATAACAAAAACAAGCCCGCCAAAATACACGCCATACTCTATCGCGATCGCTACAATCTTGTTAATGTGTTGTCCAAATAATGAGCCGAGCACAAAGTAAACGAGTGTCCAAACAAATCCTGTCGTATAAGAATACAAAGCATACATCTTAAATGACATGTTATTCATTCCAACTAAATACGGCACGATATGTCTTACAACCGGTATGAAATAACTCGTAATTAGTGCGTAATGTCCGTATGCCTCGACCATTTCTTGTGATTTTATAAAATACTTCGCCTTCTTCTTTTTCATTAATTTATGGAGTACTTTTGTCCCAAATATTTTCCCTAGTATATAACCTAAAGAAAGCCCGGATACAACACCTAAATATGTTAATAAAAACGCAGGAATAACACTTAATATACCTAATGAAGATACGAAACCACCGCTCATCACAATCATTTCATCAGGAATTGGCATACCGATAATTCCTAACCATAAACAGAAAAATAATGCCCAATACCCGTACTGTTCAATGTATGATAATAATTCATGTAATTCCATTATGCATATGCTCTCCTTAGCTCTTTTTTACAGCTAAAGACGTAAGCTGGCGGGAAATTGAGCCACACTTTTTCTAATGTAATTTCAGGGAAGAAATGCTGTATAAAGCCTTTTTTCACAAGTGAATATTGAAATGTTATGAATTCCCCATTCTCATGTATCGCTTCCATTGCATTGTTTAAAATACGTTTTGAAACTTCTTCTGGTAAAGAAGTAAAAGGCAATCCTGATAAGACGTAATCAATGCATTCCATATTGAACTCTTCCATATACTTCTTTATATTTTCAGCTGAACCGTGTACAACAATGACGTTCTGCTCATCTTTAAATTTTCTCTTTAGCTCTTTGCAAAACACTTCATTAATTTCAATAAGAAGAAATATTGTTTCCTTCTTCTTTCTCTTCATAATTTCTTTCGTAAAAACTCCTGTACCAGGACCTAACTCTACAATGCATTTCGCTTTATTAAAATCAATTACATCTACCATTTTCTTTGCTAATATTTTTGAACTTGGCGCAATGGCACCAGTATGTTTCGGATGTTTAATAAATTCATGTAAGAATGTTATGAGTTGCATGTAAACCTCTCCCCATTCGTTCAATAGTTTTTAACTTGTGTCTAAGTATAACTATTGTTTCTTAATAAAAATTGAGGAGATTTCTTAAGATTTTATGAAGAATAAAAAAACAGCTATCGCCTATAGCGATAGCTGCCCCTTATTACTTCGCACTCACGATCTTATAATAAGAACGAACTGTTAAGAAGTAATATCCAATATAAATAGCGCCGTATACTCCGATACTAATTAGAAGCGGAATCATAATTTCAAATGGTAGTATGTTCCCTAAACCTTTTAATGCAAACAAGCTGTGCAGGATTCCGATTACTAACGGAATCGCAAAAATAAAGCTTACTTGTTTTGCAATCGCTTTTTTCATTTCTTGTTTTGTGACCCCTATTTTGTGAAGTACAACATAACGCTCACGATCAGCATTTGCTTCTGTTAATTGTTTAAAGTAAATGATAGAACCTGTTGCTAGTAAGAATACAAGTCCTAAGAACATTCCGATGAACATCATTAGTCCAGTTCCTTCAAGCCCCATATGGAAACCAGTGTAGAAGTCTCTAAATGGTGGCACCATTTCTGATTCACCAGCTGGCATCACTTTTGCTAATTTTTCCGTTAACACTTTACTGTTTCTTTCATCTTTTACATCGATATTTTTTACAACACGTGTTCCAAATGCTTGCTTCGCTTGCTCATACATTTCATCTGAAACGACAACAACTAGTTCACCTAAGTTTGTAATTGCATTATCATTTGCGTCTTGAATCGCCAATTTCTTCGTTTCATTTCCAATTTGGAATACCACTTTATTCCCTTTATATTGAGGGCTAAACTCATGCCCTTCAATATAAGAACTATCATATATAAATGCTTCTCCTGCAGCTACATTCACTGTTTCTGCATCAATTTTTTTAGCAAGTTTATTAAATTCAGATTGAGACATAAATTGATATTTCTCTGAGATACTGTAGTTCATATTAAGGATGAAATCAACTTTATCCCCTTCAAACTTTCCTTTTACAGGAACCATTTCAACTTCAAATTGATCTTTTACAGGATGATTTTCTTTCTCTTCAGCAAAAATCGCATTTACTTTCTTATCTAATTCTGCATCTTTCTTCTCATAAGAGTAGCTGTATGGTGCAACTGCTTTTGATTGTGTAAATGTGTTGTAATACATCGTAACTGACGTACCAACTGCTGTTAATGTTACCGCACTTAAAATAGAAATTGTCGCAAGTGACTTTGCATTTCCTTTAATACGATATAGTAACTGTGACGTCGTTACCATATTCATACCGTTATAAAACGATGACTTATTATTTCTTGAACGTTTCAATACGAATACTGTAAAGAACATAAATAGTAAGTACGTACCTAATACTGTCGCAAGTAAAATATAAAGTGCAATTGCCATAAAGTCTGCATACTTAACTGCCTTCATAAACATTAATGCTAAGAAATAACCTGAACCGATTAAGAAAACTGAAATTAATGCCATAATGACTGATCCTTTTGGCATTGCTTCTCCTTCACGTTCCGCACGGAAAAGTTCAATTAATTTAAAGCGATAAATTAAACGATATCCTTGGAGCGATGTATATAAAATAATCACAAGGAAAATAATTGCTGTATCAATAATGGCAGCCATCGGTACTTCAAAATGAACATTTAAGTTTAAGCCCATCATACTTACTAATAACTCAAGGAATAGTTTTGAAAGGACACTACCGATTGCAATCCCAATTACTAATGACATTAGTCCCATTAACATATTTTCATAAAAGAGCATTTTACCAATTTGTCTTTTACGAATACCTAATAACGAATATAAGCCAACTTCTTTTTTACGTTTACGTGTAAAGAATCCGTTCGAATATATAATGAACACTGCTACGAAAATGATAAGCATCACACTTGAAACTTGAAACGCACCGCTAATTTTTTTAGAGGCTTCCGCTGCTTTTTCCATTTGTGAATTATATTGCAGTGCTTTAAATGTAAAGTAAATGACGATACTAAAAATCATAGATGCAAAATATACAAAGTAGTCTTTAAAGTTCCGCTGTATGTTGCGGAGGGCAATGCTAGATAAGGTCATCAGCCATACCTCCAGAAATAGAAGACATTACGTCAACGATTTTTTGGAAGAACTGTTTACGCGTCGATTCACCGCGATGCAATTCTTTATATAGTTCACCATCTTTAATAAAAATAACTCGTTTACAATAACTCGCCGCAAATGCATCGTGTGTTACCATTAAAATGGTAGAGTTATCATATTCATTTAACGACTTCATACTTTCTAATAAATCTGTAGCTGATTTTGAATCAAGCGCTCCAGTTGGCTCGTCCCCGAAAATCATACTTGGATTTGTAACGATTGCACGTGATGCGGCGCAGCGCTGCTTCTGTCCACCAGATACTTGATATGGAAACTGACTTAAAATATGATCGATACCAAACTTTTTCGCAATTTCAAGAACACGTCGATCAATTTCATTTGCCTTTACTTTCGATAAAGCAAGAGGTAACGCAATATTCTCTTTCACTGTTAACGTATCTAATAAGTTATAATCTTGGAAAATGAAACCTAAATGATCGCGGCGGAATAACGCAAGCTTATCATCATTCATCTTCACAATATCTTTTCCATCAATTAAAATTTCACCGTCCGTCGCATTATCAATTGTAGAAAGAACATTTAGTAACGTCGTCTTACCAGAACCCGACGGTCCCATAATTCCAACGAACTCACCTTCTTTTACTTGTAAGTTAATGCCCTTTAACGCCTCAAATTTATTTCCACCTGTGTCATATACTTTTTTAATATTTTTTGCTTCTAACACTGTTTTCATCTCGACATCCCTCATTTCTTCTATTCTCTATTTTCACTATATACATTCTCTACTCTTGCCACTATCGATGTTTCTTACACAAACATGACAGTTATGTAAGGCACATAAGTAAAGACATCAAAAATTTAACGTAATGAATCAAAGTACTTTGTTACTATAACATTGGGATATCATACCATCCATTCATTCTCCTTACAGGAACATTACAATTTTGTAAGGTGAAAAAGCTACCTACAAAGTTGTGCACGAAATGTCGGATGGAGCTATTTCGTTCCTGCTATTCTATGTACAGAGGAGGTCATAATATGGATTCACTTAAAAATATGAATGCAGCAATGCACTATATTGAAGATAACCTTACGAATGAAATTGATTTTAAAGAAGTTGCGAGGCTAGCACTCTGCTCCGAGTATCACTTTAAAAGGATGTTTTCATTTCTAGCTGGCATATCGCTGTCAGATTACATTCGCTGTAGACGTCTTACTCTCGCTGCCTTTGAACTAAAAAACAGCAATATAAAAGTCATTGATGTTGCTATAAAATATGGCTACAATTCACCAGATTCATTTGCACGTGCATTTCAAAATTTGCATGGCATAACGCCTTCAGAAGCTCGAAGTACTAGTCATTCTTTGAAAGCTTATTCACCAATGACCTTCCAATTATCCATTCAAGGAGGAACTGAAATGAACTATCGAATTGAAGAAAAAGACTCATTTCGAATTATAGGTATTACAAAACGAGTGCCAATCGTTTTTAACGGTGTAAATGAAGAAATTGCTTCTATGTGGAAAAGTTTAAACCCACAGTCCATTCAAACATTAAAGATACTTTCAAATGTGGAACCAAATGGAATCATTAGTGCTTCTACAAATTTTTCTGAAGGAAGAATGGAGGAAAAAGGCGAACTCGATCATTATATTGGAGTAGCCACAACGAAAGATTGTCCAGAGCAATTCGCGCAACTTGAAGTCGCAGCTTCAACATGGGCTATATTTGAAGCTGTCGGTCCATTTCCTGATGCATTACAAAATGTGTGGGGACGTATTTATTCTGAATGGTTCCCTTCTTCAAACTATGAACTAGCAGGAGGTCCGGAAATATTGTGGAATGAAAGTAAAGAGATATCCTCGCCGAATTTCAGAAGCGAGATATGGATACCTGTTTTAAAAAAGTAATATAAGAGTCTAAACCTTTTCAAAATAAAAAAGCTGCTCTTCCTTTTTAAAGGAAAAGCAGCTTCTTTATTTTATCCCGCTATTTGCGGGCAGTAAAACTCCCACCTCAAAATTCAGGTGAAGCAAAGAAGTTAGGTGGGAGATAAACTGCCCGTAAACGCCCGATTGGTAAGGGCTAATAATCAGCGGGGGGATGAACCCCCCCACTGATTAAAGTTTCACTTTATACTTCTTCTCGACTCGTTCTTATACAAGAAAATAGTAATAATCGTAAGTACTATAACAACGACAAAAGTAAATACTCTGTCGTTCGAGATAGTACCGGTACCGATTAACAAGGCAGGTATAACTGCCATAATTAAGCCACCAAACATACCGATAAACGATCCTATACTTTGTTTTATTACTTGAGTTTCTGATACCCAATCATAATAACCAAATCGATTATTAGTAAAAATTCCCCATACTGCCGAAAAGAGTGAGTATGTTATCGGTGTTATTACGATGAAAAGAGAACTCCAAATATCTAGTTTTAACCCAATTATTAGCAATACGGCACTAATAAGTGATGCAGGTATACTCAATGAAAGATTCATAAGAATTTTACTGTCATAAACCATCTTTGGCGCTATAGGCAATGACTTAATAATCCATACATTTTTTCCTTCTAAAGACAATGACACACATGTTGTACACGTCATTGAAATCGCTGCTGCAATAGCAAATGGAGCAATCTTTTGCAACAAGGGCTCAATTCCAGGGTACGCTATTAATTGACTTGGCCCTACTACAACTACAGCTAACGAGAAAGCTATCGCCATCACGACTCCCATTCCACTATTTATGACATACACTGTAGAAGAGAAGAAACGTTTCAGCTCTTTTTTATACAATGCGACCAATACACTTTCTTTTCTTATACTATTAATCTCATAATTTGAAAGCATATGATAAGTGGAAATCCCTGTGTTTATTTGCTTATATTTTAACGAAAGTATTTTTACAAAAAGATAATACCAACTAACTGATATCCCGACGAATAAGATGAAAGCTATAATATCAGCATGAACAATTGCTTTTTGAAACATGTTAGCTAGTGGATACACTTTAGTTAATTGCTCCGAAACAATTGCACCAATTTCGTTCATATCATTAAGGCTATATTGAGCATTTCCGTTTTTTAGCATAAAGAAACCGAATGTAATAATTACTATAAAACTTAAAATCGTAGTTATTTTATTCGCATTTTTAAATTTAGAAGCGATTGCCGTAATCGCAGCTCCAAAGATTGCTGCAATTGTTGTTGGAATTAAAGATGCTATAAACATACTGATGAACCACATAAAGTAAAAAGAAACTGATTGATTTTCATGTATGCCATAAACAACTCCCATCGGTAGCATGATTATGATTGAAAAGATTGTATTCAGCAAGTATAAATACAAAAATCTACTTGCAATAACAGTACTTACACGAATCGGCAATGACATTAAAAAGTCGTAATCCTTAAAAGCAAAAATTTCTCCATTTGCCTTAAATATAGTGAAAAACAACGTTAATACACTGCTAATAACTAGTGCATAAACGGGAATAATTTCACTCATTCCTAGTTTCACCAATCCATATGCCGAGGCTCCGCAATATAACATTAGCATGACACCAACTAGAGCAATAGATGCTGTCAGCAAAATCTTATTCTGCTTCTTTTTCTTATCTTTTTCATATTTAAAAGTGTTTAGACCGAGCTGCGTTATTAACCGGATTTTTAAAAGTCCTAAACTATTAGTATTCATTAGCAAGCTCCTTCATAAAGAGTTCTTCCAATGAACTTTCCTTTATTAAAGAATGCACTTCTCCTGAAAGTGCTAATTTCCCTCTATTTATCATCGCTATTTTATTACATAACTTCTCCGCTACATCTAAAACGTGCGTAGAAAAGAAAATCGCACTTCCTTTTTCACAAAGCTCTTTCATAATACCTTTCAAAACTACGGCTGCTTTTGGATCAAGACCAACGAAAGGTTCATCTAAAACTAATAATTTCGGTTTATGTAAAACCGCCGATATAATCGCTACTTTTTGTTTCATGCCATGCGAATAAGAAGATATTAAGTCTCCCAAGTAAGGTGTAATCTCAAAGGCATCCCCATACTTCTGGATCTGTTCTTCCCGATCCTTCGCCGGCACTTTAAATACATCCGCAACAAATTTCAAATATTGAATTCCTGTTAATTGCTCATATAAATCTGGATTATCAGGAATATACGCCATTACTCTCTTACATGCAATCGGATCCTTTTTTACTGAATGTCCATCAATAAAAATTTCGCCCTCTTCAAAATCTATAACTCCTACTAACGACTTAATTGTTGTACTTTTCCCCGCACCGTTATGTCCAATAAATCCAAAGATATCTCCTGCTTTAACAGTAATATTTAAATGATTTACTGCTTTCTTTCCACCTTTGTATGTCTTACTAAAATTTATAATTTCTAACATGTAAAATCCCCCCAAGTCATCTTTTAAACTGAATTTTCAGACCTTGAAACAAAAAATTTACTCAGTGAGCTTTTCATTATCCCCACTGAGTATTAAAATCTCTTAACACATAGAAACTATAACTATAAAATTTGATTAATATAGCTCACAATTGTATTTCTTTTTTATATAAAACGTAAGAATATAAATTCGTTATAATAACAGCAACTACTATAATCCCCAGCATCATATAAGATCTCCAATCAGCCGGAGCGAAAACACTTATAATCATAATAATTCCTAAAGCCACAAATACTTTTCCACTAAATCGATGTGTTTTCCGCCACACTTCTTCATTACTTAACGTCCATGGATTACGCATCCCGACAAAAAAGTTTGGCTTACACTGTGGTAAATAATTACCCATTACTAAAAATAAAACACCCACTAATAATTCTGGAACCCGATTAATAAATAAGTTATATCCTAATCCACTTGTAATAATATCTATATTCCCTACAAATAGTAGCAGGAGTACCCCATTATTCATCATCATAAAAGCTTTAGAAAATTTCTCGTAATTTGCTTTTCTTGGATCAATCTTAGGTATCACATTTAGAAATATATATAATGCAATCATAATTCCGACCATAGAAATCATTCCGTAAAATTTAGACGAATAGCCATCTACCTTACCGCCGCTCCAATGTGTCGCAATTGTATCCGGCAAATGTGGCCAAGCAAACGCCCAAGCTAAACAAGTTGTAACAATTAATATAATTGCGAAAAGATGTTTTTTCATTTCCCCTCTTCCCCCTTATTTGTAAACGTAAACACCCAAGTCAACAAATCTTGAAAGACAGTTGTGTTTAAAGAGTACACAACGAATTGCCCTCTTTTTTCATCTTGAATAAGTTCAGCATTTTTAAGTGCACTTAAGTGGTGTGAAATACTTGGTTTCGTCATATTGAAATGTTCGGCAATTTCACCAGCGGTTAGATCACCTTCTTTTAATAAGTCTAAAATTTTTCGCCTTGTTGGATCTGCTAATGCTTTGAATGCTTGATTCAATGTCTTTCTTCCTTTCGATAATTAGACATTTAGATATTTATCTAAATGTTAAAATGATTTCAGTTAATTGTCAATAATATGTAAGGCCCTTTTTACTTTTTCCACTTTTAACCTACATTAATTACTTTATAGAGTAAAACTGTAAAGATGGAAGAAATACGAGGGATACAAAATAAAAAAAGCTCTTCTAACTAAAGGAAGAGCTTCTTTTATTTAAATTTTATCATTTTATTAACAAACGAAGAAATCCAAAAGATTATTAAACTTATAATAAAGGACATACCTACTATCGTTCCGAATGCATTTAACCAATAACTAATCATGCTTTCACACACCTAGTTTGGATTCTATTAAATATAATACGAAATTATTCATTCTTTGTAGAGTCCTTTTGGACAGTTTTATGCGTCATGTCCACTGGAATTTTCGTTGTCCAAGTTCCTTCCGTTCCTCCAATTCTGTTAATATTAATATGTACAGATAAGAAGTCTGGGAATTTTTCACCTTCTAACGGTTCAAAAACAACTACTCCCTCTGGTTTGTCGTGCGCAGCTAACACCGTTTCAAAACTCTTTCCTGTTTGATCAGTTAAGTAAAAAATACTTGCCTCTGGTGCATCAGGATTACCCATACGATCTTTTTGATAATTATCGATATGAGTGTTACTAAGAAAATGCAAATATTGCACAGCATTAAATTTCTTATTTTCATAATGTGGACTCTCTACTTGTTTCCCGTCTTCTTTACCATCAGATTTAATATCAAGCCCAGTTGTATTAAATTCATATGGAACGAGCGAACCATCTTGTTGTTCAAAACGATAATAAACAAGTATTTTGGCATCTTGAATTAATATTTCTTTTATATGAAGAGTAATACCATTATCGACTATTTTTTCATTTAGCTGTATAGACTTTCCATCCGCAGCATCCTTTTTAACTTGATCATTAATCATGTCATTTAATTTTACTTCCGGTTTTACAAAATAAGAATTGTTTAATGCCATTGTACTCGTCGGTATAACGACAGCCGCTATTAAACCCACTATTAATAATTTCTTTTTCGTTTTCTTTTTGCTATCTTTTTTATACATTTGACTAAAGGATTGATAAGCATGTTCTTTAACTTCTTTAGGGACCTCTTGTTTCATTGCTTTTTTAAATTCATTTGAAAACGACATTTGAATTAGATTCCTCCTCATCTATTTCTATACTAGATTGATTCCGAATTTTTTCTAACGCTCTGTGAATTCTAGACCTTACTGTACCTATAGGGATTTGTAATAGTTCTGCAATTTCTTCATACGTATAATCGTGGTAAAAGCGATACACGATTACTATTCTAAATTTAAATGGAAGTTCTTGTATCACCGTTAATAACTGCTCTTCTGTTTCTTTTCTTAATAATACTTTTTCGGGAACGTCTACAACTGGATCATCACGTAATTGTTGTTTTTCAAATAAGCGCATCCTCTTCCATATATTTTTTCTCCACTGACTAATCTGTTTGTAAACAATTCCATTCAACCAAAATAGAAACGGTCTAGATTGATCATATGTTGAAATAGATTTCCAAAGTTGAAAGTAAACTTCATTTACGATTTCATTTGTATCATGCCGATTTTTAACTATAGCGAAGACAGTTTCATATATTCTCTGACTCGTTAAATCAAATATAAATTCAAAAGCCTCCTCATCACCTTTTAATAAACGTTCTATCCAGATATGTATATCTTCATTACTTGCCAAGTAGTGCCCCCTCCTTAACGATGTTCTCACTATATATTGGACAGTAAGCAAAATAAAGTTCCAAATTTCATAAAAAATATATTATTTTTTATGAAATTTCATCTATTTAAAAGGACAATACATTCAGTTATCCCTATAATACTTTTTACTTTTCTCACTTTTAACCTATACTGTTAACTAGCTTATATTTCAACATAATGAAAAGACGTGAAACACATGGTACACTATAGCTACAATTGTTTTTTTGAGGAGGAATATACATATGTATAAAATTTTAATCGTTGAAGACGATCCAAATATTTCATCATTACTGCAATCTCACATTCAAAAATACGGGTACGACGCTGTTGTTACTGAAAACTTTGATGATATTATGGAATCGTTTAACGCCGTGAAACCACACCTTGTTTTACTTGATGTGAACTTACCGAAATTCGATGGATTCTACTGGTGCCGTCAAATTCGTCATGAATCTACTTGTCCAATTATTTTCATTTCAGCGCGTGCTGGTGAGATGGAACAAATTATGGCGATTGAAAGCGGTGCGGATGATTATATTACGAAACCGTTCCACTACGACGTTGTAATGGCAAAAATTAAAGGTCAATTGCGCCGTATTTACGGTGACTATGCACCAAATATTTCTGAGCGTATCGTTGAAGTAGAAGGTTTAAAACTATTCCCTGAACGTCCAGAAATTCACTTCGGATCTGAACAAGTTCTTTTAACGAAGAAAGAAGCAATTTTAGCCGAAATGTTATTATCTAAATTCCCTCGTACAGCGAGCCGTGAAGATTTATTAGCTGCTCTTTGGGATGATGAGAGCTTCGTTGAGGAAAATACATTAAACGTAAACATCACGCGTCTTCGTAAAAAGTTCAATGAGCTTGGTATTGAAAATGCTATTGAAACAGTACGTGGACTTGGGTATCGTTTTAACGCAACTTGGAGTGAATAAGCATGAAGCTATTTTTACGTGATCATTTTACATTTTTTCTACTGTACGTATTAAACTTCGGTATCATTTTCGTTCTCTATGATGCAGTAGATGGATTTCAAAATAATAAGTTTTACTTCATCGTTTTAAGCTTATACTTATTTATTTGTTTCCTTGCTTATCGTTACGTTCGTAACCGTAGAATGTATCATAGATTAAGTGAGCAGCCAGAAAAAATGGAAGATGCGTTTATTGAAAGAGCAACCGCTCCGATGCCTCACGGTGTAAATGAACTCGTGCGTACGCAATACCGTCTCTTCCAAAAAGAACTACAATCGTATGAAGTAAAACAACAGGAACATCAATTGTTCATTAACCATTGGGTGCACCAAATGAAGACACCTGTTTCTGTTATGCAGCTTATGGTACTGGAGATGGAAGACGAACATTTAATTCCGAAATTCAAAAAAGAGTTAGAGCGTCTAAACCAAGGACTTGATATGGCTTTATACATGGCTAGGTTAAATAACTTCCATGAAGATTTCCATGTTGAGACGATTTCATTAAAAGATACGGTAACAAAAAATATTAATGGATTAAAAGAACTATTCATTCGTAATGGTGTCTTCCCTGTTTTAGAAGTACATTCTGATCTAAAGGTTGCTTCTGATGCGAAATGGCTAAAATTTATTATCTATCAGTTAATGACAAATGCAGTCCGTTACTCTGGTGAGCGTGGAAAGAAAGTGTTCTTATCCGCTTATCGAAATGGAAAAGATATTATTCTAGAAGTTCGCGATGAAGGCGTTGGTATTCCGCAAGAAGATATTCGAAGGGTATTTGAACCATTTTACACTGGGAAAAACGGTCGTACATTCGGAGAATCTACCGGTATGGGGCTTTATATTGTAAGTAAAATTTGTGATTATTTAGGTCACTCCGTCAAACTAGATTCTGAAGTTGGTAAAGGAACGACGATTAAAATCATCTTCCACAATGCTGCGAATAATCAAGCAGAGAATGTAGAGAAGGTGACTGAATCATGATCAGAACATATGCTAGCAAAATGTATGAGAACTCACTCTCATACATTTTTTGCAATAAAACTACATATTTCCCTGCTAACGGGAGGCACGTATTATGACATTTTGGCAATTTGCATTTAAAAATGTAACGCGCAACTCTAGAGCTTATTTTGCTTACTTTATAAGCAGTGCCTTTTCCATTGCTGTTTTCTTTTCGTTCGCTGTTTATTTGTTTCATCCGAAATTACAAAATCCCACTATGATCTCTGAAATTTCAGGATTAATGATTTTTTCAGAAGTTGTGATTGTTTTGTTCTCGTTCTTTTTTCTACTCTATTCAATCGGATCGTTTTTAAAAGTTCGTAAAAAGCAATTTGGTATTTTAACTATTTTAGGTATATCAAAAAAACAATTACATCGACTCGTTTTCACTGAAAATATGTTAATTGGTATTTTATCTATCTTTTTCGGTATGCAGTTTGGACTTGTCTTTTCGCAGTTTTTCTTATTAGTAACAGCGAAAATTACACATCTACCGGGGATATATTTATATCCCCCTACGAATGCTTTCATTTTAACAACGATTGTGTTTCTTAGTCTCTTTATCGCTGTATCTTCATTTACACCCATGCTAATTCGTACGAAAAAGACGGTAAACCTATTAAAAACGAATGGTAGGAAACAAAAGGAAAGAAAACCATCCATATTTATCTCTCTATTTGGTGCTATCTGTTTATTAGGTGGTTATATTTTAGCTGCAAACCCTAAATATTTCTTCTCAATAAACACGCAAGTAGGCGTTATCTATATGGTTTCAAGTGTTTTTGTGATTCCAGCACTTGTTACAATTGGGACATATTTTTTCTTTTCTCAAATTAGTTTCTTACTTATTTATATTTTAAAGAAAAGAAGAAAGTTTTATATGAAACGAATTAATATGCTTTGGATTTCGGATTTAGCAAGTCGTATTCGAACGAATATCAATATGCTTTTTATTGTAGCGATGCTTTCTACAATTGCTTTCACAATGATTACGTTCCTATATGGCTTCGGAAAGTTTACAAAGCTAGATGTTGCGAGAACTTCACCTTTTCCATTTTCTTATTTTTCATATGACGCCAATCCTTTTGTTAACAAGCATTTAACTTGGCTTGAACAGCAGTTACAAAAAGAAAATTTCTCTTATAAAAAGATAAAAGCTGATTTATATGAAACACCATTGAAAGAAGATGAAGGTATAACGACTTACAATGACATCTATGCAATGAAACAAAGTGACTATAATAAACTTGCAGCTTCCCTGCGAATGAAACAACTATTCATGAGTGATAACGAAGCATATGTCTTAACAGGTAGCGCTTATTTCACCTTATTCAGCCAATTTGAGCCAAGCTACAATAGAAAATCCATTACACTTTCTAGCACAAATACGATATTACAAGTAAAGGGCTATGAACAAGCAGGGGCCATTCCCTCTGACTTTTCATATCAAACTTTAATTTTACCTGACGCTGTTGTAAACAACTTACCAAGTACAACAAAGCATGTAGCAGCGTACAATTATAACGTACAAAACTGGGAAAAGACGTATGAAATTGCTGATGATTTTATGAAAAGAATACAAAGAGATCGACAAGAATTCCAATACGAAGGACCCCTTGTACGCTCCTATGAATCAGCAGGCTCATTATATAGAATCACATCAGGAAGTGCCGCATACTTCCTAATCGGGACATTCTTAGGTGTCATTTTCTTTATTGGAGCTGGTAGCGTTCTTTACTTCAGAATGTATACAGATTTAACGAACGAACAAGAAAAATATGTAGCAATTTCAAAAATTGGTGTAACAGATGCAGAGATGAAAAGATCTGCAACCATTCAACTTAGCATTTTATTTTTTGTTCCGTACGTTATGGCGTCCATTCATACAATGTTCGCGACAAAAATGCTTCAAGACGTAATTGCTTTATCACTATTCAAAGAAATTTCAGCCGTTCTTATTATTTTTGGAGTAGTTGAATTCATCTTTTTCTTATTTATTCGTTCCTTTTACATGCAAAAGTTATCAGAGTATACGAATGGTTAAGTTTTATAAATATATTAGTACAGGAAAAGGATACCTCTTATATTCTTTTCCTCTTCACTCTATTAGGAGGTTTAGGTGAATGACTTTTTGGCAGTTTGCCTTTAAAAATGTAACAAGAAACGCCAGAGCTTATTTCGCCTATTTTGTAAGCAGTGCGTTTTCCATTGCTATTTTTTTCTCATTTGCAGTTTATTTATTTCATCCTAAATTGCATATGACAGACGTGAATTATGCTCTGAACATATTAATGACAATTTCAGAAGTTGTCATTGTGTTCTTTTCATTTTTCTTTTTACTCTATTCAATTGGTACATTTTTAAAGGTTCGTAAAAAACAATTTGGGATTTTAACAGTACTTGGTATATCTCAAAAACAATTAAAGCGACTCATATTTATAGAAAATATGCTGATTGGTGTTCTTTCTATATTTTTTGGCATTCAACTTGGGCTTGTTTTTTCACAGTTCTTTTTACTAGTTACCGCCAAAATTACACATGTACCTGGCCTATATTTATATTGGCCGACAGGTGCTATCGTTTTAACTATAATCATCTTTCTTGGACTCTTCATTCTCGTATCATCTTTTACACCGATGCTAATCCGTACGAGAAAAGCTGTACGACTTTTAAAAGAAGGAACAAAACAAAAAGAAAGAAAAGCATCCGTACTCATTTCTCTATTTGGTGCGATATGTTTAATATCTGGATATGTATTAGCAGCAAATCCTCTATATTTTATGTCGCTAGGCGACATCATTGGGCTTTTATATGCCGTCTCTAGTATATTTGTCATTCCATCGCTTATTGCAGCCGGAACATATTTTTTCTTTTCACAGATTAGTTTTTTACTTATTCGTATATTAAAAACACGAAGAAAGTTTTATATGAAACGAATTAATATGCTTTGGATTTCGGATTTAGCAACGCGCATTCGAACAAATATTAATATGCTATTTATAGTAGCAATGCTATCAACGCTCGCTTTTACAATGATTACATTCTTATATGGATTCGGGAAATTTACAAAGTTTGATGCGATTAGGCAAAACCCTTTCCCGTTTACATATTTATCACATACTGAAAATACGTTAGCTGATGAACATTTAAACTGGTTAGAACAAAAATTTAATGAAGAGCACTTTACTTATACAAAATTTAAAACAGACATATATGAAGTATCTTCAGCTGAAGATAACGCGCAGCTCTATTATGCCATTAAACAAAGTGACTATAATGTACTTGCTAAGGCGTTAAATTGGGAAACTCTCTCGGTGAATAAGAATGAATCTTATATTCTTATGAAAGACTTAGACGATCAAGTTGTTGGAACAATTCATACTAAAGAAAAGAAAAATACTCTTACACTTGCTCAAAACAATTTACAACTACAAGTGAAAGAATATAAAAGTTATAACCCATTCCCAAACAGCTTAATATACCAATTGCTCATACTATCTGATGAAAATGTAGAAACATTATCCACCGTTTCAAAACAGATGAGTGTATATAACTTTAAAGTTAACGATTGGGAAGAAGCACATACTATCGGTTCAGCATTTATAACAAAAATTGATAACGACAATGCAGCTATTCAGGCAGAACATCCACCGTTTCATGCAAGTGAAGCAAGTGACTCTTTATACAACACGAAACTAAACGTTGCTTCATTTTTCTTAATCGGAACTTTTCTTGGTGTTATTTTCTTCATCGGTGCGGGCAGTGTTCTGTATTTCCGAATGTATACAGATTTAACAAATGAGCAAGAAAAGTATATAACGATTACAAAGATTGGATTAACAGCAGACGAAATGAAACAATCTGCTACAATCCAACTTGCGATTCTTTTCTTTGTCCCTTACATTATGGCATCCATCCATACGATGTTCGCGACAAAGATGCTACAAGAGATATTACATCTCTCGTTCTTCGCTGAAATTACAGTCGTACTTATGATTTTTGGAACGGTTGAAATTCTCTTTTTCCTTTTAATTCGTTCCTTTTATATGCAAAAATTATCACAACATATTAAGTTTTAAAAATAGAAAGGTGATTATTATGGAAGAAGTATTACACATAAAAAACGTCTCAAAAGTGTATGAAGGGAAAGTCCCTCATACCGCTTTAAAAAATATAAATTTACACGTGGATAAAGGTGAATTCGTCGCAATTATGGGGCCTTCTGGAAGTGGTAAATCTACGTTTTTAAACGTTATTTCTACAATTGATTCTCCTACTTCTGGAGAAGTCGTAATTAACGGCAAACAACCTCATACATTTCGTAGAGAAAAATTAGCAATTTTCCGCCGTCAAGAATTAGGATTTGTTTTCCAAAACTTTAACCTATTAGATACGTTAACGATTGGAGAAAATATCGTATTACCTTTAACGTTAGATAATGTTCCTTTAAAAGAAATGGACGAAAAGCTCGATAACATCTCAAAGAAACTTGGAATTGATCATATTTTGGACAAACGTATTTTTGAAGTTTCAGGAGGGCAAGCACAGCGTACTGCGGTAGCACGTGCTGTCATTCATCATCCGTCTCTTTTACTTGCGGATGAACCAACAGGAAACTTAGATTCAAAAGCAGCGATTGATGTAATGGAATTATTTACGAAATTAAACAAAGAAGAAGATGCAACGATTTTAATGGTTACGCATGATCCGTTTGCAGCAAGTTATTGTAACCGTGTTATTTTCATTAAAGATGGAGAGCTTTACAATGAACTGCATCGCGGATTGTATCGTGAGAAGTTTTATCAAGAAATATTAGATGTCCTAGCATTATTAGGAGGAAGACGTGGATGACATTTTGGCAATTCGCATTTAAAAATGTCTCGCGTAATTCTAAAGCATATTTCGCTTATTTTGTAAGTAGTGCTTTTTCTATTATGGTTTTCTTTTCATTTACTGTATATGCGTATCATCCGCGCTTACAAAGTGTACAAGGCTTTCAAGATCGGGATCCTCTAATGAACTTAGCTAGTACAGCACAGCTTGTGATTGTTATGTTCTCGTTTTTCTTTCTCTTATATTCAATTGGAACATTTTTAAATGTTCGGAAGCAGCAATTCGGGATACTCACTATTCTTGGTATCTCACAGAGACAATTAAAAAGATTATTATTTACCGAAAACATGATAATTGGGATATTATCTATCTTTATCGGCATACAGGGTGGTCTTGTATTTTCTAACTTTTTCTTATTAGTCACTTCGAAATTAACAAGTTCGAAAGGTCTTTATTTATATTGGCCAACAGAAGCGGTTATCGTTACAACCGTAACGTTTATCATTTTATTTTTAATCGTTTCTACGTTTACACCAATGTTTATTCGTACTCGAAAAACAACGCAGCTTATTAAGGGAGTTAACAAAAAGAAGAGCGAAAAAAAACCATCTATACTCATTTCACTATTTGCTTTAACTTGTTTAGGACTATGCTATTATATTGCCGGTTATCCGCAAGGCTACATAACGGAAAAAAATGCACAAAATGGGTCTGTATTCTTAATTATGCTATCTATTTTACCGCTCGTAGTAGTTGGGACGTATTTGTTTTTTTCACAAACATTTCTTCTCTTTATCTATATTTTAAAGAAACGAAGAAAGTTTTATTTGAAACAAATAAATATGTTATGGATTTCAGATTTAGTTTCTCGTACCCGCAGTAATATTAATGTACTCTTTATCGTTTCTATGCTATCTGCACTTGCATTTACAATTATTATCGGGTTATTTGCTGCAAACAATCATACGAAAGCATCCATACTAGAACGATATCCAATACCATTCACCTATACATCAGAAGGTGTTAATGCATTTGAACAAAAGCATATTACTACGATTGAAACTGAACTTACAAATGCTAATTTTCAATATGACAAATATAAGTTTACCGTTTTAAAAGATACAGCTTCAAAAGAATCAATTTCCATTATGAAAATGAGTGATTATAACGCAATAGCAAAGCAATTAAACAGACCAGAAATCACTCTTGATTCTACACAAGTTTATAATATTTCTCGCTATTCACCAGCGTTATTAAATCTCGTGTCTAACCCATTTGCGAAGCAGGACACGATTACACTTGGCTCTAATAAAAAAGAATTTCAAATTAAAGGTTTTATTAATAGAGGAATTGAGCCTCCCTTTGCATTACCTCACTTAATTGTGATGCAAGATGAAGTAATTGAAAATATGATTCCTCATATTGAAACAATTACAGTTTATAACTACTTCGTGGAAAATTGGGAAAACGCAATTGTCCCAACAAAAAATATATTAAAAAGCTTAGATCATGATGCAGAAACCTTGTATGAAGCACATAAGGATGAAGAAGATTTCATTAAACCATTCCATATTTATACAGCTACGGATGAACTCGTTCATAGTAAAGGAAATGCGGTTGCTCAGTTCTTTATTTGGGCATTTCTCGGCTTTATTTTCTTTATCGGTGCGGCTAGTGTTTTATACTTCCGTATGTATAACGACTTAACGAATGAAAAACAAAAATACATTACGATTACAAAGCTTGGCTTAACTGAATCAGAAATGTTTCGCTCTGCAACAATTCAATTAGGAATTTTATTTTTCGTTCCTTACATCGTTGCTGGTGTTCACACGTTATTTGCGGTTAAGTTTTTACAAAGTATGTTTTCTTTTTCATTACTAAAAGAGACATGTATCGTACTCACCTTTTTCGGGATTATCGAGATTATTTTCTTCTTCTTAATCCGTTCTCTGTACATTAATAAATTATCACAACATATTAAAACGTGAATAAAATGGCCTTGTGCAATACGCACAAGGCCATTTTCAATAGTTTTTAATTAGCAGCAATATCCACCATAGCCGCCTGCATAACCGCCGTAACCACCATAACCACAACCGCCGCCTCCGCCGAAGCAGCTAGCACCGATGATAATTAATAAAATAAACAATACGATTAGAAGCGCAAAACCGCCTCCGCACCCATGTCTGCGGTTACAATCATCATGTCTGTGTTCACACTTTTCGCTCATTACTCTATTCCTCCTTTAGTATCATTCATAACAAGTTCACCTTGCTCTAAATGAGGGGATTCCATTTATAGTATGTTTTCAGGGCGAATAGGAAGCTTGGCTTACTTAAAAACGGGCTTGTTTTGGCAATTGGGCTTCATCAAAAAAAGATACCTATTCAGGTATCTTTTAAAGAAACATATTCAACACAAGGGCAAAACCGAATGCAATAAATGATAACAATGTTTCCAGCACCGTCCACGTTTTAAACGTTTCCTTCACCGTCAAACCTAAATACTCTTTTACAAGCCAGAAGCCTGCATCATTTACGTGAGAAAACATTAGTGAACCTGCACCGGTTGCTATAACGAGCAATTCTAAATTTACACCAGACATGTGCTGAATAACTGGTGAAACAATTCCTGCTGCTGTCGTTAATGCTACTGTAGCTGATCCGGTCGCTATTCGAATTAATCCAGCTACCATGAAAGCTAAGACGATTGGGGATAACGATATATGTTCTGCCATTTGCGCAATCGCCGTTCCAACTCCACTTTCAATTAATATTTGTTTAAACCCACCACCTGCACCAATTATTAAAATAATTGAGCCTACAGGTAGTAAACTTTCATCTGTTAATTTTTTTATCATCTTTTTATTAATTCCTTGTTTGATGCCAAGTAAATAAAATGCTGCAAAACATGAAATAAGTAAAGCGATTACTGGACTTCCTATAAAGACTAAAAATTCAGTTATTTTTATTGATAAAGAAATATACGGTGCAACTACTGATAAAATCATTAACACGACTGGCAGTAAAATAATAAAAAACGAAACTTTACGACTTGGTAAATCGGTTGATACAGTCGTAACTCGAACAAGCTCCGGTTCATTTTCAGGTATAACCCTCTTATGTACCCACTTCGCAAATATCGGCCCTGCGATGATGGCTGTTGGTAACGCGATAATTAATGAATATAAAAGCACTTTTCCTAAGTTCGCATTATAAATCCCGATTGCAGTCATCGCACCTGGATGCGGAGGCACTAGCCCATGCACAATCGATAATCCAGCAATAACAGGTAACGCAATTAACAATATATTTTGCTTCGTCGTTTTTCGAATGGAAATAACAAGTGGTAATAAAATGACGATCCCCACTTCAAAAAAGACTGGAATCCCTATAACAAACCCTGCAAATAACATTGCCCAAGGTAATTTTTTTACGCCGAAAAATCGAATAAAGAAATCTGCAACTTGCATGCCTGCCCCTGAATCAGACATCATTTTCCCTAAGATAGTTCCAAGTGCCAAAATGCCAACTAAATGCCCTAGTACACTACCAACACCAGTTTCATAGGCAGCCACTATTTTCGTTAAGTTCAGTCCAGACATGATAGCTAAAAACAAACTCGCAACTGTTAAACTAATAAATGCATGCCATTTCCACCATGATACCCCTAAAATGACAATTGCGATCGCAAGTAACGTGACGATTAATAAGTATATATCCATCTCTCATTCCCCTTACTTTATAAAAAAAGAGGGAAAATCCCCTCTTTTTTATACGTCATAATTAACTACATAATGCTGCATTTCTGTATTGTAGTAGCCTTCGCTATATTCAATTACTTCGCCAACTTCATCGTAAGAATAGCGCATACGTTTTAATAACGCTGTCCCCTCTTTTTCACCTAACGATTCTGCAACGAAACTGGGCGCAAGTCCAACTGCGAATTCATCTCTGAAGTTTTCTAAATGTATACCTCGGTCTTCGACTAAATCATAAAGTGATTGTAAATCAAAGTCCGATAAGTCTGTACTTGCCATTTTCGCTGAGAAATAGTGCGTATAATGAATATATGGTGCATCATTTAACGTATATAAACGTTCAATACGAAAACTCTCTTTACCGAATAAGCGAAATGGCACTGTTCCTTCTTCATTATGAACGACTTCTGCCTTTAGCAATTTCTTTTGTACTTTATATCCTTCTTCCACTAACACTTCAGTAAATTTCTTACCCTTTGACAGTTTTGTCGCAGAAGTATTACGGATGACTTTCGTTCCTTTACCGCTCTTCTTTTCCAAATATCCTTCTTGAGCGAGTTCTTTAATCGCATTACGTACTGTAATTTTACTCACTTTGAACTCTTCCTCTAATTGTGGTTCTGAAGGAATATTCGTATGAATCGCATATACACCATGCAATATTCGATCACGAATAATATTTTTTATTTGTAAATATAATGGTCCTTTTTTTCTCGTTACGTTCACCGTTACACCCACTACCTTTCTACATCACCTACTGATGCCGTCATTGCCCGAAGTATATCCTTCTCTGATGACATTGGCGTATCACCGACGATTGTATGTGCAAGCATGCCAGCTGCTGACGCAAATGAAACAGCTTTCTCTGGTGCAAACTCTTCTATCTCGCCATGAATAATCCCGCTCGTATAAGCATCTCCAGCACCTATTCTATCATATACAGAAAACGTAAGTGTTTTTGCAAAAGTGAACGTTCTATCTTTACATATAAACCCGCGCAGTGAATGTGTATTGTCACTGCTAATAGAGCGATGAGTACCAGCAATTGTAGCAATATGATACGTTTCAGCTACCTTTGGAATAAGATCAACAAGTTGCGCCTCTCGCTCCGTTTCTTCTGTTTTCATTCCTAAAACAAACATCGCATCTTTTTCGTTCATCATAACGATATCAGCAAGTCCTAGCATTTCTTCATAATGCGGCTTTGCCTGTTCATATCCGTCTTCTCCCCAAAGTGATGGACGATAATTGCAATCAAAAACGACGGCTCCTCCGTTTTCTTTAACTGCTCTCGCTAAAGACTTCATATGATGGCGCACCGTATCATTCATCGCAAGTGTAATACCGCAAAAATGAACGATATCAATTTCCTTAGCAATTTCTTCACATTGGTACATCTCTTCAGACGCCGTATTGAAGCTACTTTCTAGTCGATTCGAATACGTAACGCGGCTTGCACGTGCACCGAATCCATTTTCTAAAAAATACATACCTACATATTTACCGCCTCTTGAAACAAGAGAAGTTTGAATCCCTAACTTTTGAATGTAAGATACAGCTGCATCTCCAACCGAATTTTCCGGTAAAGTTGAAATAAGAAGCCCTTCATGCCCTAAGTGAGAAAGTGCCGCTGCAACGTTCACACCTGTACCTGAAAATGAGTAATTTAGCGTGTTAGCTTGCGACAACAATTCATATCCAGGTACTTGCAGGCGCATCATTACTTCGCCGAACGCTGCAATTTTCTTACGCATATTGATCAACTAGCTTCTTCACGACTGCTAATAATTCACGCACATCTTCTACTTTCGTGTTACCAGTTTCTTTATCAATAATAGAAGAGTACACGTGCGGGATAACCTGCTCTACATTTGCCTCAAGCGCAATACGTACAATTGTTTCGAAGTTTTCTTTATCAATTCCGCCTGTTGGCTCTAATGCAAATCCTTCTTCCGCACAAGCTTTCGCAACTACGCGATATTCTTCTTCATGAGCTAGCCCTTTCATCGGGAAGTACTTCAATGAATTTCCGCCCATATCACGTACAAGTGCGATCGCTGTTTTAATTGGAACGATTGCTTTTTCTTCTCCAGCCGCACTAATTGGGCCAGTAGAAATATTTACGTAACCTACTTTTCCTGTTGGCGATACTAAACTATTAATCCAGCTATCTTTTTTGCCAAGATTTGCACGTGTCGCTCCGACTGAAGGGAACACTTGGTTAATATGGCTACCAGGATAATGCTTCGCAATTTCAGCCACAACTGCCGCTTGGCGATTATCTCCTGCTCCTAGTCCGATTGATACAGCGTCCTCAATTTCTTTTCCGTATGCTTTCATCGCTGTAACAGCTTCTTCTACAGTTGGATAATCTTTTGATAATACACCAACTACTACATAACCTTCTGCTGCTTCAAAAATATCTTTTGCATTTTCGATATTGTTCGCTAATACATTTAATGCTACGCGGCCTTTATAAAAACGTTTTTGAATGTTTGTCATTTTAGTTTCCCCCTACAATTTCTCTCAATTTTTCTTCAATTACATGTATGTCATCACCTTGAAGTGGACGTGGATCAATATCAAAGAACCCTTGTCTTACTCCGTAATCACGTGTATAAATTGCGATTTCCCCTTCGCGTAATGCTGTCACAACGTCTTTTGCTGATTTATTTAATTGTGTCTCGTTAATATGAATACGAGCTCTAAAGATTGCTCTTCCAGCTTCATCTTGAACGATCGTTACATTTACACCATTTAATTCTTTTAGCGGCATAAGTACTTGTAACAATTCTTTTTCTTGCTCGCTCTTATCTTCTTTTACTCCGTACTCATCAAGCGCTTGAAGTAAGCCAAATGTTGTTTCTTTCCCAACCTTCATACTTCTTCCGATGCAATGTAATTGCACTTTCAGCCACTCAATATACTTTCTTTTACCGCCCACAATACCAGAAGTAGGCCCTTCAATCGCCTTTGAACCACTATAAATGGCAAGGTCTGAATACTTCACATATTTTTGAATGTCTTCTTCAGCTGCCGCATCGACGATAAGCGGGATGTTATTTCGCTGCGCAACTTCCCATGCTTCTTCAACAGAAATCATATTTTTTTGTACTGCATGATGGGATTTCACATAAAGAATCGCCGCTGTATTTTCACCAATCGCATCTTCAATATGCTCTGCTTTCCCTTCATTTGCATAGCCAACTTCTACAAGTTTACCGCCGCCTAAGTAAATCATCGTTTCAACAGGGGCACCGTATTGAACGTTATGACCCTTTAACATAATCACTTCGTTTTTCGCGATTACTTCTTGATGAAGTCTTTCACTTTTACGGCGATTTCCTTCTGTAACGATACCAGCGATAGAAAGCGCAATTCCACTCGATGCTGAATTCACAACAACTGCTGCCTCTGACTCTAGAATTCTCGCAATATGGTCTCCTGCTTTATCTACTAAATCAGCAATTTCCACATAATTTTGTCCACCATGTTTCATTGCATCCATAACTGTATTTGCCGGAGCGGATACACCTAAAATACTCATTCTACCGCTCGCATTAATCACTCTTTTTAATCCATACTTAGCATTCAATGAATGACCCATTGATTACAACCCCTTTCGTATCAATCCTTCTTTCAGCAATGCGCTGATCCCCTTCTGAATCAATTAACGTAACCTTCTCATCTTTCACCGTAAATAAAGTTAAATTTGCAATATCGCCTTCTTGAATGCGACCAAGCTCAGGTTTCTTAAGCCACTCTGCTGCATGTTTCGTAACCGCATCAATCACTTCTTCTAGCGGATAACCTAAGTACAGGAATTTCGAAAGAACGTGAGCCATACTATACACTGGACCGTGCACGCGATTCTTCCGGTAAATATCTGTACTAATTGTATTAAGCGCAATACCGTAACGCTTCGCCGCTTCTGCTACTTTAAAAGAAAAACTAGCATTACCATGACCAACATCTAAATGTACGCCGCGATTCACTGCATCTAGTAACACAGGTAGCGGTTTGCCTTCTTCATCAAATAAATTATTTTCTTTCCCGTTTAAATAATGTGTAATGACATCATCTTTTTCTAAAAGAGGTACAACTTCCTCAATGCGAGGAGGCGCTGAACCGATATGTACCATAATTGACAATGATGTTTCACGGGATAAATCACGCGCTATATGAAGTGGTTCAATTCCACTATCACAAACGACACTTTTACTCATTCTCGCCTTTAACCCAACGATTACATCTTTATACTTTTCTACTGCTTCTATTACTTTCTCTTTATCTATCCATTCCATATTGGATAATTCATCAATTCGTTTTAAACCGATGCGAGAAATATTTAAAAAGGCAAATAAATTCGTTTTTGCCTGCTCTCTACTTTTTACTAAATCTGCAATGCGATCAGCTCCGCAGCTACCTGCATCAACAATTGTCGTTACCCCTTGCTTAACGCCAATTTCATCCACCTCATCGCCATACGGATCAAACTCTGGAAAAGCGTGAACGTGCAAATCAATCCAGCCACTTGATACGTAAGTACCAGAGTAATCAAGAACCTTTCCACCTTCGCCAGCACCAGCTTTCGTCACCTGTGCGATTTTATTATCTTCAATTACAATGTCAATCTCTTCCCCGTTCACACGTTTCACATTACGTAGTACGAATCGTTCTGTCATTGTACTTCCACCCTTTTCTATAAGAAGCCATAAGAATACGCTTACATTAAAATTTCATTTTTCTTTATCTCTTTCACACGTTTAGCGTAACACAAAAAAAAGGAGAAGTAAATATAACGTTATAATGTTTAAAAATAAAATAAAAGATACTCCTCAAAATGCGATAGTACAGGAAATTATATCAACGATTTTTCGAATATATCTATCATAACTCAAAATATATCAACGATTCGACAAGGAATATCGATTTACCGACAAAAAACGCCAATCCCTTTCTTATATACGAAAAGGCTGCTCCAAAACGGAACAACCTCTTTATCTATTCCTGAACCGTCACAATAACCCCATCCATATTGTTCCCCGAAATTTCATACTGCTTATTTACTGGGACATTTACGTTCATATTCTCTGAAACTTTATAATAAGAAACCGTATATTTCTTGCCTTCCACCTCAGTTGAAATTTCTTTTTCCTCTTTTAAGAACTCTAAATATTCCTCTAGCGTAAAATTCTTTTTTTGCATAATTGCGCTATGAGGTAAACCGACGTAACGTATATGCCATGGCTCATATTGAATGCCTGTAATGTTACTTTTATTTTTCGGGTAGCGTAATACAAAGCCATGCTTCCATACGTTCTCTTCCACCCACTTACCTTCAGGAGCCCTCTCCATTTTTTTTTGAGTAGACCCAACATCGAGTGATAATCCTAAATTATGCTCACTGTATCCTGCTGGGAGTGCATAATCTGATCCCATTTCTTTATATAATTTACTTTGTTCTTGAAAATCTCGGTACCCGCTACTCATTAGGAAATGCTGTACTCCATCTTTTCCAGCCGCATCGACAACGTTCAAAAACTTTTTTACAACACCCTTTGATAAGCGAAGGTTTCTATCAAATATTACATAACCTCTTACTAATTCACTATTATGATTTACATTTATAATATCAGACCTAATACTATCTTTTTTTACTGGGTAATCTTTATTAACTAATAGTAGATCCCCTTTATAAATTTGTTCTTTTGTAACCTCTACCTTTTCCATACTTGCAGTCTTTACTGCACTATTTTCCCCGCCGATTTTCACATCAATTTCCTTTTGAAATAACGGTGATATGTAAACGCCTACACAGATTGTGCATGCTAAAAAAAAAGAAATAAATACCCACTTTTTCATTTCTAGTTCCTCCTTAACGTAACTTACGTATAGAATAGAAAAAACTATTAAAATAAAAAGTGGGGTAAAGTTTAAATTTTTATTAAATTGTTACGTTCTCGTCTTTTGGCAATCTCACTTCAAATACCGTTTTAACTATATTGCTTTCAGCAGAAATCGTACCGTTATGCTGCTCGACAATATTTTTTGCAATAAATAGTCCAAGGCCTGTCCCGCCACGGTTCTCGGTTCTCGCTTTATCACCTGTATAAAACATATCAAATAGATACGGTAAATCTTCTTCTGGAATGCTATCTCCGTAATTCATAACTTGCACGACAACTTCTCCATTATCGACATACCCATTCATATCAACAAATTGTCCATCATATCCGTATCGAACAGCATTTGTTAACAAGTTTTCAAATACTCTAGCTAACAATTTTCCATCACCGTGCATCGGTAAATGAGCATCAACATGCAATCTAGCTTCTAAATGATGTTTCTCTAATAACGGATATAATTCCTCTTCTAACTGTATAAGCAACTCACTTATATCAATAGGCTTTTTATCCAGCTTTAGCATGCCATAATTCATACGTGTAATTTCAAATAGCTCATCAATTAAACTTTCCAGCCTTTGTGATTTCGTATATGCAATCGTGGAAAAATGTTTAATTTGTTCCTTCGTCAAATTCTCATCTTTAAGAATTAAATCTAAATATCCTAACACGGATGTTAATGGCGTTCTTAAATCATGAGCTAAATTCACAACGAGCTGATCTTTACTACTTTCAGCAAAGTCGCCTCTTTCCACAGCTTCTTTTAACTTTTCACTCGCAACATTTATTTCGCGCGCGATATTTCCAAACTCATCATTTGATGAAACTTGAACTTTATTTGTAAAGTTACCGTTCGCAAGATGATGAATCCCATTAGAAATTTCATCAAAGTATTTTAAATACGGTTTTGTCAAAAAGAAGAAAAAGATAATAGATAACGGAATAAAGAAAATTAAAAAGAAGTTAATGTCCCCAAATTCCCTTACCATTGATCGAAATTGCGCTAAAGGCTCTTCGTAGCGAACCATCTTTTTATAATACAGCTGCAATCCTTTATAAATTATATAAGTTACAGTTGCTGCAAGCACCATACTTAACGCAAATAAGGCAATCATTTTAAAACGAAAGCTTTTCATCATGTTAGCCATTGAAAGTATAACCTACCCCCCACACTGTTTTTATTAACTTATCCTTTCTTTTATCTTCCCCAAGCTTTTTCCGTAACGTACGAATATGTACCATAACTGTATTTCCACCTTCATAATAATCATCTGCCCATACTTGCTGAAAAATATTTTCCACATTGTACACTTTCTTCGGATGACTCGCTAATAAATATAAAATGTCAAATTCTTTCGGTGTTAACTCAATTTGCTCTCCATATACATTTACCGTTCGGCGCTCAGGATCAATAATGACTCCGCCAATCTCTAAAGCAGACTTACTTTCCGCTACTTTCGGTTGATTTAACGTAAAAAACCTACGCAGTTGTGCATTTACACGTGCAACTAGTTCTATTGGTGTGAAAGGCTTCGTCATATAATCATCCGCACCTAGTACAAGACCAGTCACCTTATCGAAGTCAGATGTTTTCGCGCTTAAGAAAATAATCGGCATATGATATTTGGCGCGAATCTGTCTCGTCACTTCATATCCATCCATTTTCGGCATCATAATATCTAAAACCACTAAGTCAATTGGCTGCGTTTTAATAATATGCACCGCTTCTTCTCCATCGGCTGCTTTCACAACATGATACCCTTCTTTTTTTAAATGTATCTCAATTAAATCAGCAATTTCTGCCTCATCATCAGCTATCAAAATTGAAATGCGCTTCATCTTACTCCCCCTTTATACGCTCGATTTTAAACTAGTCTATCCAATTTGTACAATACAAAAAAGGCTACCAGTTTGAGTAGCCTTAGTAAATGAAATTATATCGACCATAACTTGAATTATATCGGCGATTTTCCAATTATATCGACCGTAACTCGAATTATATCAGCGATTATTGAAATATATCGACTTACCGACAATTAACGACAAAACCCTCTCGCTATTTGCGGACAGCCTAACGAAACTTCCATTTACCGCTCAAACACAATCCGCTGCTTCGTGATTTCATCCAGTCTCTTGCGGTCTACTTCATACTCAGCTTCAACACTTTGCGGTACAATCACTTTCCCGCCCTTAAGCATCACTTCCGGCGAAATAATATCCTGCTCCCAATGTCTACTAGAAGCGGATATATCACCAGGAATCGTAAAGTTCGGCAATGAAGCAAGCGCGACGTTTTGTGCTCGTGATATGCCCATCTCTACCATACCGCCGCACCAAACTGGTATGTTATGCTCCATACAATAATTATGGATTTGAATAGATTCTGTTAATCCGCCCACTCGTCCTGGTTTAATGTTAACAATTTGGCAACTGCCAAGTGTAATCGCAACGCGCGCATCTTCTAAACTATGGATGCTTTCATCTAAACAAATCGGCGTTTCAATTTTCTTTTGCAGCTGTGCATGATCAAGAAAATCGTAATCCGCTAGCGGTTGTTCAATCATCAGCAATTGAAATTCATCTAGTCGTTTCAGCCTCTCCGTATCCGCTAATGTATAGGCTGAATTTGCATCAGCCATTAACGGGATATTCGGAAACTCTTTACGAATTTCTTTCAATAATTCGTAATCATGCTCTGGCTTTATTTTCACTTTAAAACGCTCGTATCCTTCTTCCGCGTACTTCTCGATTTGTTTTAGCATAACCGGAATCGTATTGATCCCGATTACAACGCCGACCTCAATTTCAGACTTCTTTCCGCCAAGCAATGTCGCTAGCGGTTTCTTTTGACGCGTCGCATATAAATCCCAAACAGCCCCTTCTATTCCGGCCTTTGCCATTCGGTTTCTCTTTATATGCTGGAACAAACTCGGCACTTCATTCGGATGAGAAATTTCAGTTTCCAATAAATCCAGTATTAAAAAATCCTGAAGTACATGCAGTGCTGTCTTCACCGTTTCTTCCGTATACCACGGTTCAGAAAAAGCAACGACTTCACCAAAACCAACGTATCCATCTTTATCTTCTAATTCAACGACGATACTCTCACGCCTTTCGTAAGTTCCGTAGCTTGCAGCAAACGGGATTACGAGTGGCATTTCCGTTATATAAAGTGTCGCTTTTTTTATCTCCACCTACATCTCCTCCACTAATTGTCTTAACTCTCGTCTTAACAATTTTTTCGAAGCGTTTCGTGGTAATTCCTCTAAGAAACACACTTTCTTCGGCACTTTATATTTCGCTAATTTCTCCTCGCAAAAATGAAGAATTTCTTCTTCTGTTACCTCTCCGCTTTTTACAACAAAAGCAGCTGGCACTTGTCCCCAACTTTCGTCAGCCATACCGACAACACCGGCTTCTGCTACTGCTGGATGAGATAGTAACACTTCTTCAATTTGAGCTGGATATATATTTTCTCCCCCAGAAATAATTAAATCACTGCGGCGGTCTAATACGTATAAAAATCCTTCTTCATCTAAATAACCGAGGTCACCAGTATAAAGCCAGCCATTTTGAATTGTTTCACGCGTCGCATCTTCACGGTTAAAATAGCCACCTGTTACGTTCGGTCCTTTTACAACAATTTCTCCTTCAGCATGTGGAGGCACTACTACGCCATCTTTTTCAATACGAAGCTGACATTGGAATAGTGGTTTTCCAGCTGATCCTACTTTCGTTAACATGTAATCTGCTGATAACGTACAAATTTGCGAAGACGTTTCTGTCATACCGTACGTTTGATACACAGGAATTCCTTTTTCTACACACGTTTCTAATAACGGTTTCGGCGCTGGCCCTCCACCTAGTAACATGCATCGTAAAGAAGAGGGATATGTCTCTTCTCCAAGTCGCTCTAAAAGATCTGTTAACATTTTAGAAACGACAGAAATAATCGTAACGCCTCTCGTTTGAAGTGCTTCATGAATAAAATTAGCATCATATTTCGGAACGAGTAAAATGCGCATACCGTACATAATATTTTTCATTAACAGGGATAGCCCGCCAACGTGGAACATCGGCATACAAGCTAACCAGCAATCATCATCACGAAGCCCTAAATTAAGCGAAGAACCGACTGCGCTTGCCCAATGATTACCGTACGTTAAAATAACGCCTTTCGGCTTCCCTGTCGTCCCAGACGTATAAATAATTGTCATCGCTTCTTCTAAAGAGAATTCTTCCTGTATAGATGCTTCCGCCTTCGATCCATTCATCACTTCAGCGAATGAATATACAGGAACATCTGTAGTCTCAAAATCTTGATCCGTCACTAAACAAACAACTTCAGCATCATCCATTTGCCAAAGTAGCTCTTCTCTTGAAAGACGCGTATTTAAAAGCACAGCTACTGCACCTACGTAAGATAGGGCGTGAATAACTGTAATCATCTCCATACCATTTTTCATCAGAACAGCCACCTTTTGTCCACGCTTCACTCCAACATGCGTGAGACGTTCACAAACAGATACTACTTTTTCATGCAGCTGCATAAAAGTAACCTTTTCATCCTCTATTTCAATTGCAGTGCGATCTGGTGTTAAAAATGCACGTTGCTTTAACCAATTTGGCATAGTTTCCATCATACATTCTCCTTTCCTGAAAGAAAGAGACTTGATATGACATCAAGTCTCTTAGTTGTTTTGTTTCCGGTTGATTCCATCTAGCTACAGCGGCTAGAACAGTCGGTCGTTTCACGCCTTCCTACGAGGCAAAAAGCGCCTCTACGTCAGGAGCTCCATCCCCCTCACATTCTAAGCGAGCCGCTTTCGCTTTTGATCACATCTAGCTGCGCCTCCTAGCCCCTTCCGTCTAAGAACCTTCCGCACGAGAAAGTAAAAAACACTTTCTGTGCGAAAGAACCTTAGCCTACGAGGCTAAACAGTCGGCTCCGCTTTTGGTTTGATCACGGGAAACGAGGGAATTGACCGAAGTCCGGACTGCGTTTTTCTTTGAATGCGTCGCGACCTTCTTTTGCTTCGTCAGTTGTGTAGTACAATAACGTTGCATCTCCAGCTAGTTGTTGAATACCAGCTAGACCGTCTGTGTCTGCGTTGAATGCAGCTTTTAGGAAACGAAGTGCCATTGGGCTGTTTGCTAAAATTTCTTGTGCCCATTGTACTGTTTCTGCTTCAAGCTCTTCTAATGGTACTACTGTGTTTACTAAGCCCATATCAAGTGCTTCCTCAGCACTATATTGACGGCATAAGTACCAAATTTCGCGAGCTTTCTTGTGGCCTACCATACGAGCTAAATAACCAGCTCCGTATCCACCGTCAAAGCTTCCTACTTTAGGACCTGTTTGTCCGAATACAGCGTTGTCTGCAGCGATTGTTAAGTCACATACGATATGAAGTACGTGTCCACCACCGATTGCATAACCTGCTACCATTGCGATAACTGGTTTAGGAATTGCGCGAATTAGACGTTGTAAGTCTAATACGTTTAGACGTGGGATTTGGTCGTCACCTACATATCCACCATGACCGCGAACTTTTTGGTCGCCGCCAGAACAGAATGCACGTCCACCTTCACCTGTTAAAATGATAACGCCAACATTTGCATCATCACGAGCGTGTGCAAAAGCGTTGATTAACTCCATTACCGTTTTAGGACGGAATGCGTTATGTACTTCAGGGCGGTTAATCGAAATCTTTGCGATACCATTGTATGTTGAATAAATAATATCTTCGTAATTGCCTTCTTTTACCCATTCAATAGCCATTACAACTACCTCCTTGTATATTTCTGATCTCCTCTATAAGTGTAACTTCATTCTTAACTGAAAAAAGCATCACTGCATAGTTTTTAGAAATCCCTTTACTATTGTATCAAACTTTTCCGGTTGTTCCACATGAATTGCATGGCCAGCACCATCAATTTTGACAAATTTCGCGTCAGAGACGCATTTTTCGATATTTTTTAATATGCGAAAGAACTTTTCATCATGCTCACCGTTCATTAAAAGAACAGGCATTTTTAAGTTATGTAGCTCATTCCACCATGAAGGCTGAGCCCCTGTTCCCATACCTCGCAAGCAATTTGCGAGCCCTTTTGGATTGTTAGCAAGCCTTTCTTTTCGCACTGCTTCTTGTACCTTTTCTGCTAAACGTTTTTGCGTTTCGAACAGCGGAATATTTTCCCACATCGATATAAAGCTTCGGATGCCTTCTCGCTCAATTTTATGAGCAAGTCGCTCATCTTTTTCACGACGTTCTTTTCTAGCCTCTTCACTTTCAAGCCCAGCTGTACAATTTTCTAATAAAAGAGAACGTACATATTCTGGATATAGGCATGCCATCGTAATCGCCAGCCTACCGCCCATTGAATAGCCGAGTATGTGCGCTTTTTCAATATGAAGGTAATCTAGCAGCTCTTTCATTTGTAATGCCGCATTTCGAATATCATAATGCGTCACAGCTTCAGGACTTTCCGTTTTTCCGTGCCCAACAATGTCTACTAAAATGACTTGAAATTTCTCGCTCCAAGAAGGAACGAAAAAACGCCACGTTTCCATGCTTCCCGTAAAACCATGAAGAAGTAGAAGTGGTTCACCGCTTCCGACTACTTCATATTCATACGATACACCTTGCAGCGTTACTTTCATCGTGATTCACCTTGTAAAGATGTAGTAATCACGTCCATCGTTTTTGCCCATAATGTACGGTGCAATGTTAAGTTCTCATCACGATTCGTACAAATTTCCACAACGTGTAAACCTTCCGCCCTCGTTCCCTTTTGTACCTCTTCTCGGAATTGCTCCCAACCATTTACACGGCTAAATGAACCACCGTACATTTTAACAACGTGTTCATAATCAAGCCCAATCGGTGTTCCAAATAATGATTCAAAATGTTCCTTTTTCTCATACTGTGGTAAGAATGAGAAAATACCCCCGCCATCATTATTTACAACGACAATCGTTATATTTAATTCATGTAATTTTGCGGCTAATAAACCGTTTAAATCGTGATAAAATGATAAATCACCAATCACTAATACGAGCGGATCACAAATAACGCTCGCGCCTAAAGCTGTTGAAATGATTCCATCGATACCATTTACACCGCGATTTGCCATCACCTGAATGTTTTTATCTGATGTGAAGAAGAATGAATCTGTATCACGAATTGGCATACTATTACTCGCAAATAACGTTGCCCCATCTGGTAATACGCGTACGATATCTGTAATGACTTTTCCTTCAAATGCAGTTTCATATGTTTCCATTTCACGAAGCGTTTCCTTCGTTTTTTCGTTTATATGTTGCCACATTCGGGACCAATCATTCTTTTTCATAACTGGCATTTTTTCTATTAATGCACTGCAAAATGCAATATCATTTGCCTGTACAACTTCTGTCGCAACAAGAGCTGGATCTCTCCATTGTCCAGATTCGTCAACAACGATATGAACAGCTTTCGTCTGTTTTTTAATGAACTGCGTTAATGCTTTCGAAACAGGCATACCACCAAAGCGAATCATCACTTCTGGCTTCCACGTTTCTTTTAACAATTCATTTCGTAAAAATGTATCGTAACAGTCAATTACCATCGTTTTATCGTGATGTCCGCTACGAATGTTAGAAAGTGGATCCGCTAATATTGGATATCCTGTTTTTTCAGCTAATTGTGCTGCAAACGCTGCGATTTCTGAATGACTATCATCTCCACAAATAATAAGCCCCTTTTCCATATGTGAAAGGCGCCCTACAAGAGAATCTACATATTCACTCGGCATCACCGCGTTCCCTTGCTGAACTACTCCTGTATATTCCCCGCGTCCTTTATCCCA
Source organism: Bacillus cereus group sp. N11 (assembly GCF_016483605.1). Classification (NCBI taxonomy): domain Bacteria; kingdom Bacillati; phylum Bacillota; class Bacilli; order Caryophanales; family Bacillaceae; genus Bacillus; species Bacillus cereus group sp. N11. The sequence continues at coordinate 299,329 of NZ_JAEHBN010000005.1, forward strand.
TAAACTTTCTAATGAAAAGTCCGGGATAAGCGGTTCACGCACTGGAAAATTAAGATGAACAGGTCCTTGCGGCGTTAAAAGTGCGCTTGCTATCATGCGCTGCGTCGTCATGCGAGCATAATGATACATCGCTTCACTCGCTTCTGGAATTGCCATCTCTGTAAATTGCTTCACAAACGTACCGTATAAATTAATTTGATTCATCGCTTGTGGCGCACCGACATCTCTTAATTCATGCGGTCTATCTGCCGTTAAGACGATAAGCGGCACTCGTGAATGAAAAGCTTCACATACAGCTGGGTAATAGTTCGCTGCTGCCGTTCCTGACGTACATAATAATGCAACAGGACGTTTTTTTGCTTTTGCGATACCAAGCGCAAAAAATCCTGCTGATCTTTCATCTACGTGTAAATATGTGTTCATTCCTTCATGTTGTTCCATTAGTAAAGCAATCGGCGTTGACCGTGAGCCTGGACTAATGACAACATCACATACATTTAGACGCGTCAGTTCATCCACGAACGCGCCTAAATAATATGATAATGCTTCTATATGATTGTTCATTTCATTAATTCCTCCAAAGCACCAAGCATCGGTCTAAACTTCAAACTTGTTTCTTCATATTCAAGTTGCGGTACAGAATCAATTACAATCCCACAACCGGCAAATAAGGATGCTTTCTCGCCATTTAATAATCCGCAGCGAAGCGCAACCGCAAATTCACCATTTCCTTCATCATCTATCCACCCAATCGGTGCACCGTACAGTCCTCTGTCTAACAATTCCACATCACGAATGAGCTTCATCGCTTCCAAACGAGGTGTCCCGCCAAGAGCTGGTGTTGGATGTAATTCTTCTACCATTGTTAAAAGACTCACATCACCTTTTGCTTCTACAGGCGTATATAAATGAATTAAGTTTTTCGTTGTTAATAAACCCGGACTTTCCGGAATATTAACGACGTTGCAATGCTCATTTAATACACCGCGAATCATGTTCACTACATAACCATGTTCAGCTAAATTCTTTTCATCATGAAGAAGCGCATTACCATTTTGTTTACTTTCTTCTATAGAATGACCATGACCGATTGAACCAGCAAGACACATCGACGTAAACTTCTCATCTTCTTTGCGAATTAATCTCTCTGGCGTCGCTCCTAGGAAACATGCTCCTTTATAATCAAAAGAAAATACGTAACAATCCGGTTGCCCAATGCGAAGCGCTTCTAAAACAAGAGCAGAATCAATAGAATGATTCACCTCTACTTTTAACTCCCTCGCTAATACAACCTTCTGCACGTTACCCTGCTTCATCTCATCTTGCACTTTCTCAATTGCTTTCATCCAGCCTTTCGGATCAACTTCTACTTTAGAAGTAACAATTAATTTCGATCCTTCTAGCGCACATTTACTCTCCCCAAAAATTTTCTCTTCTAAAGAAATCATTTCGTTATAAAGAGTTTCTGCACAATCTGTTTCTGAAACAAATGTATTCATCGTTAACCACGCTTTTTCATTTTTTACAGTTAATAAAAATGCGGGTAGTGAAAATGTTGTATCTTTAAATTCTTTCCATAGGTCTGTTTTCTCTTTTTCTGGATCAAATGAAAACCCACCAAATAAAAGAGGACCTGTTCCAAATTCATATTCATCTCTTTGCACAAATGCATTCTCTTTTACTTTCTCCCACTCATCACGAGCAGTTTGAAAGCGCTTATGAGAAGAATTTGCTATAGTGAAAACAGAGCCAATTCCTGCAAATATTACATGCTGAGCTGGGTCTGCAAAATAACATCTATTTTCGAATGAAGTCCTTTTTCCTGCTGCATAAAACAGAAGTGGATCCACCCAGTCTATTTGTTTGACAAAACTAACTAATGTTTTTTCATTCTTTACACGCTTAATGGCCGCACTAAGAACTTCTTGCAAGCCTTTTTGTTTCGTTTGAATCACAATTGTCTCCCCCCTATGGGCGAAAAATAGTCATAATTACGCTTGATTTTAAGATACACCTCAAACGAAAGGCCTGTCAACGTTTAGCATTTCTGAGAAATTCACCTTCTCTTCCTAGAAAATAAACGTTGACACTAAATGATGCTTTTTCTACACTTAATTGTGTACAATATGTGACCTAAGGAGGATTCAACATGGAAATGAACGTCGAAACGAATTCCTCTCCTACGGCGCCAAAGCCAAGTAAACAAACAGGCTGGCGCATTTGGTGGAGTTTACTACGCCCCCATACATTAACAGCAGCTTTCGTTCCTGTTTTCATCGGAACAGCATATGCGATGCAGGTCGGAGGTATAAATCAAATACATCTCCCTCTTTTCCTTATGATGCTTCTTGCTTGTCTTCTCATTCAAGCAGCAACAAACATGTTTAATGAATACTTTGATTATAAAAGAGGACTCGATCACGAAGGTTCAGTCGGTATCGGCGGCGCTATCGTTCGCGATGGCATTCAGCCAAAAACAGTGCTTAACTTAGCATTTGGATTTTTTGGCATCGCAATGCTATTAGGCGTTTATATTTGTATGAATTCTAGCTGGTGGCTTGCTGCAATCGGTCTTGTTTGTATGGCCGTTGCTTACCTTTATACAGGCGGCCCACTTCCAATTGCCTACACACCATTTGGAGAGTTAACAGCAGGATTATTTATGGGTGTCATTATTATCGGGATTTCATTCTTTATTCAAACTGGAACTGTAACATCAGAAGTCATTTTACTATCTATTCCAAGCTCCATTTTAATTGGTGCCATTTTACTAGCTAATAACATCCGTGACTTAGATGGCGATAAAGAAAACGGTCGTAAAACGTTAGCAATTCTCGTTGGACGTGAAAGAGCCGTTGGTGTACTTGCTTCTATGTTCATCGTTTCCTACATTTGGACAATTGCTTTAATTATCGTGGGCATCGTATCACCATGGATGCTGATCGTATTTTTAAGTGCACCGAAAGCATTTAAAGCGACGAAAGGTTTTATCGGCAAAAGCATTCCAATGGAAATGGTACCTGCGATGATTTCAACAGCAAAAACAAATACAATCTTCGGTCTCCTCATGGGAATCGGATTATTACTTGGATATTTCCTTTAAAAGGAGCTGCTTATGCTGCTCTTTTTTATATACCGATTTCAGAGCTGAAATTCATCTCATAATTCCTACTCTCAACGCTCATACTATGTAAAGAAACTGAATTGTAGGAAGGTGGATGACAATGTTAACTCCACAACAAGTAAATCAATTTAAATCCGTTTTAGAAAAACAAAAACAAGAACTAGAGCAAACAATACAAACTCATGAAAATGAAAATCGTGCCTCTGAACGCGATTCCGTCGGAGAATTGTCTAGCTATGATAACCATCCAGGTGATATGGCTACAGAGCTATATGAACGTGAAAAAGATTTCGGGCTTATTGAGCTTTGGCATAAACAGCTAGAGGATACGAAACATGCCTTGCAAAAAATAGAAGCAGGTACGTACGGTATTTGTGAAGTGTCTGGCGTGGAAATTCCATTTGAAAGATTAGAAGCAATGCCGACTGCTACAACATGCATACAGCACGCGACAAATAAATTAAATATGGAGACCCGTCCAGTTGAAGAAGAAGTATTGGCTCCTTCTTTCCATAAGCACGATGAAGATCATTCTGTTGAGTACGATGCAGAAGATGCGTGGCAAGATGTCGCAAATTATGGAACGTCTGAAACACCGTCTGATTTAGAAAGACAAGATTCAAAAAATTATAATGGTATGTATGTAAATAGTGAAGAGAATGTTGGATATGTAGAGGATTTCGAAAACTTTATCGGTACAGATATCTATGGAAAAAACCCACAAGTTTTCGCCACAGAAGAACATGAAGAGTATGAACAAATGCTTGATGACTTTGAAGAGCGTACCTTCAAAGGCGAATTATCTTCAAATGAATCTAGTTCCAAAGAGTAAAGTGAAACTTTAATTAGTGTGGGGACCATCCCCCACTAATTATTAGCCCACACCCTTCGGACGTTTATGGGATAAAAAAAAGCATTCCGAAATTCGGAATGCTTTTTATCGCTAGCTAATTAGTTTTTTGTAACGTTAGCTGCTTGTGGTCCGCGGTTTCCTTCAACGATTTCGAAAGAAACTTCTTGACCTTCTTCTAAAGTTTTGAAGCCTTCGCCTTGGATAGCTGAGAAATGTACGAATACGTCTTCTCCGCCTTCAACTTCGATGAAGCCAAAACCTTTTTCGCCGTTAAACCATTTAACTTTACCTGTTTGCATGTCATGTACCTCCTAAATAAAAATGAAACTATGAATCCACATGAAAAGGTGGATATAAAGGACATGAATGTATAACAAGCTTACAGCCTTTAATACAACGTGCTTTATTTCCGTACCACATTATGTAGCTCAATAGTGCTTTCACTATATCACGCTATATGAAAAACGTCAAATGAGAACACTTTCATTCCATCATTTTTTTATAATTTTAATATAATGTTGAATTTCCATCTCCTTACTTTATTTGAAAATTAACAAAACTAGAGTATTCTAATACTATTAAATTCTGTACAATATAAATATATATTACATATGAGGTGAAAAAAATGAAGGCACATGAAATCGAATATAAGTTATACGGTGACGATATGCAGTTCGTTGAAATTGAATTAGATCCAGAAGAGAGTGTTATCGCAGAAGCTGGGGCAATGATGATGATGGAAGACTACATCGAAATGGAGACAATTTTCGGTGATGGTTCTGGACCATCTAACGGTCTATTCGGAAAATTAATGGGGGCTGGTAAGCGTCTTGTTACAGGTGAAAGCATGTTTATGACTGTATTTACAAATACAGGTCACGGCAAACGCCACGTCTCATTTGCTGCTCCTTATCCTGGTAAAATTGTTCCTGTTGATTTAACAGAATATCAAGGGAAAATAGTTTGCCAAAAAGATGCGTTTCTTTGTGCTGCAAAAGGTGTTTCTATCGGAATTGAGTTTACTAAAAAAATAGGAACTGGTTTCTTTGGTGGTGAAGGTTTCATCATGCAGAAACTTGAAGGTGATGGTCTAGCTTTCATGCATGCAGGCGGAACTGTATATAAGCGCGAATTAAAACCCGGTGAGAAACTTCGCATTGATACAGGTTGTCTCGTTGCCATGACAAAAGACGTTAACTATGATATTGAATTTGTAGGAAAAGTAAAAACAGCTCTATTTGGCGGTGAAGGTTTATTCTTCGCAACGCTAGAAGGTCCTGGAACGGTTTGGATTCAGTCCTTAACACTTAGCCGCTTAGCAGCACGCCTTACGAGTCCAGCAGCTCAAAGCACCGGTGAAGGCAGTGTTTTAGGTGGACTTGGTCGTTTATTAGATGGAAAAGAGTAAAAGTGCCCTTATGGGGCGCTTTTTATTTAGGTGGACTACGCTTCCCCTCCCCCCTCATATAACTAAATGTTCCATCCTCATTTTCAAAACCCTCAAAAAGAATGAATCAAGTCCCTCACTGCATATATTTAACCATACCTTTTCTTAAGGAGGGCTTCCTTAATGCGTACTCCTTTATCCTTTGATAAAGACACTGCCATATTGTTAGCTTCTTGTTGTGAGTTAACGTATGAACAATATAAACAAAATGGGATTTTTGAAATACCAGATGGTTTTCAATATGTACAAGGTTTTCAAGGAAAAACCATTCAAATGACAGAATGGTTTGGATTCATATTAGAATCTGAGGATACAATTATTGTAGCTTTTCGGGGCACACAAACAGATACAGACTGGATTATCGATTCACTCGTCAACCAAAAGCCATACCCATATGCTTTAAACAGCGGAAATGTCCATAACGGCTTTCTTTCTATTTATGAATCTTGCCGAGATTCTATTATGGATATGCTCGTATCATTGCCAGCCCATAAAAAACTACTAGCTACCGGACATAGTTTAGGTGGTGCGCTTGCTACATTACACATATTAGATGCACGTATCAATACTGCCTTCGCACAGTATGGCCTTTATACATTCGCTTCTCCAAAAGTAGGAGATATCGCTTTTCGAAATTATTATAAACTACAAGTAGCTAGTAGCTTTCGTTTTGTAAATTTATTCGATGTCGTTCCACTTCTCCCTCCGCGAAACATAAATTTTAATGATCGTGATTGGGAATATGCCCACGTTCATCACAATATGACATTTACAAAAAATACAAAATCTATTACGAATAATCATTCCATGACAACATACAAAACATGTCTGACTTCTCATTTTTAACCAGTAAACAATTGGAAATTATACATTCGTATACTATAATAATATATGAATTTACTTTTGGATGAGGGGACCTTACATGTTAAAGTTTATCTTTGCACTTTTTCTCATTGTAATTTTTTCGGTTACAGGTTTCTTTACATTTTCATACTTTGCGACAGGAGAATATGGTGGAACAGGCATAATCTATACCGCTATCCCATTTCTTTCTTAAGCAAAATAAGTAAACCGAGCTTAGTCTCATTTAGCTCGGTTTACTTTGCGAAGCAATCGTATTCCTGTTTTAAAAGCGAATACACTTTAGAATCACTGTACGTATTATTCATTTTTACATTTTGCCTCAATGTACCTTCATATACCATTTTTAATTTTTGCATCACACGTTCAGAAGCTACATTTTTCACACTACATCTCCCTTCAATACGATTCAAATTTAATTCTTGAAAACCAACTTTTATAACTTGTTCTAACGCTTCAACAATAACTCCTTTCCCCCAATATGTTGGGCTAATTACAGCTCCAATCGATGCACTATTATGTGGCATAAGCCATATTCCACATGTTCCAATTACCTTTTGGTTATCATTCAGCATAATAGACCATATAAGAGCCTTACCATCTCGTATCGTTGTAAACATATTTTCTAATAAACGATGAGTTTCCTCTTTCGTTTTATGTACTTCCCTCGGTACATATGTAGCTGTTTCCGCATTAGAATATACTTCAAATAAATCAGCTGCATGTGCACCATGTATCTTCGTTAAAATTAATCTATTTGTTTTTAAATCTCCTTGTTCATACATACCCTTCATATGCCATTCACCACACTTCTGTATAATGAGTAAAAGTCCCTTCAAAAGGGACTTTTACTTAATGTTGTTTAACCGTATTACCAATACCCCAAATTTCATTACTGTACTGCAAAATCGTTCGATCGCTCGCAAAATGACCTGATTGTGCAATATTTAAAATCGACATTTCTAGCCATTTCGTTCGATTTTCATAAGTACGCCCTACAGCTTCTTGCCTTTCCGCATATGGACCAAAATCTCGCAAAACGAAATATTCATCATTTTGAATAACAAGAGAATCGTAAATTGCTTCAAATTCAGCTCCCGACTGTGCAAAGAAACCATTCGTTAACTGATCTACTACTTTTTTAATATGCATATTGTGGTGATAATAATCACTTGCACGATATCCACCATTTTGATAGTAATGAAGAACCTCTTCCGCCGTTAAACCGAAAATGAAACAGTTATCATCACCGACCCTGTCTTTTATTTCAATATTAGCTCCGTCTAATGTGCCGAGTGTAATCGCACCATTCATCATAAATTTCATATTTCCTGTTCCTGATGCTTCTTTACTCGCAGTTGAAATTTGTTCACTTACATCCGCCGCTGGGAATATATCTTCCGCTACAGAAACTCGATAGTTTTCTAGAAAGATAACTTTCATATATTGGCTTACGTACGGATCGTTATTTACTTTCCTTGCGAGTTCATTAATTAATTTAATAATTTTTTTCGCATAATAATAGCCAGGTGATGCTTTCGCTCCAAAAATAAAAGTACGCGGATAAAATGTAAAACTAGTATCCTCTTTCAAACGGTTATACAAATATAAAATATGAAGAACGTTTAATAATTGTCGCTTGTAAGCATGCAGTCTTTTTACTTGCACGTCAAAAATAGAATTTGGATCAATTGTAATCCCCATTTTATTATGAATACGCTCCGCTAAAATCTCTTTACGCTCTTGTTTTACCTCTGCAAATTTCTCTTGGAAACTCGCATCATATTGAACTGTTTGCAACGCCTGCAGCTTAATCGGTTCTTTCTTCCACTCTGTTCCAATCGCCTCTGAAATAAGGTTCGTCAGCTGCGGATTTGCCTTCATTAACCAACGTCTATGAGCGATTCCATTCGTCTTATTATTAAACTTATCTGGATAAAACTCATAAAACAATCGCATTTCACGTTGCTTCAAAATTTCCGTATGAATTTTTGCTACACCGTTTACGCTATGGCTACCGACAATTGCTAAATGAGCCATTTTCACAAGATCATGTGCAATAATCGCCATATCTTCAATGCGATGCCATTCGTACGGATAACGTTCCCAAAGTTCATGACAGAAACGTTCATTAATCTCTTCAATAATCATATAAATTCTCGGTAATAACGGTTTAAAAATGTGAATTGGCCACTTCTCAAGCGCTTCTGATAACGTCGTATGATTCGTATAAGAAATCGTTTGCGTCGTTATGTGCCAAGCCTCTTCCCATGCTAGTTTTTCTTCATCTAATAAAATACGCATCAGTTCTGGAATCGCTAAAACCGGATGTGTATCATTAATATGAATCGCAATTTTTTCATGTAATTGACGAAGGTCACCATATCTTTCTCTATGCGTACGAACGATATTTTGTAAACTTGCTGATACGAGGAAATACTGTTGTTTTAAGCGAAGTATTTTCCCCTCATCATGCGTATCATCTGGATATAAAAACTCCGATACCGCCTCTGTTTCACGCTTATATTTCAAAATATCTTTGCAGTTTTGCGGGAAAGGAACTGGTTCAGCATTCCAAAGCCTAAGCGTATTTACAGTACTCGTCTCATAGCCAACTACTGGAACATCATATGGTACCGCCATAATGACTTCTGCATTCGTATGCCTGAACTCTAAACGTCCATCCATTTCTAACGGCTCCACACTGCCAAAATAGCTTACTTCTACAGCTTGATCATGCCTTCTTACTTCCCATACATTTTCATGAAGAAGCCATTGTTCTGGAAACTCAACTTGATAACCATCAACAATTTTTTGATCAAACAAGCCATGTTTGTAACGAATCCCACAGCCGTGTCCTGGTAAGTTTAAAGATGCGAGTGAATCAAGAAAACAGGCTGCTAGACGTCCAAGCCCACCATTTCCAAGACCTGCATCTGCTTCCACTTCTTCTAACTCTTGCAATGAAATCCCTAGTTCAGATAACCCCTGCTCGCATACATCTCTAATACCTAAATTCAAGATGTTACTTCCAAGCAAACGTCCAAGTAAAAACTCAATGGATAAGTAATACATTTGCTTTTGCTCTCCAGACCGATAGCTTTCGTTCGTTGCAATCCATTGACTATTCATATACTCACGTACCATGTACCCAAGCGTATTATATTGATCACGAGTTGTAGAGTCTTTGAAACTTTTCCCATACATCGTCTCTAACTTTTCTAGAAAGGCTGATTTGAAACTTTCAACATGAGTAAACATTTTTTCACCACCTACATGTTATTCCATGAGACTTTTATACAATTTCTTATAAGCAAGAGCTGATTTCTCCCAACTATAATCTTCAGTCATCGCTTGTGTTACAAGCTGTTCCCATACCGGCTTATCGTGATAAAATTCAATTGCACGGCGAACCGTATACAACATGTCATGTGCATTGAAGTTCGTAAAACTGAAACCATTTCCTTCTCCTGTTTCTTCATCATAAGATTGTACAGTATCGTTTAATCCACCTGTTTCTCTTACAATCGGAATCGTACCGTACGCTAATGCGATAAGTTGTCCAAGTCCACACGGTTCAAACAGTGACGGCATTAAAAATAGATCGCTTCCCGCATACACTTGATGCGCAAGCTCCTCATTAAATCCGATATATACCTTCACCTTCTCTGGATACTCATATGCCATCCATTCAAAGAACTGCTCGTATTCTGAATCACCGGATCCTAAAATGATACATTGTACATCTTCTTCCATTATTTCACGGAATACAGTACGTACTAAATCAAGACCTTTTTGTTTCGTTAATCTCGTGACCATTGCAATAATTGGTGTATCCTCTTTTTCTGGCAAACCAAAATAACGCTGCAATGCACGTTTATTTTCATTTTTTTCATATAATGACTCTGCATCATACTGAGCTGTAATATACGAGTCCGTTTCTGGGTTATATACGCTCGTGTCAATTCCATTTACAATGCCACTCAGCTTATCATTATATTTTCGTAGCAATCCATCTAATTTCTCACCGAAAAACTCATATTGTATTTCTTCTTTATATGTCGGGCTAACCGCTGTAATTTGATCAGAAGCGATAATACCGCCTTTCATAAAGTTCACATTTCCATAAAACTCTAGCTGTTCACTATGAAAATATTCATCACCAAGCTCTAACAGGTCGTACATCACTTCAGGAGAAAATACACCTTGGAACTGCAAGTTATGAATTGTATATACCGTTTTAATACGCTCATATAATGGGTTGTCTTGATACTTTTCGCGAAGTAAGAAATTAACCATAGCGGTATGCCAATCATGGCTATGAAGAACATCCACTTCAAAATCAAGATGCGGAATACACTCTAAAACTGCCTTCGAAAAATAAGAAAAACGCTCTCCGTCATCATAATGACCGTACAAAGAATCCCTCTTAAAATAATATTCATTGTCTATTAAATAATACGTAATCCCGTCTTGCTCACCTTTTAAAATTCCGCAATATTGATTTCTCCAGCCAAGAGGAACGTTAATTACTTTATGAAGCGTACATCCATCTCTTAATTTTTGCGGAATAAGACTATAATTCGGAAGTATAATACGTACATCCACACCTAATTTTTTAAGCTCTTTTGGGAGCGCACCTGCTACATCAGCTAATCCTCCCGATTTAACAAACGGTACACATTCTGATACTGCAAATAAAATATTCACTTGTTGTCCCACTGCTCGAAAAGCATATATTACTCTTCTTGCAGCTTCCTCCCTTCGAGTTTTCATTTAAATTAAAACTTTAATCAGTGGAGGAAAGACCCCCACTGATTCTTCAAGAATAACTATTAATCGTACTGTTTTGAATGCTTCCTTTTTCTACAACGTACGGCTCATCGGTGTTTCCTTTTAAAACGACACCGTCACCAATTTTCACGTCTTTATCAATAATAACACCGTCTATTATACAGTTATCTCCAATTTGGCTCTTTTGCATAATAATACTATTACGAACAATTGAACCTTTTCCAATTTTAACAGAACGGGAAACAACACTGTTTTCTACTTCCCCTTCAATAATACTGCCATTTGCAATCATTGTATTTTTCACGACTGCACCCTTTAGGTAACGAGTTGGTGGCTCATCTTTTACTTTCGTAAAAATCGGTGCTTCTTTCTTAAATAATTGCTTCCAAATAGCAGGTTGCAAAATTTCTAAGCTATGTTTATAGTAACTTTCAATCGAGTCAATAATAGCTACATATCCTGTATGCTCATACGTAGCAATATGCAGTGATTTTCCGCGCTTTTCTCTCACTACATCAAATAAACTGTATTGCTCCACATCTTTATATGTCTCAAATAAATCTAACAATAATTGTTTCTTTAACACGTATGTTTGAAGCGAAACCCCTTCATGGCAAACTTCAGTAATATCAGCTGCCGTATGTATATGCCGCTCTAACACCGCCTGGAAATTTAATGCTGTTACGAGATGGCTATTCGTAATAACAACGTATTCTTCTCTGCTTCTTAGAAAATAATCAATATGTCTTCTAAAATGTGCAAAAGATCCAAACTCATCTTGGTCACATTGGCAATTTGGTGGGAATAAAAACAATCCGTCACGTTTTCTATCTAAATCCCACTGTTTCCCTGAACCAACATGGTCCATTAACGAACGGTTTTTATGGCTTGTAAAAACCGCCACACTATGAATATTAGAATTCACCATATTGGAAAGCATGAAATCAATGAGTCGATAACGGCCCCCAAACGGTAGCGCCGCTAGTGAACGATGCCCTGTTACTTTCTGTAAGGAAGTAAAACTTCCCGTTGCATTAATAATTCCTAACATTTTTTCTCCCATTCATTTCATCCCCCTTTTCTATTTCCCTTCAGCAATTAATACTACATCGTCAACATTTTTTTCTGGACGAATGATTGTTCCATCTTCAATAACCATTTCCGATCCAACAATTGCTCTTTCAATCACAACATTTTTCCCAATCTTCGCTCCTGGCATAACGACGGAATCAATAACCATACTACCTTCTTCCACCGTCACCCCTTGGAATAAGACAGAATGCTTCACGTCCCCTTCAATGACGCACCCTTCGTTAATCAATGATTCTTCCACTTTTGCCTTTTCCGCAATATATTGAGGCGGTTCGTTTGGATTGACAGAATAAATACGCCAGTTACGATCATTTAAATTCAATGATGTTTCATCGCGAAGTAAATCCATATTCGCTTCCCATAAGCTTTTCACTGTTCCAACATCTTTCCAATATCCTTCAAACGGATACGCCATTAGCTTCTTCCCTTCATCTAATAAAAGCGGAAGTACATCTTTTCCGAAATCATTACTAGATTCAGGATTTCTTGCATCCATTTCTAAATACTCTTTCAAAATTGCCCAGTTAAAAATATAGATTCCCATTGATGCAAGATTACTTCTTGGAAATTGCGGTTTCTCTTCAAACTCAACAATTTCCATCTCTTCATTCGTATTCATAATGCCAAAGCGACTCGCTTCATCCCAAGGCACTTCAATAACAGAAATCGAAACGTCCGCTTCTTTCTCAACATGGTAATCTAGCATTTTACTGTAATCCATTTTATAAATATGATCGCCTGATAAAATAAGGACATACTCTGGTTCGTACTGACTTAAATAGTTTAAGTTTTGATAAATGGCACTTGCCGTACCTGTGTACCACTTCACACCTGAAGACTCCGCATAAGGAGGTAATACTGTGACTCCACCGTTTACTCGGTCTAAATCCCAAGCATTGCCGATTCCGATATAATTATGAAGTTCGAGCGGTTGATACTGCGTCAAAATCCCAACCGTTTCAATACCAGAATTCGCACAATTACTTAACGTAAAATCAATAATGCGATATTTACCACCAAATGGAACAGCTGGCTTGGCTAAATTTTTTGTTAATGCACTTAAACGACTACCTTTTCCCCCTGCTAGTAACATTGCTACGCACTTTTGTTTTTGAGCCATCTTGTTTTTTGCTCCCCTTTCTAGTCTTCACTGGTCGTAATATGGATACGCCAAATGGTGGAATTGTAATTTCTACATGTGCCTCTTGATTATGGTACGGTTCTAGAGTCGCCTTAAGACGTTTTTTATTCACTTGCCCCGAGCCGCCATATTGCTCCGCATCACTGTTTAAAATCTCGTTATAATACTCGAAATCTGGTACACCTACTTTATAGTTTTCATATGTAGCTTTCGTAAAATTACATACGACAACTAACGCATCTTCTTGTTTATCTCCTTGGCGAATAAACGAGAAAATACTTTGCTCATTATTATTAGCATCAATCCACTGAAATCCTTCAGGTGAATGATCAAGCTGCCAAAGTGGTTTTGAGCGCTTATACAATGCTATGAGCTCTTTAAAGTAATCATGCATATAACGATGCATTTCAAAATCATGTAAATTCCAATCTAAATCTTCAAGGTCTTTCCACTCATCAAACTGCCCAAATTCTCCTCCCATGAAAAGTAATTTCTTTCCTGGGTGAGTAAATAAATATCCATATAATAAACGAAGCTGAGCAAACTTATCCCAGTAATCTCCTGGCATTTTATTTAATAACGACTTTTTCCCGTGAACGACTTCATCATGAGAAAGCGGTAATATGAAGTTTTCAGAGTAAGCATATAGTAAAGAGAATGTTATTTTCTCATGAATATACTTCCTGTATTCAGGTGCACACTCCATATATTTCAGCACGTCATTCATCCAGCCCATATTCCATTTGTAATTGAATCCAAGTCCACCTTCATAAGTTGGAGCTGTTACAAGTGGCCAAGCTGTTGAATCTTCTGCTGTCATAAGAAAGTCTTCATCCTCTGCAAATACCGCTTCATTTAACTCTCGTAAAAATGAAACAGCGTGCTCATTACTTTGCTCCTGTCCTTCTTTATTCCAGTACAACATATTCGCAACTGCATCCACCCTGAAACCGTCAATATGGAAATATCTCATCCAAAATAACGCATTTGAAATTAAGAAATTACGTACTTCCCTTTTTCCTAAATCAAAATTGACAGTTCCCCATACTTGGTTTTCTTGTACATCCTTATCTTTATATTCATAAGTCGGTGTCCCATCAAACAAATATAGACCGTGAGCATCTTTACAAAAATGCCCCGGCACCCAATCTAAAATGACACCGATTCCATATTTATGACATTCATCGACAAAATACATCAAATCATGTGGTGTGCCGAATCTACTCGTTGCTGCATAATATCCCGTCCCTTGATATCCCCAAGAACGATCATATGGATGCTCAACAAGCGGCATGATTTCAATATGTGTAAATTGATGTTCCACCACATACGGAATGAGTTCTTCTACCATTTCCCTATAAGAATACAGCGTTCCATCTTCTTTCTTCTTCCAGGAACCGAAATGTAATTCATAAACTGTCATCGCTTCTTTATAAACCGGCTTTTTCTTTTTCTTACGACTCCAGTTTTTATCATTCCATTCGTATCCCTTCATATCAAAAACTACAGATGCCGTATTCGGTCTTACTTCTGCATATACAGCGTACGGATCTGCCTTAAAAATGACGTCACCAGCCATCGTTTCAATCGCATATTTATATATTTCTCTTTCTTCAATATGCGGTATAAACAAGGACCAAATTCCCTCTTCTGTCTCTTGTAGCATCTTATGTTGCTCATAATCCCATTCATTAAAATCGCCAACAACACTCATTGCTTTCGCATGAGGAGCCCATACTGTAAATCGTACCCCTCGCATCTCATCTTCCGTCACAATATGTGCGCCAAAGATGCTATAACTCTCATAGTACTTTTCTGTATGAAACTCATCTCGTTTCACTTTTTCACAATTTATTACATTCAATATGCTCACCTCACTAAGATGACAGAATTTTTTATACTTTAACTATTTCTGCAAAAAAACTGTGATATCCTTGTTAATTTATAAAAAATATTCGTTTTTTTCTTAAAAACGTTGGTTTTTCTTCACATTTCCGTGTAAAATATCGAATTTTGACGAATATTCATTGCAAACGCTTCATTTTCCCCTATCTTTTTTACTATCATTTTTTTCTCAACCTCTATTTTATTAGGTTTAGCCTATTTTTCATGCTATTTTCTACTTAAAACCGTAGCAAAACAATCTGTCATAAAAAAATATTTCTCAATATTTTTTGTCATAATTTTATTGAAATGCAAAATTCCTAAGTAGATTATTCTCAATAAAGAATATTAAATTTTCATAAATATAACTCATACTAAAATACTGTGTTTACTCTATCTATATCCAAAAAGAAAATTCGATAAAAAATTAAATTAAGGTGGGTTCTTATGCCAGTAAAACAAAATTAGAACTGGGAGTTGGCACGGCAACGCTCAGCTTATCACTTACATTCGGTGGTTTATTCGCTTATTTCAGTGATTCTGAAACATCGAGTAACTCATTTCAAACTGTCTAACAACAAAATTAGGTACTGAAAGCTACTTGGTCAATATTATTATGCAAGACCTGAGGAAAGCCTTGCAGGTGATAAAGATATTTGCTTCGTCGAAAAGAACTTCTTGAAAAAAGGACCAGATGCATCTAAATCACAAACAGCTGTAGAAAAATCAAAAAGCGGTACACTCGCAGATATTTTAAAGAAATTGGGCTTAACGCCTAAAAAATAATAAAGTGAAACTTTAATCAGTGGGGGGTTTTGTTCATCCCCACTGATTATTAGCCCGCACCAATCGGGGTCTTACTGCCCGGCAAATAGCGGGATAATAAAGAGCACTCTACTTTACGTAGAGTGCTCTTTTTCTATAAACGACCCTTATCCAGCAAAAGGGGTATATTGGGGATATACAAGGGAAACCGGAAAAGGAATTTATATTAAATTATATAAGTTCAGAGGTAAGAAGCAGTTTCCCACCTCTGAATTATTTAGCAATTATTATAGTACTGGTGCCATTGTTTCTTTTAATACTTTTACAGAATGAGCGAATTTCACTTTTTCTTCTTCATTTAGCTCAAGCTCTACAATTTCACGTACACCTTCGCGGTTAATAACAGCTGGAACACCTACGTAAGCATCTTTCTCACCGTATTGACCTTCAAGGTATGCAGATACAGTTAATACGCTGTTCTCGTTGTTTAAGATCGCTTTAGTTACACGAAGTAGTGACATACCGATTCCGTAGTAAGTTGCACCTTTACGCTCGATGATATGATAAGCTGCATCACGTACGTTTTCGAAAATTTTATCTAAGTCTTCTTGATTGTACTGTTCGTTGTTAGCTAAGATTGTTTCTAGTTTTTGTACACCGATAGTAGCGTGGCTCCATACTGGAAGTTCAGTATCACCGTGCTCACCAACGATGTAAGCATGAACGTTACGTGGATCTACATCTAAGTAGTCACCTAACATGTAACGGAAACGAGCAGAGTCTAAAGTTGTACCAGAACCGATTACGCGCTCTTTTGGTAGACCAGATTCTTTCCAAGTTACGTAAGTTAAAATGTCAACTGGGTTAGTTGCGATTAAGAAGATTCCATCGAATCCGCTATCCATAATACCGCGAACGATTTGTTTAAAGATCTTTGTATTTTTCTCAACTAAGTCTAAACGAGTTTCACCTGGTTTTTGTGGTAATCCCGCAGTGATAACTACTAAATCTGCATCTTTACAATCTGCATAGCTACCGCTCCAAACTTTTGTTGGTGATGGAGAGAATGGTACCGCATGGCTTAAGTCCATTGCTTCCCCTTCTGCTTTTGCTTCATTAACATCTACAAGTACGAATTCTTCAGCTACACCTTGGTTGATCATTGAGTAAGCGTAACTACAACCTACAGCTCCTGTTCCTACTAATACTACACGATTGATACCTTTTTTCATGTTAATTTCCCCTCTCTATTGTTCACATATATTTTTTTATGATTGTTTAAGTAATTAATTAAAATACTAATTTAATGTTGTTTAACTTCTTTACATTCATATTGTAGCACGTATCATTGTGAATTACTTCACAAATTATGACCTATTTGTGAACTTTTTCACATAGAGTGTAAAGTTATTGGAATAGGTGTGGAATCCATTTCAATGGAGGCGTTTTCTTTAGATTGTGAAAGGGTTTTTCTTATGGTTTTTGTCGATAAGTGAAATTATATCGGCGATTATTAGAATATATCGACCGTAACTCCAAATATATCAGCGATTATTGAAATTTATCGATCGTAACTCAAATTATATCAGCGATTTTTGCAATATATCGACTTACCGACAAAACTCGACAATAATGACAACATAAAAAGCTGTCTCCAGTAGATTACTTATTGGGAGACAGCTTCTTCTATATATTATTTATTTTCCGCAGTAGCTCCCGGATGTATTTTCTTCGATTTATACAAGTGCAGGGGGCTACAGCCATACAGATGGGATAAAAGTTCAATTTGAGTATGATTTGTTAAGTAGATGATTCCTTCATATTCATACAGGCCCAAATAAACAACATGATTGTATTTACGGCTCTCTATGTACCCCACTGCAATAGCGAATACTTCATATTTCTTCTATTGCATAAAAAAGCAGACTATCCAAAGCCCACTTTTACACAATAAAAAAGAGATAGCAGATTATGCTATCTCTTTTAGTATGACCCGTACGGGATTCGAACCCGTGTTACCGCCGTGAAAGGGCGGTGTCTTAACCACTTGACCAACGGGCCAATTCTGGCAGAGAAGAAGGGATTCGAACCCTCGCACCGCGTTCGCGATCTACTCCCTTAGCAGGGGAGCCCCTTGAGCCACTTGGGTACTTCTCTATAATATGGCTCCGCAGGTAGGACTCGAACCTACGACCGATCGGTTAACAGCCGATAGCTCTACCACTGAGCTACTGCGGAACAATTATGGTGGGCCTAAATGGACTCGAACCATCGACCTCACGCTTATCAGGCGTGCGCTCTAACCAGCTGAGCTATAGGCCCATAATTGAAAAGCGGGTGAAGAGAATCGAACTCTCGACCAGAGCTTGGAAGGCTCTTGTTTTACCACTAAACTACACCCGCATTAAATTGTAAATGGTGAGCCATGAAGGATTCGAACCTTCGACCCTCTGATTAAAAGTCAGATGCTCTACCAACTGAGCTAATGGCTCGTAAATGGCTGGGCTAGCTGGATTCGAACCAGCGCATGACGGAGTCAAAGTCCGTTGCCTTACCGCTTGGCTATAGCCCAATGAAATAGTTATCTTCTTTTTAAAGACAAATGTTATTTTACCATAATGTCCAATAAAAAACAACTGCTATGTAGCAGAAGTTAAAATGGCGGTCCCGACCGGGGTCGAACCGGCGATCTCCTGCGTGACAGGCAGGCATGTTAACCACTACACCACGGGACCATTTGGTTGCGGGGACAGGATTTGAACCTGCGACCTTCGGGTTATGAGCCCGACGAGCTACCGTGCTGCTCCACCCCGCGATAATACTATTCATATAAATTTATATGGTGGAGGATGACGGGATCGAACCGCCGACCCCCTGCTTGTAAGGCAGGTGCTCTCCCAGCTGAGCTAATCCTCCAAAGTGGTGACCCGTACGGGATTCGAACCCGTGTTACCGCCGTGAAAGGGCGGTGTCTTAACCACTTGACCAACGGGCCAATATGTATGGCAGAGAAGAAGGGATTCGAACCCTCGCACCGCGTTAGCGATCTACTCCCTTAGCAGGGGAGCCCCTTGAGCCACTTGGGTACTTCTCTGTATGGCTCCGCAGGTAGGACTCGAACCTACGACCGATCGGTTAACAGCCGATAGCTCTACCACTGAGCTACTGCGGAATAATGAAGACAATTTGTATCTTATAAAACTTCTCATCGTAAGTCAAGATGTTTTTTAACAATATCTTGCACAAACGTGACATGTTTATAATATACTGGATTGCGTTTTCACTGTCAAGATGTTTTCGCTACCGGTTTTAGTTTTCCCTTACAATTTCCACAGACATATCTTTTTGTATTTATTTGACGTCTTCTTACATATTGAAGCGAACACTCCATACATTCATACATATAAACCTTCTTTTCCTTCTCTTCATTAATTATTCGCTTACAAAAACGTGGTGCACCTACCTTTTTTAATAGTTCACGAAAATCCCTATCCCGATGCTTATATCCTCTCCCTGTAATATGCAAGTGATAATGACAAAGTTCATGTTTAATAATCCCGACTAATTCTTCTTTACCATACATTTCATAATATCGATAATTCAGTTCGATATTGTGACTCTTCAATAGATAACGTCCACCAGTTGTACGTAATCTATTATTAAACATCGCTTTATGTAAGAATGGCATCCCGAAGTATCGTAGGGATACTTCTTCCACTAGCTGCTGAATTTCTTTCTCATCCATTCTCATTCCTCCTAAACAAAAAAATATTTTTACACTTTTCTCCCTTCCTATACATATATTAAATAGTACATATACCCATCCTCATTCAAGAAGCGTGGTTTCTAAAAATACGACATTAATAGAAATCCACTCACCAACCTCTCGTCAATAGTACCTTAACTACAAAGGTAAATTTTTGAGAGTAGGATTATACAAGGAGGGATTCCTATGCCTACATGGCTAAAAAAACAAATGCAACGTGCATATTTTGAAAAAAACCGGTATCAAATTAAATTGCTAAATGAATGCTGGTTTTATTATAGCAAAATACATCAAAGCTCATAATCCATTACACTTTCTACTCCATAAAAAAAAGAGCAGTTTTATCTGCTCTCTTTTCTTACTATTCAATCGGTAACATAGATAATGCAACACGACCTTTTTTTGTATCAATATCATCTACCCATACTTTTACGATTTGCCCTACAGATACAACATCTAATGGATGCTTTACAAACTGTTTGCTTAATTTAGAAATATGCACTAAACCATCTTGTTTTACACCAATGTCAACAAAAGCACCAAAATCAACAACGTTACGAACTGTCCCTTCCAGTTCCATACCACGCTGTAAATCTTCTAATTTCAAAATCCCTTTTTTCAGAAGTGGTTTTGGCAATTCATCCCTCATGTCTCGCTCTGGACTAATTAAGGCATCAATAATATCAACCAATGTCGGCTCACCGATCTCCGTCTCTTGAGATAATTTTGAAACATCCACTCCCTCTAAACTCTCCTGCAAGTTCGGTTTCCCTACATCATTCTTCGATAACCCTAGACTCTTTAGTAGCAATTCGACATTTTTATATTGTTCTGGATGGATCCCTGTACGATCTAACGGATTCGCGCCTTCTAATATACGTAAAAACCCAATACACTGTTCATATGTTTTCGCACCTAAACGAGGGATTTTCTTTAATTCAGTACGCTTCGTAAATTTCCCATCTTCCTCACGCTTAGCTACAATATTTTTCGCAACTGTTTTTGATAACCCCGAAACATATTGTAACAATGCAACTGAAGCTGTATTTACATTCACACCAACTTGGTTAACCGCTGTCTCTACCACAAATGTTAACGATTCATTTAATCTCTTTTGAGTTACATCATGTTGATATTGCCCCACCCCTACCGATTTAGGGTCAATTTTCACGAGCTCAGCAAGTGGATCTTGCAGGCGTCTTCCAATTGAAACCGCGCTTCTTTCTTCAACTTGGAAATCAGGGAATTCCTCACGAGCTAAATCGGAAGCCGAATACACACTTGCCCCTGCTTCATTTACAATAATATAAAAAACATCCTGTTTCACACTTTGTAATACATCTACTATAAACTCTTCCGTTTCTCTAGAAGCTGTGCCGTTCCCAATTGCAATCATTTCAACTTGATATTTATCTATAATAGAAAGAACTTTCTTTTTTGCATCATCATATTTACGAACAGGTGGATGCGGATAAATAACATCGATATATAGAACTTTCCCCGTATCATCTACTACAGCTAATTTACAACCAGTTCTATATGCAGGGTCTACGGCTAGCACAACCTTCCCTTTCATTGGAGGTTGTAATAATAAATTACGTAAGTTCTCAGAGAAAATATGTATCGCTTGTTCTTCAGCTGTTTCTGTTAATTCTTTTCGAATTTCTCTTTCAATCGAAGATTGAATTAATCGTTTATAACCATCCTCAATCGCTAATTGTACATAATGCGCACTTTTTGAATCGTTATCACGGATTACTTTCTTATATAAGAAAGTTATTATCTCATCTACTGGCGGAACAACAGAAACTCTCAATATATCTTCTTTCTCACCGCGATTCATCGCTAATACACGATGCGGTACTACTTTCTGCAACGGTTCTTCATAACTGTAATACATTTCATATATATTCTTTTCATCTTTTTCTTCGTCTTTTACAACCGAAGACATAACACCTTTTCTAAAAGTAACATTCCGAATCCAACTACGATACGCAGCTTCATCTGAAACGATTTCTGCAATAATGTCTTGCGCACCTTGCAACGCCTCTTCTGCAGATTCCACTTCTTTTTCTGCATTAACAAATTCCATAGCCTTTTTAGCCGGATCTTCTTTTTTATATAACAATAACCATTCAGCTAGCGGTTCTAATCCTTTTTCTTTTGCAATCGTCGCTTTCGTTCTTCTTTTCTCTTTATAAGGACGATATAAATCTTCTACTTCCTGTAGTTTCGTTGCGGCAACAATATGACGGCGCAACTCTTCGGTTAGCTTACCCTTTTCACCAATAAGACGAAGAACCTCTTCTTTCCTATCTTCAAGCTGCATCATATATTGCCATCTCTCTAAGATTGCACGAATTTGCACCTCATCTAAAGAGCCTGTCCATTCTTTTCGGTAACGAGCAATAAATGGAACTGTGTTACCTTCTTCTGTTAATTGAATAACATGACGAACTTGCTTTTCGGTAAAGCCTAATTCTTTCACTAACATTTTCATTAACGCTTGTCGATTATCTACCATTTCCATATACAACCGTAACCTCCTCTATAATAAAAAAAGTTGCCCTTCAAAGAGAGCAACTTAAACTGCCGATTTAAAAATCTATTAGTCCTAAACTAATTTGTAACGCTTCATCTACACGAATCATCATCACTTCATCCAAATGAGTGATTTTGTCCGTTAAGCGTTGCTTATCGATTGTTCGAATCTGCTCAAGTAAAATAACAGAATCTCTCTCAAATCCATACTTTTTCGCATCAATTTCCACATGAGTGGGTAATTTCGCTTTTTGAATCTGTGCAGTAATAGCCGCTACAATCACCGTTGGACTAAAACGATTTCCGATGTCATTTTGAATGACAAGAACCGGACGAACGCCTCCTTGCTCAGAACCAACAACTGGGGAAAGGTCTGCAAAATACACGTCGCCGCGTTTTACAATCAAAATATTACCCCCCGCTAACTAAGCGTTCTACCGTATGAGCTGCTTCATACTCTGCTAAGAAAGCTTCAGATGCAATACCAAGATTAATTTTTCCCATTTCAATGTACCCACGTCGCATTGATTCATGTTGGTAGCGTTTCTTCGTCTTATGTTGACGCAATAACAGTTGTGTTGCCTGGCAAATTAGTTCATGGCGATTCTTATTCTCTTGTTTTCCAATTCCGTCCAATTCCGTTACCATTTGCTTTGGCAACCGAACCACGATTTCAGTAGTTACACTTGATTCGGACACAAAAATACACCTCCACCGTCAACTACACACCCAAATATATATATGACACCTATTGTAATAATACCATTGTATGGAGCCTGTTGCAAAGACTTCCTTATTCCTTGCTTATGTTTTCCAATTCACAGGAAAAACATTCATCTTCTATTATTTTTCATCTTATTTTAAACAAGGAACAAAAGAATTCCTCTGCAAAACTTATATTAAAAGTGATTATAAGTAAAAGCTTCTCATCAAAAAAGAGCATATTCTCCATCAATAAAAAGCTCACTTAAATGACAAGAAGCAAATTAGATGATCTTCTATATATTATTCAAATAATTGATGATTTCTACAACTTTACCATGTCGTATAAATATTCTCGGCACACGGAAACTAATCGTTGCAATAATTTCATAATTAATAGTCCCGGAATATTCAGCAACCTCTGTAGCGCTAATATATTCATCACCTTGTCGTCCAATGAGTGTAACTTTCGTACCAAGCGGGACTTCACAAGGAAGATGAATCATGAATTGATCCATTGTTACTCTCCCTACAATCGGTACTCTTTTACCATCCACAAGCACTTCAAATCCTTGTAATCTTCTAAGCCAGCCATCTGCATATCCAATCGCAACAGTTGCAATCCATTCTTCAGTTTTTGTTCGGTAAGTGACGTTATAACTAATTCCATCCCCTTTAATCACCTGTTTAATATGAGCAACTTTCGTATGCAATGATAACGCCGGTTCTAATTTAAATGGTAAAAAAGGACGTATTTCTACAGATGGGGATAATCCATACATCGCAATACCAATTCGTACTGCATTAAATGTAATTCCTTGAAAACGTAAAGTTGCAGCACTATTAGCTGTATGGACAAATTTAGGATCCACTCCGAATTCCTTCAACCAACTTAACTGCTGCAAGAACGTGTTATATTGCTTATCAAAATACGAAGTCTCAACCTCATCTGCTGTTGCAAAATGCGTATATACCCCTTCTAGCTCTAAAAATGGTGCACCTTCTAAACTCTTTAAGAATTCTTTTAATTCTTTGCGTTCGCGTATTCCAATTCTCCCCATACCACTATCAAAATTAATATGGAATTTCATTATAGATGAACCATCCCATAGTTTGATGGCTTCTTCCACCCATTCTTTTTGAAAAACAGTTAATGCTACATCATTTTCAGCAGCTACATTTATATCTCGAGGCGGGGAAGGACCTAGCACTAAAATTGGTACGGTAATACCAGCCCTTCTAAGAACTAAGGCTTCATCTAAAAAAGCAACTGCTAATCTTGTTGCACCTGCTTCTAATGCCGTTTTAGCCACCGGTACATAATCGTGCCCATATGCATTCGCTTTAACTACAGCAAAAATCTCAACATTACTCGGAATGAACTCTTTAATATGCGTAATATTGTTATAAATCGCATCTAAATCCACTTCCACCCAAGTATCACGGTAAAATGACGCTTCTTCCATAAATACACTTCCTTATACACGATATGCGAAGCTTATTCTTTTATATGCTTCTTTTATGAAATCCACCTTCAAACTAAGAAAAGACGTGGTGCACATATATCACCACGTCTAAGAAGTTTACTTCACCTGCTTCGCTGTAACTGAACGAGCTACCATTAACAACTCATTCGGCTCTAAACCTTTAGACACGAGCATATATTCTACTCCGTTATGTGACCACGTTACAGATTCTTTCGTCAATGCACCAATCGTAAACCCAAGATCAACCGGCTCTCCACTTACACTTACCGCTGACGAAGCCTCTGCAACTTTTGCCTTTTCTTGTATTAAGGTAAAGGATTTCTTATTTCCAGTGTATGTGAGTATCGCACGCTTGCCACTGTCTGTCTTCAACTCTTTTTCGTCTTTCAGAGTCATGCCTTGCGGCGTATCACGCGGATACAAAATAGCAAATGGTTTGTCTTCTTTCGCTGTTGTTTGAACATCTACTTGCGCTCTAGACATATTTTGTTTCGTATCAAATGCACCTTTATCAAATTTCGCATCGAATTTCACTTTAGAGAAATCTACTTTCACAAGAACATTTTGATCATTATCCATTAATTTCACCGAAACTGGTGTTAAATCGCTTTTCTTCAATGTAATCTCTTGTTTCGGTAACATATTTTGATGTTGATAGTTTGTTTTTGTTTTGAAAATATAATATTTATCTGTTTTCTCGAAAGTAAGGTTTTTCTTATCCTGCAAAATATCTCTTACAAGTGATTCATATAAATAGGCCTGGCTACTATTTTGCGGCCAATCACTTTGAAAACGGAAACTCTTATTAAGCGCTGGCGTTAATACAAATACCCCTTCTTCATTTCTTAAAATAATTTGGCTCTGATCTTTTTTTGCATTCTGTAAATTCACTCGATAAAAAGAAGGTTCTTTATGCCAAATTTCCACGTTATACTCCTGAGGCTCATTCCCTGTTTTAATAGTTAATTTCGCTTCAGCTTGATAACTTTTCATCCCTTTCACTTTCGCTTCTAAATCTCTCACGACATCATCTTGTTTCTTTTCCATACAGCCCGCCAACACAAAAACGGTCAATAAACCGACAAGAACTAAAAACAGACGCCTTTTCATAACTTCAGCCCCTTTGCCCCTATAAATGAATGGAAGGTGTACCTTCCTTATCGCTACCTCAAATATATGAGACAAGGATATGAAATATGCAGACTAGCGTGACGAGCTTTCTAAAACAACTTGTGCAACAGCAAATTCCTTACTATGACTAATTGATAAATGAACAATATGCTCTGTATTTGCAATAAGAAGCGGCTTACCTCTATCATCATTTTTCACTTCAATATCTAAAAAACTCACTTCTTTCCCGATACCAGTGCCTACCGCTTTTGAATACGCCTCTTTCGCTGCAAATCTTCCCGCTACAAACTCTATAAGGCGACTCCCTTTCAGTTCCATAGCAACATTACGTTCACTTTCAGTTAAAATACGTTCCATAAATTTAAGCTTTCCATCTAGCATTTTTTCAATTCGATTTAATTCAATAATATCTATTCCAATCCCTATAATCATTTCGAAATCCCCTTCTTCTATTTAACTTTCTTCTTTCATATTGTAAGAATAACAGAGAATCATTCTGATGCAAAAGGAGTGATACTACCAACATGCTAATACGACCCACTCGCATTTCCTTAAATCCAATCATCCTCTCTTTACTTCTTATTCAACTAGTCATGATGATGTTAGACGACTTCTTTCTCTTTCCAATGGCAGCTAACAATGAATATATCACTAAAGGAGAATGGTGGCGTGTCATAACTTCTCTGCTCGTACACGTGGACTTACAACATTTTCTTTCTAATAGTATTTGCTTATTTATTCTTGGCTCTTCTATCGAAAAACAACTCGGACACATTTCTTTTATCATTCTATTTTTCCTTCCCGGTATTTCCGGAAATATCGCTTCTTATATCATTATGCCTCCTGAATACATTCATGCAGGAGCATCTGGTGGTATTTTCGGGTTACTAGGCGCCCAACTATTTTTATTGTACAATCGATACCGCCCTTCACACTCAAAAGAAATTGCTATTTTCTCAATCATGATACTTATATTACTATTATTTACTTTCTTTAATCCTTTCGCCAATCCTATAAGCCATTTAGCAGGATTAATAACCGGTGGTATTTTAACTCCTTTTTTAACAAAAAAATTCGATGGTGCTGAGCTTATTTAATGTAAAAGCTCGCACCATCGATAATTTCCACATCTATTTGTTTACTTAAGTCTCTCATGAGTTGAAATAAAGACTCATCCTTCTTCTTCGCCTCAATCATACAATCAATTTGCCCAACACTTCCCTTAATCCTTCTTAAAAAAGATAAGAATGCATCAACATCAATAAAATCAGCGTGTGCCCTCGGGTCTTTCTCATCTCTAGGACTGGAGATATGCATTTTAACTGGTAACAAAGATGTTTCCCACGTATGAACAACACGCGCCCAATCTTCATGCCAATCTTCTCGTTCATTGTTCATCGTCTGATGATGCAAATCAAACACGACCGGAATGTCTAATTTTTCTCCTAAATACAATGTTTCCGCTAGCGTGAAGGTTGTATCATCATTTTCTAACATGATCATTTCTTGAATACCCCTTGGAACGTTAGACCAATTTTCTATAAAGCGTTCTAATGCGAGCTCTTTATCTTTATAACCTCCTCCAACATGTAATACACATCGTTGCTTATGTTCAATCCCCATACCTTTTAATATTTTTTTGTGCATCTGCAAAGTTTTTACTGACTGTTTAAAAATACTTTCCTCCGGTGAATTTAGTACAACAAAGTGATCCGGATGGAAATCAATACGCATATTCATACGAATTGCGTATTCACCTAGCACTTTTAAACTTTCTTTTAATGGACGAATATAGTTCCACTCTAACAACTCCTCATGATTCGCTAAAGGAATAAGCTTAGAACTAAGTCGAAAGAAAGATATATCATGCCCCTTATTATGCTTTAATAACCGCAAGCAATTTTCCAAATTCGAATTAGCGATTCTTTCAAGTTTACGAATCGCAGCCTCTCGATCATCAATCCGTTGAAATTGTGCATATGTCATCGTTTGAGATGGAGATGCGTTCTTCAAATGCACACTCATCGCAACATACCCAAGCCTTACAAGCATATCGTACCTCTTTTCTACATGAGTTATTATGTAGTATGTACAATTTTAGAAATAAAAAAAGAGAATGCCAACAAAGGGCATTCTCTTTTTTTATTAAGCTT
Source organism: Bacillus cereus group sp. N11 (assembly GCF_016483605.1). NCBI lineage: Bacteria > Bacillati > Bacillota > Bacilli > Caryophanales > Bacillaceae > Bacillus > Bacillus cereus group sp. N11. Next base: position 327,070 of record NZ_JAEHBN010000005.1, read on the forward strand.
GTGGACGGCTATGATGTTTTCTTTCGCCGCGTCCATTTGAAGAAGATCCAGGGCGACCTTGACCTTCACCTCTACGACCACGGTTACCATCACGGCCACCATCACGATTGCGATCACGGTTACGACCATCGCCACTGCGTCCATCACGGTTACGGTCACGGTTACGACCATCGCCACTGCGTCCATCACGACTACGATTACGGTTACCATCACGGTATCCGCCTCCGTTACCACCGCGTTTTTTAGAACCGCCACCTCTTGAAACAACTGGTGGTTCTGATGTTAAAGCGATTGGTGTTGTATCTGGCTCTTTTGTCATCATTTTTAAAGCAGCAGCTACTACTGTTACAGAGTCGTTCTCTTCTAACATTTCTTCTGCAATACGCTTGTAGTATGATAAGTTATCATTTTCAATTGTGCTTTGAAGTTTTTCAGCGATTAAACGTTGTTGACCTTCTAGTGCCTCGTCAAGTGTCGGTGCTTCCATACGGTCAACCTTACGTTTTGTTGTACGCTCGATATTTTTTAATTGTCCTGATTCACGTGGTGTTACAAATAACATTGCAATACCTTTTTTACCTGCACGGCCAGTACGACCGATACGGTGAACGTATGATTCAGGATCTTGTGGGATATCGAAGTTGTATACGTGTGTTACGCCTGAAATATCAAGACCACGCGCAGCAACATCTGTTGCAACAAGAACTTCAATAGCACCTTCTTTAAATTTACGTAATACAGACATACGTTTCGCTTGTGTTAAGTCACCATGAATACCTTCTGCTGCATAACCACGTAAGTTTAATGCTTCTGATAATTCATCAACACGACGCTTTGTACGACCGAATACGATCGCAAGCTCTGGAGATTGAATATCTAGTAAGCGCGTTAATACGTCAAACTTTTTCTTTTCTTGCACTTCTAAATAGAACTGCTGAATGTTTGGCATTGTTACTTCTTTTGCTTTTACTTTAATGTGTTGAGGCTCAGTCATGAAACGCTCAGCAATACGACGGATTGGATCTGGCATTGTCGCTGAGAATAATAATGTTTGATGTGTTTCTGGCACATCTGTTAAAATTGCTTCAATATCTTCAATGAAGCCCATGTTTAACATTTCATCCGCTTCATCAAGAACAACAGTCTCAACGTTTTGTAGGCGAAGTGTTTTACGGTTAATATGATCTAAAATACGACCCGGCGTACCAACAATAATGTGTGGGTGTTTTTTTAGAGCACGAATTTGGCGGTTAATATCTTGACCACCATAAATTGGTAAAATACGAACGCGTTTATGTTTACCAATTTTGTATAGCTCTTCTCCAACTTGAATTGCTAATTCACGCGTTGGCGCGATAACAATACCTTGAACTGCTTCTTTACGAGTATCTACTTTATCTAATAGCGGTAATCCAAATGCTGCTGTTTTCCCTGTACCTGTCTGCGCTTGCCCAATAATATCTTTACCTTGCAATGCATGTGGGATTGTTTCAGCTTGAATCGGCGTAGCCTCTTCAAAGCCCATACTTTCAACAGATTGCAATAAAGATTCACTTAATCCTAATTCTCGAAATGTTGTCAATGTTACTTCTCCTTTTCTATCCTATACTTATCATTTAAAAAAAGGCATTTTCCGAATTGGCGGAAAAGCCCTTTTCCTGAATGCTCACGTATATAAACGGGCGTATTTCTACACGAAAATACTTTTAAACGTTATTACACTTTATCAATTATAAGTTTTGTATGTGCAAAAAGCAAACCCAACTGTTACCTTATTTTCATATTCAGGACTTTTTTTCTTCACTTTTATTTTTTAACATCCTCTGTAAGCGCTTATTATAAGTTTCTTCTATTTTCGTGACTATCATCCCTATTTATATTCACCAATTATTTCAACATCGTAATAACTTCTTCTAATTTCATGCCACGAGATGCTTTAACTAATACAACATCGTTATTACCAACTACCGCCTGTAAATCTTTTACAAGCTCTTCTTTATTATGATAGGCCTTTACACGTTCACCAGGGAAATTAATTTCCGCTCCCTCAGCAATTTGAGCCCCTAATCTACCATATGTGAATACATATGAGATTTTTGCTGGGTCAATTAATTTACCTACTTCATAATGAAATTGAACCTCTTGGTCTCCAAGCTCTAACATATCACCAAGCACGACGATTTTTTGAGAAAAACCATCTAAACCATTCATTAAATGGAATGCTGCTTCCATAGCTGTCGGACTTGCATTGTAAGCATCATTGATAATTGTTAACCCACTATCCTTTTTTACAATTTCCATGCGCATACCTGTCATTTGAAGTGTTACTAAACCTTGTTTCATTTCTTCCCATGTCACACCAAAATGTTTCGCAATCGCCATGGAAGCAAGTGTATTATACACATTATGTTTCCCTAACACTGGTATATAGAATGAAATGTTTTCTTCTCTATTCATTTTAAAATGTGTGCCAGTTGCCTGTAATGTTACAGTCGTTGGATAGTAATCGTTTGCTCTCGCATCACCAAATGTTACTGTTTCCGTCGCTAAATTCATTTCAGGAACACGATTTGTTAACAATGGCTCATCTCCGTTATATACGAACACTCCGCCTTCTTGTAATCCTGCCACAATTTCTAATTTCGCTTCTGCAATTGCCTCACGAGAGCCTAAATCCATTAAATGCGCCTCACCAATGTTCGTAATGATAGCTGCATTAGGACGAGCTAACTTAGATAAGAATTCAATTTCTCCTCGGCTTGACATACCCATTTCTAATACAGCAACTTCCGTATTTTCTTCTAGGTTTAAAATAGTAAGAGGTAAACCGATATGGTTATTGAAATTACCTTCTGTTTTTTGAACTTTGAATTTAGTCGCAAGAAGGCTTGTTACAATATCTTTCGTAGATGTTTTACCGTTACTACCTGTCACACCAATAACTTTAACATCCAATTGATCGCGATAGTTTTTCGCTAACATTTGTAATGCCAATAGTGTGTCTTCTACAAAAATAACTGGAAGATTCTCAGGCGGATTTGCTACATCTTTCATCCATAATGTAGCAACAGCTCCATTTTCAACAGCTTTATCTACAAAAGCATGTCCATCGAAACGTTCACCTTGAATCGGAACATATAAATTTCCTTTTTCGATTTTTCTCGTATCAATAGACACTCCCTGTATAGTAATTCCCTCATACTGCTCTGCTAATCCCGTACCATTTATCATCTGTTCTACTTGTTTTAACGTTCGATTAATCATGAAAACACTCCTTACATAGAGGAAGCACTATTCCTTCGAATAGTGCCTCCTCCTTTTTTGTTATATTGTATATTTAATTTTTTGTTTTTCTTCGTGACGTTCAATCGCTAAACGAATTAGCTCTTCGATTAATTCTGGATATGGTAATCCAGTATGTTGCCATAATAGAGGGAACATACTAAACGGCGTAAATCCTGGCATTGTGTTTACTTCGTTAATATATACTTCTCCGTCTTTCGTTAAGAAGAAATCAGCTCGTGTTAAGCCTGCACCATCTAAAGATTGGAATGCAACAATTGCATCTCGCTTAATTACATTAGACTCTTCTTCTGTCATTTCAGCTGGAATAATTAACGCTGTATCACCATCGATGTACTTCGACTTATAATCATAAAAGTCCTTTTTCGGTACGATTTCACCTACAACTGAACATTTCGGTTCGTCGTTACCTAGTACACCAACTTCTACTTCACGACCTACGATATTTTCTTCTACAATAATTTTGCGGTCGAATTGGAATGCCTCTTCAAATGCACTCTCAAGTTCTTCACGATTTTTACATTTATTAATACCAACACTTGAACCAAGGTTTGCTGGTTTTACGAAGCAAGGATACCCTAACTTCTCTTCTACTTTGTCATAAGCTTCTTCGCGATTTTTTTCCCATGCACTACGAATGAAAGATGCATATTTCGCTTGTTTCAAACCAGCTTCTGCAAAGATATTTTTCATAACAACTTTATCCATACCGGCAGATGATGCTAGAACACCATTTCCTACATAAGGAATGTTCATTAATTCTAATAACCCTTGAACCGTTCCATCTTCACCATTTGGTCCATGTAGTAATGGAAAAATAACATCGATAGCATCTTCCTCAGAAGTTGCAGATGGAATAATTTCCGTGCTTAATGATAACGGAGAAATCGAATTTTCTGCACCGCTCATTTTTAAAGCTTCAACATCCGTTACTTCACCTTCAATACGCTCACCGCGTACCCATTGACCTTGCTCTGTAATATAAATCGGATGAATCTCGAATTTATCTTGATTTAACGCTTTAATAGCAGCAAGAGCCGTCTGTAACGAAACTTGATGCTCAGCTGATTTTCCACCATATAATAAACCTAATTTAATTTTCGTCAATTAAATCACCCTAACCAATTGTTTTCATTTTTCTATTTTAGCACTTTTTATAAAAATAGGTAGTTCCTATTTGAAATAAAATGTAACTTCCACAAATAATTAAATGACACCACTTATTGGATTTCTACACTTTTCTATTTCATTTTCTTCACAACTACACAAAATGAAATGGCAACCTAATCTAGTTATGTACCTAAAATATGTAGAAATCCCCTTTTTGTGTATGTCACCTATTTTATTAAGAAGATTGTTTGGTTAGTGTGTCCTTTTGCCTTTGTTCCACGAGGCGATCTAAAGAAACGTATACAATACCTGCAACTAAACATCCTACACCTAAAATTGTAAATAAGAAATGTCCGAGTAATCTATCTAATAGAAAACCTCCAAGAAGTGGACCAAATGCACTTCCCGTAATCCACTGCAAACTCGCTGCTCCCATATAAGTTCCTCTCAAATGCTCAGGGGCCAAATTCGCTACAAACGTCATCTGTACAGGCGACATAATCATCTCGCCTAACGTATATATGGCATACACGAACATTAACGTCACTAAAATAATTGTAGCATTTGTATTAAATTCTCCAAACCACTTCGGTAACCACCCTATAAAAAACAAACCAATTCCAAACAAACACGCCCCGTATAACATCGTCTTTCCGACAGGTTTATCTGTCGCCCATTTTGAAATTTGAAACTGGAATAACACAACTAATAGTCCATTTAGCGCCATTAAATACGGGTATGGATTGTTAACTCCAAAAATATCCTTCATTTCATTATCAAAGTGAAGTGGTAACATGCCTTCTGTTTGAGAAAATCCCATAGAAATAATGATACCTGCTAACAAATAAATCATTAACGCCTTATCTCTCATTAAAACTTTCCAAACTGCACCTGATTCCTTCTCTGCATTCTCTTCTTTTTTATCTGCTGCTTTTGGCATTGTCTCCTGGATAAGAATTAGTACAAGTAATGCATAAAATAGCATCGTAGAAGAGGCAATAATAAACACAAGATTCTTTGACAACACCACTACTGATGCACCCATTATTGGACCGATTGCAGCACCTATATTGTGTCCCATTCGCAATAAACCATATGCTTCGGTTCTTTTTTCTGGCGCGGTCACATCTGCAACCATCGCTGATGCAGCTGGATGAAATAAAGAATTACTTAATCCTAAAAAAACAGATAAAATTGCATATGAAATAAACCCTTCTATAAATAAAAAACCGAGCATTAATAATGCATTACTTGCCATTGAAAATATCATAATCGGCTTTCTTCCATATATATCAGCAATTCTTCCACCTATAAGCGATCCAAAGCTTGCAGCAATTGGAGAAAGCGCCATAATAACTCCAACCTGTAATAAAGAATCTACCTTATCTTTTAAATATAATGCGAAAAAAGGCATTAACATCATCATCGCAATTCCATTCAATGTCTCACCGATAAATCGAATCCATACGTTACGATCCATTTCCCTTAGCTCACGCCATGTATTTTTCATATTTTCACCCCTTTAGTTGACCAACAATTATCTTATAATAGATTCAGAAAAATGTAAATTTTCAAATAAAAAAATCCATTCTAACAGAATTAGAATGGATTTTTCCACTTATAAATTCGCTACATCATCTTCTTTTTTACTATTATTTAAAACACTATGTTTTCGACTATATAAGAAGTAAACCGCTATACCGATAACCATCCATACTCCAAAACTAATCCACGCTGTCCCTGATAATTGAAGCATTAAGTATAAACAGAAAATTACTGTTAACGCTGGTAAAAATGGTACGAGTGGCGCCTTAAATGCTCTTGGTAAATCCGGATGAGTCTTTCTCATCACAATAACCGCAACAGCTACGAGTGCAAAGGCTGACAATGTCCCCATGTTTACAAGGTGTGCCAATACATTTAAATCTATTAATCCTGAAATCAATGCTGCAATAATACCCGTTGTCCATGTATTTAAAAACGGTGTTTTAAATTTCGGGTGAACCTTAGCCAGACGCTTCGGCAATAACCCATCACGGCTCATCGCATATGAAACACGAACTTGCCCATACATCATCACTAGCATTACAGTTGTAATCCCTGTGATTGCCCCTACTGAAATTACCCCCGCTAAACCATCTTGTCCAATAAATTGAAGTGCAAAAGCAACTGGATCTGATATATTCAGCTGTCCGTATGGAACAATTCCTGTCAGAATAAGTGAAACAACGATATAAAGAACTGTACATATTAATAACGATGCAATAATGCCGATTGGTAAATCACGTTGTGGACGTTTCACTTCTTCCGCAGCTGTTGAAACTGCATCGAATCCTATAAATGCGAAGAATACTGTAGCAGCCCCAGCCATTACACCATCTAAACCAAATGGCATAAAAGGCGTCCAGTTTTCAGGCTTCACATAATTAAAACCAGCAAAGATAAAAATAAGAACAACTGCTATTTTAATAAATACCATAATATTATTTACACGTGCACTCTCTCGAACACCCCTAGATAAAAGAGCTGTCATCACTAAAATAATTAAGACTGCAGGCAAATCAATTATTCCACCTTTTCCTGTGCCTGGGGCCGAAGAAAGAATGGTCGGAATATGAATCCCAAATCCCTTTAGTAAAGACTGAAAATAAGCGGACCATCCATTTGCTACAGCAGATGTAGCAAGTAAATATTCAAGCATTAAATCCCAACCAATTAAAAACGCGAATACTTCTCCCATCGTCGCGTACGTATATGTATATACGCTACCCGAGACAGGAACTGAAGAAGCAAATTCAGCATAACAAAATGCAGCAAAGGCACAGGCTAATGCGGCTATCGCGAATGATAATATAATAGCTGGTCCAGAATGTTTTGCTGCCACTACGCCTGTAAGAACGAAAATACCAGTTCCAACAATCGCTCCGATTCCAAGCATAGTTAAATCCAGTGCGCCCAATGTTCTCGCTAACGTTTTTTGCTTACTTTCTTGCATTAACTTTGCAATAGGCTTCTTTTGAAAAATTTGCTTCATCGTCCACTCCTCCAAGTTTTAAATTTTCTGAAAATTTTTAATTCGCTTTTTTCATTTTACTCATAACACTTTTTCTCGTCAATACTTTTGTCGAAATAAGTAGAAATCTTTCGGAATATACAATATCCTTATTATTCTTTCTGAGAATCTTTCTATCACCTTATTTTGGTGTCATTATACATATTAAAGAGGCGTGCTCCTTTATTGAGCACGCCTCTTTTTGCTTATTTCACAGTATATGAACCATCTTCAATCCAGCTATACATATACTTTTCATCTTCCGTTTCATGTGCTTGTTTTACAATACGAAGCGGACGGAATGTATCTATCATAACGGCTAATTCAAGCGTCTCTTTCTTTCCGATACTTGCCTCTGTTTTCCCAGGATGCGGCCCATGAGGAATTCCGCTCGGATGAAGTGTAATAGACCCTTCTTCCACACCTTTTCGGCTCATAAAGTTTCCTTCTACATAGTACAGTACTTCATCACTATTCACGTTACTATGATAATACGGTGCCGGGATAGATTCTGGATGATAATCGTATAAACGCGGTACGAAAGAGCAAATGACGAAATTATGCCCTTCGAATGTTTGATGTACTGGTGGTGGCTGATGAATACGGCCTGTAATTGGTTCAAAATCCTCCACATTAAAGACCCACGGATATAAATAACCATCCCACCCAACAACATCTAGCGGATGATGCCCTAAAACATACTTATGCATATATCCTCTCGACTTTGTCATTACGACAAACTCACCTTTCTCATCATATGTCTCTAATTTTTCCGGGCCACGAATATCTCTCTCACAAAACGGGCTATGTTCTAACAATTGCCCATATTCATTGCGATAGCGACGTGGTGTTGTAATTTGGCTATTCGCCTCTACAACAAGAAACTTAGTCTCTCCTTCATCTGGAATAACACGATAAATCGTTCCAATTGGGATCGTTACATAATCACCTTTTCTATAGTGAATCGTTCCGAACATTGTTTCGATTTTTCCTGTTCCATAATGAACAAATAACATTTCATCGCCATCGCCATTACGATAGAAATAGTCCATTTTTTCTGTCGGAGTCACTACTCCAATTAATAAATCCTCATTCCCAAGCATAAAATTTCTTCCGCTTACTGCATCGCCCGTTTTTTTATTTTCTTTCGTGCGAAAATGACGATGTGCAAGAGCTACATCTTCTTCATACTGCAACTGACAAGAATGAGATACTGCCGCATGACCTACTTCCGTTGGCATATAATGATGGTACAAAATAGACTGCGTACCAGAAAAACCTTTCGTTCCCATTACCTGTTCACGATAAAGCGCTCCATCTTTTTTACGAAATTGTACATGTCGTTTATGAGGTAGTTCCCCCATGTGACGATAAAACATGCCCATCACCTGCTTTCATGTCTTTTTTGACCGTATTACGTAACGTACCTAAACCAGTAATCGACAGCTCTACAACATCTCCATCTTGTAGCCACTCTTCTGTACCAAGTTCTAAAATACATCCTGTTCCTACTGTTCCAGAACCGATCACATCTCCCGGATATAAGGTCACGTCTTGTGAAGCACGTTCAATCATTTCAGCAAACGTATAGTAAATATCTTGGAAATTTCCCTTTGATAATAGTTTCCCATTCACGTGAGCAGTCATCTCTAAATCATATCGATTACCATTACGATAAATGTCTAATTCCTCTTTCGTAACGAGATACGCTCCTAATGAAGTTGCAAAGTCTTTTCCTTTTGCTGGTCCAAGCCCTACCTTCATTTCTGTTGCTTGTAAGTCTCTTGCACTCCAGTCGTTCATAATACAATAACCAAAAATATATTCCTCTGCTTGCTCACGAGAAATATTCCTTCCTTCTTTTCCGATTACACAAGCAATCTCTAATTCATAATCAAGCTTTTTAGACTTCTTCGGACCAATTACAAAATCATCTGGACCAATAACAGCACGATGGTTAGTAAAATAAAAAACCGGGACATCATACCATTCAGGTACAACATCTAGTCCTCTTCGTCCGCGAGCTGTTTTTACATGCTGTTCAAATGCATAAAAATCTCGAATGCTACCCGGATTAGGAATAACAGCTGTCAATTGTACTTCTTCTAAGGAATATATACCCTTGTTTGGATTCTTACTATTACGCAGCAACTCTACATACTCATCCGCTTTCTCTAAAAAGGCGAGCATAGAGGAAGGGACTTTTCCGTCACTAGCAAGATTCATATCGATTACTTTGTCACCTTCAAGCCACCCAGCTCGCATTTCTTTCGAAGGGAGACGAAATGTAACAAATTTCATCATAATTCCTCCCTATGAAAATGAAATTTCCACCAGCAAAAGAATTCTTGCTGGTGGATACAAATCTTATAAATTTCCGCGACGCTCTTGTTCTCTTTCAATTGATTCGAATAATGCTTTAAAGTTCCCTTCACCAAATCCACGAGAACCTTTACGTTGAATGATTTCAATAAATAAAGTTGGACGGTCTACAATTGGTTTCGTAAAGATTTGCAGTAAATAGCCCTCATCATCACGGTCTACTAAAATCTTTAATTCTTTTAACTTATCAATTTCCTCATCGATTTTTCCAACTCGCGCAGTTAACTCATCGTAATACGTATCTGGTGTATCTAAAAACTCCACACCATTTGCACGAAGCGCTTCAACTGTTTTAACAATATCACTCGTTAATAAGGCAAGATGTTGTACACCTGCTCCATTATAGAATTCAAGATATTCTTGAATTTGCGATTTTCTCTTTCCATCTGCTGGTTCGTTAATAGGGAACTTAATACGACTTCCATTCGTCATAACTTTTGACATTAATGCCGAATACTCTGTACTAATATCATCATCGTCGAAATGGATCATTTGTTTAAAGCCCATAACATTCTCGTAATAACTAACCCACTCTTCCATTTTCTCAACGTTACCAACTACATGATCTACAGCAATTAAACCTGATTCTTCAAATGGAATATTAAACTCAACCTTTTGGAATCCTGGCATAAATGTTCCTTTATAATTTTTACGCTCTACAAGCGTGTGAATTGTATCACCATACGTACCAATAACTGCTTTTTTCAATGTACCATCCTCATCTGTTAACTCCTCAGGTGGAGCAATTGCGACGGCACCACGTTTCACCGCTTCCGAGTAAGCCTTATCAACGTCATCGACAAGTAATGCAACGTCTTTTACACCATCACCATGAGTTTTTACAAACTCTGCGATACGATTATCGCTACCTAGGGCCCCGGACACAACAAAACGCATATTTTTTTGCACAAGAACATAAGATACCTTTTCACGGTTTCCTGTTTCTAATCCAGAGTAAGCCACAATTTTGAATCCGAACGCTCTCGCAAGGTAATAACTCGATTGTTTTGCATTCCCTACGTAAAACTCCAAATGATCTACATCACGTACCGGAAAAAAGTCCTCCATTTGTGCAGCTAGCGTATCCATAGATTTTTGTTTCATAATATCTTCATCCCCCTGTAAATAGATTAAATGGTCCATACTTAAAACCAACCGAAAACGCTTCCAATATCAATTTTTAGAAATTAGTTAGCAGGCTAACAATTTCTGACCTTTAAAATTTTCTATCTTTTCTGTCAAATTCCTCTTTTTTTCTTACATATAAAATTCGACTTTTTTCTCTTTAAAGTAAGGGGAAAACAAAAAAGACTCCAACATATTAACTACTTACTAATACGTTAGAGTCTTTATTTTTTTTGAATGATTGTATTTATATTTCTCATACTAATATATTTGCAAGGAATAGAATAAACGATGTTAATATCACTGCTCCGCCTAATGATCCTAATAAATCTGTTTTTGTTACTTGTAACACTTGTTCACTGTTCATATTCCTCATTCTCCTTTCATTTTGTACAATTTAAAACTTTTATTATACTAATACGCTTGATAGAAATACGATTAATGCCGTTAACACTACTGCTCCACTTGCTGATCCTACGAAGTCACCTTTTGTTACTTGTAATACTTGCTCTTTCATATCTTTCATTCTCCCTTCATTTATCTTTTGTTACAAAACTTCTATTATACTAATACGCTTGATAGAAATACGATTAATGCTGTTAACACTACTGCTCCACTTGCTGATCCTACGAAGTCACCTTTTGTTACTTGTAATACTTGCTCTTTCATATCTTTCATTCTCCCTTCATTTATCTTTTGTTACAAAACTTCTATTATACTAATACGCTTGATAGAAATACGATTAATGCTGTTAA